>JADFXE010000037.1:0-8175 GCA_015233705.1 Candidatus Omnitrophota bacterium
ATTATCATCGGCGATCAGGATATCTATTTCTTGCACGCAGGAGAAGATCTGGCTGAGAAGATTTTTACAGGTCCAAACTTTGCCGAGGATGACTTGTCCGATGATTCTGACGACGCGCCAACCGGAGAAAATATTTTTATCCGCGCGGTCGAGATCATGGAAGGAACGATCTATATCGTCTCCCAGCAGGGTATCTTCAGAGGTAATGGAGAGACCGGCCAGTGGGAGGAAATATCCTCTGAGGGATTGATCTTAAGAGAAGTGGAAACGCTGGTGCTTTTAGATAACCAAGGAAAAGATCCTGTGCCTTGCGTTGGCGGCCAGCGAGGCGTGTCCTGTTATCTCGATGGGCAATGGACCTCGAGTTCGCGGGGGCTTGGGGCAGCCTGGATCGCCTCACTTAAGAAAATGCCGACCGGCGACCTTCTGGCGTCAGGGAACGGAGTATTTATTCTGTCCGTTGTCAGTGAAGACAAACTTTTGGCTATGGCCGGCCGCATGCCTTCGTATTCCTGCAAATTCAAGAGTTATGCCAATTTTGAGAAAGCTTTTGCCCAGGAACCGTCGGTCCGCGAAGTCCAGAAAATGGCGATCCATTATTCAGATACGGATAAGGAAAAGATCGATGCCTGGCACCGGCAGTCCAGGATCAAGGCCTTTTTCCCGAGCTTTTCTTTCGGGATCGACAGGAATACGGGTGAGCTTTATCACTGGGACACGGGCCCTAATCCGGATGTGCTTCAAAAGGGAAGGGAGCTGCGCGACTGGGATGCCAGATTGAGCTGGAACCTGTCTGATGTCATCTGGAGCACAGACCAGACCTCGATCGATTCACGATCAAAGATGATGGTTGAGCTGCGGGCTGATGTGCTGGACCAGGTCACGCGTCTGTATTTTGAACGGCGCCGGCTGCAGATCGAACTGTTTTCCTGCCATTATCCGTCGGAGGGCGAACGCATGGCGGCCGAAATGCGGGTCCACGAGATATCAGCGCACATCGATGCCTATACCGGCGGAGAATTCTCAAGAAGGTTAAGCCATCGTTCCAACCAACAACCAAGGAGGGTACAGTTATGAGGAAATGGATGGTACTAGTGCTGGGCCTGGTCATGGCCCTGGGCGCCGCGACGCTGTCGTTCGCGGAGGATGTCTTCGTGACCAAGAATGGAAAGGTCTATCATCACGCGGAGTCGCCGTTCATCAAGAACCGTGAGACAGTGAAGATGACCAAGGAAGAGGCGGAAGCCAAGGGCTATAAGCCTTCCAGGAGCTACCTGAAGGCCAAAGCCGCAGAAAAAGCCAAAGAGGCAAAAGAGGCCAAAGTGGACGAGGTGGCCAAGAACAATTGATCCTGAAGGCGTGATCGGCCGGCCTTGAGCCGCAACTTGCAACAGATAACGCGCCGGCCGGTCATGCCCGGGATCAGGGGAATGGAGATTCTATGAGTGCTATTAGTTTTTCAGTCGAAAAAATGTATCGCCTGCCGGATGCGGGATCCTTAAAAGCATTTGCTGATGTGTGTGTCAGTGATGCGATTGTGATCAAAGGCGTCCGTGTCATGGAAGGCAAAAAGGGACTTTTTGTCGGCCTGCCCAGGGAACAGGGCAAGGACAACAAGTGGTACGACCAGGTCGTTTGCCGCTCTGCGGATATTTATGGCGAGCTGTCAGGCAAGGTTATCGAGCATTATAAAGAAGTCCAGAAAAATTAAGAATTAGCGGGACGTTCACTGGAACACAGCTTTCCCGACGGGACGGGAAAGGCAATGGGGGGTGTGCCTGGACAAGAACGTCCCCGCTCTTTAAAACCGGGGGGATACCATGATGAGATTGATAAAATCATTCCTAGGGGTGGCCATGAGCTTGGTTCTTTCTTGTGGCGGGGCTTTCGCGAGCCCAGCAGCAACAGCGTCGACAGGCACGGTCAAAGGCGTGACAACGCCAGGCCAGACAGTTACGCTTGATCAGCTCACTGGTGTCCCCCCGGCAAAAGCGCAGGCTTCTTCTAAAGTGACGACAGCGAGCACATCCACCGCGAAAATGATGAGCGCCATGGCCGCTGCGCCAATGGCGGCAGCCGCGCCAGCGAGCACAGACCCCCGGCCGCAGAATCTGGCCCAAAACGTCACGGTTGATCCTACAAGCGGTGCTGCGGCGATCAGTATTCCTTTGAATATCCCCTCCGGCCGGCGGGGAGTCGGACCTTCCCTGACTTTGGGCTATTCGCCGACCCAAGGCAACGGGCCTTTTGGCTGGGGATGGGGACTTCGGTTCGGAGAGATTACCCGCTCACTGAAGAAAGGTGTTCCACAATTTAATGACACGACCGATATTTTCCTGGCTGACCTGGGGAGCGGACCGGCCGAACTTGTCCCTATCGGTAACGGCGAATACCGTGCCCGTGTTGAGGGAGACTTTGTTAAATTCACCTTTCAGAACGGCAGCTGGACCGCCCGCACCAAGAACGGCATGATCTTCTGCTTTGGCCAGAGGACAGGGTCAAAGGTTCTGTCAGGAACAAAAGTTTCCAAGTGGCGCCTGGATACCGTCGGAGATCTGTTTGGGAACTTCTACATGATCGATTACCGGATAGACGGGTCATTCGAGGCCCGCTATGTTGACAAGCTCAAGCCGGTCACGTCCACGCCAGACCCCAGTAAGCCGGAAAACTTTGTTTATGTCATCAGAAGCATTATTGAGACAGCCGATCGGCCTGACATCGCCAGCAGCTATCAGCAGGGTTTCAAGACAGAAGAGCGTCGGCGCGTGAAGGCGATCGAGGTTTATGGCAATGGAACGCTGATGTGCCGATACGAATTCACGTATGCAACAAGCCACTCGACAGGGCGCTCCCTTTTGACCACGGTCAATGATGTTGCCGCCGATGGTCAGACAACAAAGACGCTCTTCAATATCCGCTATAACGATGCCCAGCCAGTCAATTATTCTTTACAAAGCATTACTACTCCTGTGCAAGGGGACAATCTCTGGAATTGTCAGATCGGCGGCGGCTATGACCGCGGCCATGACAATTACGGACCGGTGCCGGCATTTGATCTGGATATGGGGCCGGTCTACACCTCTTCTTCTGGCGGAGTGGGTGGCGTGAAATGGTCCACAAATACCAGCGGCCGCTTGACATTATCTTCCGGTCAGGACACCGCGATCCAATGTTGGACATATGTTTATTCGCAGCAGCCTAAAACGATCCCCTTGAACGGCACTTCCGGAGGCGAGTGGGGAATTTACGTCAACGGGGCAACGACCACGGACCGCAACACACTGGCCCTGAGCAGCGGGTATAACCTCGTTCTCATGACCGATTATCACCAGCACGAGTCATTTTCTTTTGATCTCGGATTCAACCTGGCGGATCAGGTCGACCTGATGAATTCTTCCCAGGTGATCATTCCCAATCTTTCGGCTGACTTCAATGGCGATGGCCGCGCTGACATGGCAACGTTCTTTCCGTCCTCAGGCACAGTTAAGGTGGCACTGTCCAACGGCAGCAACTTTCTCCCCAAGACAACGTGGATTGAAGGATTTGCCGTCAATTCACGTCTTATTCTTGGAGATTTTAATGGGGACGGAAGGACCGATATCGCCAGTTATGACGCTGCGACAGGAACTTTACGCGTTGCACTGTCAGATGGCAGCAAGTTTGTTGATGGCGGAACCTGGCTGACAGGATTCGGATCGAACGAAGAACTAACAACAGGCGATTTTAACGGGGACGGCTACACCGATCTTCTTTTAAAGAAGACCGCCACAGCGCTCACCGTGCAGGTGGCCATAAATAATCGCAGCGGCAAGTTCACCGTTGACCCGGCGAAGACGCTTTCCGCCGGAGACAGTTCCTATTCCATTATGACCGGTGATTTTAACGGTGATGGCCTCTCGGACATTTACGCCTTCAAACGCAGCACAGGGGACTGGCAGGTATTTATCAATCCTGACGGCCGGGGCGTGGGCACAGAACGTTATGCCGTGTCAGGATTTGGCACGGACAGGAACCCTTTGCTGGCGGATTATAACGGTGATGGCCTGACGGATATCGGTTACTACGACTGGCCCAGCGGAACGGTCGTGACCCGTCCGGCGAAGTATCAGGGTTTTGCTGACCAGGCCAACCTTCCGCTCACCTTTTCGCTGAAAGATGTCAACGCGCAAGCACAGGTCGCGGATTACAACAGCGATGGACTTGCGGATATTGCCGTCTACACCTCTGTGACTGACGGACGGGTAGAGATAGGTTACAGCTCCGGTGAATCAAGAGATCTGTTGATATCCATGGACAATGCGCGCGGCGGACAGTCAGATATCAAGTATGGACGCTCGTCATTTTATCCCAACAAATATCTTCCATTCAGCCTTCCTGTTGTTAATGAACTGGCGATATCCAATGCCCAAGGTGACGTTTACTGGACCAGATATGCCTACCGGGGAGGATATTGGGATGCGTCAGAACGGGAATTTTTCGGCTTTGAGCAAGCGACCATTACCGATGGATCCGGGGCGTATCAGAAAATAACCTATGACCAGCGAAGCGTCTACTTCCGCGGACGCGTTTTGGATTCTTCACTCTACGGAAGCCAGGGACAGCTTTTGGAGAACACGAGCAGTCTATGGGCTCAAAGCGACATGACAGGCCTTCCGATAGCATCGCCTGTTCCCATCAAGTTCGTCTATTTATCGAGGGCAGATCGTTTCATCTACGACACGCCAAGCTCAGGGCTCAGGACAGCGGCGGAGTACAGCTACAACTGTTTGCCGGGATTCTTCAGCCTGCGTGAGATCCGGGATCTGGGAGAAGTTGATTTCGCCTCAGGCAAAGATATTGGGAATGACACGATCATTCGCTCCGTTTCAAGCATTTATAATTCCGTCGCATGGCTTGTGGATTACCCGACCCAGATCATTGTCAAAGATGCTGCCGGTAATGTGCTGGGGCAGGAAAAATATTTTTACGACGGATCCAATACCTTGGGCTCCGGTCTGGCAAATGGTTTATTAACACGCAAGGATATCTGGAATCTTAACGGCAACCATGTTGAGGAATGGCCATCGACACAATTTGGTTATGATGCTCACGGACAGCAGGTTTCTGTCAAAGATCCTTTGGGAAATATCACGACAACCTCTTTTGATACTCTCGCGGGTTTTCTCCCTGTCAGGTCGGTCAATGCCAAAGGCCAGGTGGTCAGTCAGGAATATTATGGCGTTAATGAATCTCTCATCAGCTCAGGCGGTCTTTTTGGTCAGCTGAAGTCGGAAGTTGATGTGAACGGTCAAAAGATGATGCGCACATATGATGTCTGGGGGCGGCCGTTGACCGTGATCAGCCCCCTGGATAGCGCGGCCTATCCGAGTGAAATTTCTGAATATACGGATGGGACTGACCGCACGGTCATTGTCAGCAGAAAACGTGCGGAGACCGGGAAGCCGGCAACCCTGGACAGCTACTTTTATTATGATGGATTGGGTCGTCTCGTTTCTACAAAACAAGCCTCAGGGGAAGCTGGAAAATTCATTGTCAGCGGTCAAGTTGGCTATGACATCCGCGGATCAGTGCGCTCAGTTTATCCTTCTTACTCTTCTTATCAGGGATTCGCCATCATGGAGAGCGCCTGTCCCAGGGCGGTGCAAATGACCTACGACAGAGATGATCGGGGTCGGGTTATTAAAACAACTTTTGCCGACGGGTCTTATGCGACCGCAGAATACAGCAGCCGTACCCAGGCGGCTGTTGACCAGAACGGGCACAAGACACGATCTCTGTTTAATGCGCGCGGAAATCTCGTTACAAGGGAGGAATACGCCGGCGCTGACGGGCGGTCTTCGCTGTATCCCAATCAGGCGTTTACCCTTTATGCCACGACGACGTACGGATACGACCAGTTAGGACATCTGTTATCTGTTACGGATGCCAAGGGCAATGTCACGTCCATGACGTATGACGCACTGGGCCGGAAGGTTGCCATGAATGACCCGGATATACACAATGTCAGTTATCAGTATGATGTTTTGGGCCAGCTTACCAAACAGACAGATGCCAAGAATGTTCCTTTTGCTTTCACCTATGACGTGCTGGGCCGTCCTTTAACCAAGGCCAGGGCAGATAACAGTACGGACATGGTGACCTACACTTATGACACTGCGCCCAATTATGGTAAAGGACGTCTTGCGCAAGCAGCATATTCTTCAGGGAGCGCTTCATTTAATTATGACGCTGTTGGCGAAGACATCTTTTCGTCCAAGGTGTTTGGGTCAACGACTTATAACGTAACACGGACATACGATGCCCTGGGGCGGACTAAGACGATAGCATACCCGGATGGCAAGTCTACAGCGGTTTATAGTTATGACATCGCCGGCCACTTAAATTCCATCCAGCTTCAGGTTACAGGTGTCGCTGCGCAAAACATCATTACCAACATTGACTATACGGTTAACGGCAGCATCCAGAAGATCAACTATGGAAACGGAGCTGTGGCGGCCTATGTCTATGACCCGATCACTTTCCGGCCTCAGACACTGGTCGTGACGGATAAAAACAGCGTGGCTGTGCAGTATAACGCATACACCTATGATCCGCTGGGCAATATCATCAGGGTGGAAGATAAGGTCAAGAATACCACCAAGTCCTTCACCTTCGATGCGCTGAATCGGATGAGCACCTCCAACGCAGGATCTGGCGTCATTAGCTACCAGTACGACCAGGTCGGCAATATTACTCAGAACGGGGCCCTGACGTACACCTATGCCGAGCAGGGAGCAGGCCCGCACGCAGTAACTTCGATCTCTGATGGCTCGACTATGACGTACGACGCCAATGGCAACATGGCAAGTTACCGGACGGCAGCGAATACGCAGTATTACACTTATGACTCGACCAATCGTCTGATTAAAGTCGAGGCGGTTGACGCGGGCACGATCGCGCGCTATACGGTGGCCACATATGCGTATGACGGCGACGGTGGACGGACTCAGAAAACAGCTTACATAAAAAGCGGCACAACGACCACGACTGTCACAACGAATTACGTAGGCGACCTGTATGATGAAACAAATGGCCTGAAGACAAACTATATTTTCCTCGGCTCGGCACGCGCGGCGGCTTACGATGGATCAAGATTGCGCTGGTTCATAGGCGACCACTTGGGCTCAACAAGTGTCGTGCTTGACGAGGCCTCCGCAGTCACAGAAAGGATCGACTACACGCCGTGGGGAGAGGTCAAGAGCTGTAATAAATACGGAACCGGGCCAGAAGTGGCATGGTTTTATTTCACAGGAAAACATCTGGATGATGAATCAGGACTTTATTTTTTTGGCGCTCGATATTATAATCCTAAATTAGGACGGTTTATTACACCGGATACGGTGGTTCAGTCGCCGTACAATCCCCAGACACTCAACCGGTACGCCTACTGCAACAATAACCCGGTCAATCTTGTTGATCCGACGGGGCATTCGTGGAGGAATTTCTGGAAAAGCGCATGCCCAGTTGTAGCTGCTGCAGTGGGTGTTGTTGTCGGGATGTTCAATCCTGTTCTGGGAGTGCTGGCGTACAGCGCCATTGCCGCCAGCGGGCAGAGCGGGAATTATTTAAAGAATTTCTCAGTCAATGCCGTTTCCGGGATGGCTGGTCTTGGCGTTGGCATGTGTGCCGGGAACTTATTCTCCGATGCCGCTCAATTCTGGGGAGGGCTTGCGGCCTCGTCTTTTGGAGGGGCAGCAGCCGGTGCTTCAGCATCGGCCATGATGGGAGGGAACGTCGGAACGGGCGCATTGGCCGGGTTTGTCGGCGGGACGATCGGTTATATAGGAGGACAAGTTTGGCCCATGGGAGCTCAGGCGTTGGCTGGCGGAGTTGCTTCCGAGATTAACGGCGGCGATTTTGCTAGCGGGGCAGGCGAAGGAGCATTAAATTCTTTTGGAACATCATTGGGCGGAGACTTTGCTCCCATGGAGAAAATGTCCGCACAGAATGTCGCGGAGGGCGATATCGTTTATTTCCAACCGGATAGTCTGAGTGGGATCGCGATTTCGTTATTCGATGGAGGCCCCTTCTCCCATGTTGGGACCGTGGTCAGAGGCCCAGATGGAAGCTTAGTTCTGGCGAGCACTACCATTGATCAGAACAGTGGACCCGCGCCTCCCCGTAAGTATTCACGAG
>JADFXE010000037.1:8185-10751 GCA_015233705.1 Candidatus Omnitrophota bacterium
CTATGTTTCCACCCAGTTCCGAGGCAATCAATCTGTGATCAACGCTGCGAAAGCTTTGGCGCTTGGACCTTCAATTGGATACGGATTCTTGCCCGGACAGAAAGTTTGCTCCACGATTACGGCGGCAGGGATAAATAATGCCGGCTATAGAGGCTGGTACGGCATCGGGCCAAACAGCCAGGCACCCTACCTGGGTTATCAACAATTTCAAGTGACGAGGACCTATGGAAATTAAAAATGTTTTGATTTTTTTGATCGCGTTGTTTCTTGTCGGTTGCGCCAGAACAGGAGGCATTATCAGGCCCAATGGAGATTCCCGACAGGAGTATGTCGTTTCCCATCACGAGTTGTCGCCTGAAATTAAACACGCCATCCTCCAGGGAACCGTTATCAAGGGTATGACGAAAGAACAGGTACGCTTTGTGTGGGGGGAATCGCTTATGATAACAAGGGCAACTCCCGGACAGACCGTGTATAATCGAGAAGGTTTGGAGGAATGGTCGTATAAATTGCCTTGGCTTTCCTGGGCAACGCATAAGACTATTCTATTTACGTCAGATGGGAAGGTGTATAGAGTAGAAAATGAGCACCTCTGGTAACTAAGAATCCCTGGTCCCAAATACATAAAGAAAAAGTCCGGGGACACATTACATTTCTAATGAGAATTCAGAAAATATGATGTGTCTCCGGATTTCTTATACTATAATCCTCTGCTGACAAGGCCGATGCGACGATCGCCGAGTTCCGTCAGAACCTTATGATCGGTGTGGAGTATTACCGCGGGCTCATCCCTCAGATCATTGAAGAATCTCAGGAATTCCGCTCCGCCATGCTCAGGCAGCTCGAAGAATGCTATCAAAAAATCCTTGTCTTGGCACCCTCGCCAGCAGCAGCGTAAATTCAAGATAAAAATTGAGAAGCGTCAGATCTCCTGCGAGAGCTTCATTGCGCAGAAATCCGGGCCGCACATGGTGCAGCAGCGGTTGGAAGATGCGTCTTTGGGAAAGGATGCTTCGCGAAAATGCCGGGCAGTTTCCGGATCCAGCGCAAGCCGATACTGGTCTTCCCAGCGAAACTCAAAGCGGGCCTTGGACATGGCGTTGTTCCAGGCGATCGCCATGGGATGGCCTTTGGCCAGGTCAGCAGCCAATGCCGCGATCTTGTGAACAATGATCCCTTCTTTCACGTCGTTTTTGTCCGGCAGGGCGAGATGTTCCTTGGGTAGCAAAGCATGGCCGTGCCTAGCGAACCGATCAGTGCCGCGCCAATGGCTGAGGTCACATGATCGTAGCCAGCGCCAACGTCCACGACCAAAGGCCCAAGCGTGTAAAACGGCGCGCTGTGGCAAAGCTTCAGCTGTTTGTCCATGTTCACCTTGATCTTGCTTAACGGCACATGCCCCGGCCCCTCGATCATGACCTGGACATCATGTTTCCAGGCAGTCTTGGTCAATTCACCTAAAACTTTGAGCTCACCAAATTGCGCCGTATCATTGGCATCATGCGTTGATCCGGGACGAAGCCCGTCGCCAAGCGAAAAGGCCACGTCGTAACTTTTCAGGATTTCGCAGATCTCTTCAAAATGGGTATAAAGGAAATTTTCCTTCTTGTGGATCTGTGTCCACTTGGCCAGGATCGATCCGCCGCGCGAGACAATGCCAGTCAGACGCCTTTTGGCTGCCGGGATGAAGCAGCGCAGGACACCGGCGTGGATCGTGAAATAATCAACGCCCTGCTCGCACTGCTCGATCAGCGTGTCGCGGTAAGCCTCCCAGGCAAGATTCTCCACCTTGCCGCCAACCTTTTCCAGGGCCTGATAGATCGGGACCGTCCCAACTGGCACCGGACAATTGCGGATGATCCCTTCACGCGTCTTGTGGATATTGCCGCCAGTCGACAGATCCATGACCGTGTCCGCACCCCAGCGCACTGACCAAAGCATTTTTTCAAGCTCTTCAGCGATCGACGAAGAGAGCGCGGAATTGCCAATATTGGCGTTGATCTTGACCAGGAGATTCCGCCCGATCGCCATGGGCTCGGATTCAGGATGATTGATGTTGGCGGGAATGATGGCGCGGCCTTCGGCCACTTCCTTGCGAATAAACACAGGCGTCAGACCTTCACGAATGGCCACGAATTCCATTTCCGGCGTGATCTTGCCGCGACGGGCATAAGCCATCTGGGTCACGGCCTTGCCCGGTTTGGCGCGCAAAGCGCCGGTCTGTGAACGCTCGACATCGCCGCGCGCCTTGATCCAGTCACGGCGCAAAGGAACAAGCCCGACGTCGGGAGTCATTTTAAGTTTTGTGTCAGAATAAGGGCCGGTGCAATCGTAAAGGCGAAGCTTCTCCTTCCCGTTATTGAGAGAGAGCTCACGGAAAGGAACGCGCAGTTGAGGATGTTTAGCGCCTTTGACATAGATCTTCCGCGAACCGTCAAAAGGATGGAAGACCGATCTCGACGAGGCAGTGGAAATATTTTTAGGGCACTCGGGGCGGTGCATACAGCCGGCTCGTTAAAATAATCTCAGAATTTCGATAAAGTTTAGAACAACGCAGAGGATTATA
>JADFXE010000002.1:0-10518 GCA_015233705.1 Candidatus Omnitrophota bacterium
CAAGGCCATGCAGACGATCATTAACCGCCATCTTCCTGTTACGCCGTCGACGTTGTCTAAGAGGGATGCGGTCGATCTGTGCCAAATGCAGGGCGCGATCTACACGGTTGAGCCGATCGAAGGCATTCCGGAAGAGACCGTTTCCATTTTTACGACGGGCGAAGGCGAGTTCGTGGACCTGTGCAAGGGGCCGCATGTGAACTCGACCGGCGAGATCAAGGCCTTCAAGTTGTTGTCTGTCGCCGGAGCGTACTGGCGGGGCGATGAGAAGCGCGCCATGCTACAGCGCATTTACGGCACATGTTTTGCGTCAAAAGAAGACATGGAGCAGCACGTCAAGGCTTTGGCGGAAGCGGACAAGCGGGATCATCGCAAGATCGGGGCCGAACTTGATCTGTTCCATATTTATCATGAAGAGGCGGGAGCGGGTCTGGTGTTTTATCATCCCAAGGGCGCGCTCATGCGCAAGCTCCTGGAGGATTTCACCAAGGATCTGCACCTCAAGCACGGTTAGGAGCTGGTGATGACGCCGAACTTCCTGCGCGATCAGCTGGGGGAGATTTCGGGCCACGCCGAGCATTATCGCGAGAACATGTACTATTTCAAGCTCGACGGCGAGGAATATGCGGTCAAGCCCATGAATTGCCCCGGGCACATGCTGATTTACCGCTCCAAGCTTCATTCTTATCGGGAGCTTCCGATCAAGTATTTTGAGCTGGGCACGGTCTACCGTTATGAAAAAGCCGGCGTTTTGCACGGCCTGCTGCGCGTGCGCGGCTTTACGCAGGACGATGCGCACATCTTTTGCCGCCGGGATCAGGTCCAGGGTGAGATCGAAAAGGTGCTGGATCTGGCTTTCGAGCTTTTGTCAGCGTTTGGTTTCAAGGATTACGAGATCGAGCTCAGCACACAGCCCGCGAAATTCATCGGTAAGCAGGAAGACTGGGACCTGGCGACACAGGCGCTCAAGAACGCTTTGGAGAAAAAGAAGATCTCTTATCAGGTTCATGAAGGCGACGGCGCTTTTTACGGACCCAAGATCGATATCAAGCTGAAAGATGCCCTGGGCCGCAAATGGCAGTGTTCGACGGTGCAGTGCGACTTTGCGCTTCCCGAGAGGTTTGATCTTAATTTTATTAACGAGCAGGGCCAGCAGGAGCGGCCGATCATGCTGCACCGCGCGCTGTTCGGAAGTGTCGAGCGGTTCTTCGGTACGCTCATTGAGCATCATGCCGGGAATTTTCCGCTGTGGCTTTCGCCGGTGCAGGTGGTCGTGGTCCCGATCCAGCCGTTGCACGATGCGTTTGCCGGTACGGTCGCGGACAAGCTTCGCGCAGAAGGCCTACGCATTGAGGTTGACAATCGCAACGAATCGCTGGGCAAGCGCATCCGCGAAGCCCGGCTAAAGCGCGTGCCGTATGTCCTGGTCATTGGGGATAAAGAGGTGGAGGCTGGCAAGGTTGCGGTCCGTAAGCGTCCTGAAACCGACATGGGACAGATGGCGGTCGAGGACTTTGTGGCGCTGCTCAGGAAAGAGATAGTTGACAAAGTATAGTTTTTTACGATAATAGGGGCTCATTACGCCTGTGAGAAGCAGGCTGTCCGGCATGGTGCCGGCCGCTTGGCTCGGTTTGGCCTGGCGTTGGAACAATTAGTGCGGAGGTGGTTTATTATTCAGAAGAGGATCAGAATCAACGAGCAGATCCGCGTGCTGGAAGTACGCTTGATCGGCCCTGAAGCAGAGCAGCTGGGTGTCATGACGATCGCCAAAGCCCAGGAACTTTCGGATCAGTACGGTTTGGACCTTGTTGAAGTCGCTCCGACGGCAAAACCGCCGGTTTGCCGCATCATGGATTTCAGCAAGTTCAAGTACGAGCAGGAGAAAAAAGAACGCCGCGCCAAGAAGAACGCGCATGTTGTCCACCTCAAGCAGATCCGCATCAAGCCGCATATTGAAGAGCATGATCTGGAGACCAAGCTGAATCAGGCCAAGGCGTTTTTGGAGAAGAAGGACAAGGTTCGCGTGAACCTGTTTTTCTCGGGCCGCGAGATGGCCTTTAGAGATAAAGCCAGAGGGCTTTTGGAAAAGTTTATTGTGGAGACAGCTGAGCTGGCACAGGTTGAGAAGGATATCATGATGGAGGGCCGGGTCATGTCGGTCCTGATATCACCGAAAGCGGATAAAGTTTAATGAGCGCATCAATTACGGAGCGCAGTGAACGTAATTGAGCGTGCGAATTAACCCAGCTTCGAAAAGAAGCGGGGCACACACAAAAGGAAAGTTATGCCGAAACTAAAGACAAAGAAAGGCGTTGCAAAACGCTTTAAGATCACAAAGTCCGGAAGGATCAAGAAGCGCAGCGCAAACCGCGGGCATCTTCTCTCGAAGAAGTCAACGAAGCGTAAGCGTAAACTTCGTAAGGGTGGTTATCTCACCTTGACAGAGGCGAGGAAGATCAGGAGGATGTTGCCGTATGGTTAAAATCAAAGCATCGGTCGCGCGTAAGCTCGGCCGTAAACGTGTTTTCAAGCTGACCAAGGGGTTTTACGCCCAGAAGAAGAACCGCTACGGGCAGGCGGTCAGGGCGCTGAACAAGGCCAAGCGTTACGCCACCGCGCATCGTAAGGCGCGCACCGGCGATTTCCGCCGCCTGTGGATCGTCCGCATTAACGCAGCTTGCCAGGAGTGCGGTCTGGTTTATAGTCGTTTGGTGAAGGGTCTCAAGGAAGCCAAGATCACGATCAATCGCAAGATGCTGGCAGAGCTTGCGGTGCATGACATGGCGGCTTTCAAGAAGATCGCTGCCGCGGCTGAGAAGGCGCTTCCGGCCAATGTTACCCGTCGGAAAATAGTCAGGAAGTAAGAGGTTTTTATCGATCTTTCGAGGGCCCTTGGAAACAAGGGCCTTTTTTATTTGGGGTGAAAATTATTTCTGGACAAAC
This sequence comes from Candidatus Omnitrophota bacterium, assembly GCA_015233705.1. The sequence goes on from JADFXE010000002.1 coordinate 2,944, forward strand.
AGTTGTCGCGGGCGTACTATAACAATTGCTTGCGGCAGACAGGATCGTGCAATGCGAGTCATTGCGGCAAGCGTTCACGGGCGGCCAGAAACTCTGGCCGCCTTTCTTTTTGGTGACAGCATTTCGTCTTCACAGGCGGCGCTGTGCTGAAAATAATCCTGACAAATCTCCTTTTTACATGACGGGCGGTTTGTGTATAATATCACGTCATTGAGGCGACAGGGGTCATTGGCCATCAGGAAGGCGTTGGATATTGTGGATACTCCCATAAAGATATTGCTCATAGCCTGTGGTGCGTTTGTGTTGTTTCTTGGGTTTGTTTTTATGTGTGCTAAATATACTTCGGAAGGACAGATCCTTTCAGTGGCCTCCATTGTGGCCGAGATGCCACCAGAGCTGAGTGCCGGGAAAAAAAATAATCCGGGTTTTGAGAAAGAATATGCCAGGAATGAACGTCTACTGGTGCAGCAGATCCGCAAGCTCAGAGCGATCGTGCGCAGGGACCCAAAAAGTCAGTGGGCGGATGACGCGCAGTTCTTGATTACTGTTTTTAATGTCGACAGCCCTGCGGGTGAGCGGATCAAGGATCTGGAGTTGTTGATCGAGAATTATCCGCACGCAACACTGGAGGCGTCGACCAAGAAGCATTTCGCGTCCTTCTTTTCCGAGCACAGGGCGGAGCATGTGGCGTCGGATGCCCGTGAAGATTTGTGTCAGTTGTATCGCGACACCAATGAGACCGTGAAATATCAGCATACTTGTAAATACTGATCGATGTGATTATGGCCTGGGATTTAGAAAAATTAAAATTTGATCTTTCCGCGGACGTTCAGGCGACCGCAACCCTTGAAGCGCTCGAGACTGTCCGCTTGAAGTATCTTGGCAAGAAGGGCCTTGTGCAGGAGATGTACGCTGGTTTGGCCTCGGCGTCACCCGATGAGAAGAAGGCTTTGGGCAAGGGCGCCAATGAGCTTAAGGTTCTCGCTGAATCGTTGATCGAGGAGAGAAAGAAGGTCGTTGCAGTCCAGAAAAAACGCGGTGAGGCGCTGGACGTCACTATTCCCGGCGTTGGCCGCGAGACCGGCACCAGGCATCTGATCAATCAGACGCTGGAGGAGATCTGCGACGTCTTTGAGCGCATGGGTTTTGTGATCCAGCGCGGCCCCGAGATCGAGACCGAGTTCAACAATTTTACGGCGCTCAACATTCCGCTCGACCATCCGTCCCGCGATTCGTTCGATACGTTCTATCTGGACCAGGAAGATCCGACGGCCAAGGGCCGCTATCTTTTGTTGCGCAGCCACACCTCACCGGGCCAGATGCGCGTGATGCAAAAGCACAAGCCGCCGCTGGCGGTCATTATTCCGGGCAAGGTTTACCGTCCGGATGCGGTTGATGCCAGCCATTCCTTTATGTTCCACCAGATCGAGGGTCTTTTGGTTGACAAGCACGTGACGTTTGCCGATCTGAAGGGTCTGCTCACGGCTTTCTGCAAGAAATTTTTCGGGGAAGACGTGAAGATGCGTTTTCGTCCGCACTATTTTCCGTTCACTGAGCCGTCGGCCGAGGTGGATATTCAGTCGAATATCTTCAAGGGGCGCGCCGGCAAGTGGCTGGAGATCCTGGGTTGCGGCATGGTGCATCCCAAGGTGTTTGAACATGCCGGTTATCCGCCGGGAGAGTATACCGGCCTGGCGTTTGGCCTCGGCGTTGAGCGCATTGCCATGCTCAAGCACGGCATTGGTGACATCCGCACGTTCGCGGAGAATGACCTAAGGTTCCTAAAACAATTCTAATATGAAATTAAGTTTAAACTGGCTCAACAATTATATTGATCACGGCCTGTCGGCGGAAGACCTGGCTTTTCGGATGACCATGGCCGGGCTTGAGGTCGAGCACATTGACAAGGTCGGCGATGACACGGTCTTTGAGATCGAGATCACGCCTAATCGTCCCGACGGGCTGAACAGCCTGGGGCTGGCGCGCGAGATCGCGGCGATCGTTGACCGGGACATGACGCTGCCTGAGGTCAAGGATCACGAGGATAGTGGAAACGTGGACCTTGCGATTGAAGACCCGGCTGGCTGCGGCCGCTACATCGGCACGGTCATCGAGGGCGTTCAGGTCAAGGCGTTCCCGTCGGACAAAGCCAGGCTGCTTCAGGCCATCGGCGCCAAGCCGATCAGCAATATCGTTGATATTACCAATTTTACCCTTTTTGAGTACGGCCAGCCCCTGCACGCCTTTGATCTGGACAAGCTGGAAGGCGGCAGGATCATTGTCCGTCGCGCCAGGAAGGGCGAGAAGATCGTCACTCTGGATGAGGTCGAGCGCACGCTGGATGAAAGTATTCTGGTCATTGCGGATGCGAAGAAGCCCGTGGCCATTGCCGGCATCATGGGCGGGCTGCATACCGGTGTCACCGTATCGACTAGGCGCATTCTTTTGGAAGCCGCGTATTTTGACCTGGGCGTGATCCGCCGGGGTTGCCGGAAGCTCGGCATGAGCAGCGATGCGGCGTATCGTTTTGAACGCGGTGTGGCCTGGAAGACGGTGGAGACTGGATCGAACCGTGCGACGGATCTGATCTTGGAACTGGCTGGTGGAAAAGTGACCGCCCGCCGGGACCTGATCGTCAGGGAGCCGGACCAGTCGCGTTACGAGGTCAAGGTTTCGGTTGAGGATATCCAGAAATTGTTAGGCGCTCCGCTGGATCTGGCCCGTTGCGAAAAGATCCTCAAGCGCCTGGGTTGCATTGTGGTGGTCAGCCAGAATACGCTGACCGTCATTCCGCCGCACAACCGGCATGACCTGAAGATCAAGGAGGACGTGATCGAGGAGGTCGCGCGGATCATCGGCTATGACAATCTGCCGATGTCGCTGCCGAACGTCAAGGCGATTAACATTTCGGTCGACCTGGAGCGCGAACGTTTCCTCGGCCGCGTGGAGGATCTTCTGGTCGGCCAGGGCTTAAACCAGATCATGACCTATGCGCTGGTGGGACGTCCGGCGCTGGAGAAATCGAAATATGAAGGTGTGAAACCGATCGCGCTGCAGAACTCGATGTCTGCCGAGCAGGAGCTGATGCGTCCGACCATGCTGCCGGGATTCATGACGGTTGCGGCAGATAATATCCATCGCGGGCAGAAAGATTTGAAACTGTTCGAGGTGGCCAAGCGTTATCTTCCCGGCGGCGAACGCTGGACCCTGGGCCTGTTGATGACCGGCCGGCGTGATAATGACTGGCGTCGTGGTAAAAAAGAAGCGCTGGATCTTTATGACCTGAAAGGCGCGCTGGAATCTTTGTGTGCAGCGCTGCGGATAAAAGAGATCATGTTTGTTCCGGTAGAGGATGTCCGCTTTGAGCTGGGCCAGGCCGCGGAAGTGCGGCTCAAGGGGCAGGTAATCGGTCGCCTGGGTAAGGTGTCCTCTGAGGTAGTGGTTGGCTGGGATGTGAAAAAAGGCGTGGTCTATTTTGCTGAGATCGACCTGGAAGAAATGCGGGAAGCCCTCACGCCGACGGGAAAATTCGAAGCGCCGGATGAGTTTCCGGCCATGGTGCGCGACATCAGTCTGGCGGTCAATGACACGCCCTTCGAGGCGATCCGGGAACTGTGCGCGGCTAACGGCCAGGGGTTGCTCCGCAAGATCGATTTTATCGAGCTGTACAGCGGAGACAAGCTGGAGGCCGGATACAAGGGCTACGTTGTCTCGCTCACTTACCAGTCGAGGGAGAAGACGCTGACCGACGCCGAGGTCAACGGGCTGCACGAAGGCATCACGGCCAAGCTGATCGAGAAGTTCGGCGTGAAGCGGAGATAGTTCTTTTGAGATAAAGCTCAGATCTTGTCAGAGACAAGATCTGAGTAAATTCGCCCAGCCACTTATGTTCGCTCGCTCAACTCGCTTCATAAGTGGCGGGCTCATTTATCCTGCTGTGTTCGTCAGGGATCTGGCTAATTTGAACCAACATTCAAAACCTTGGGGACTGTTGTCGGATCGGCTCACAAGCCATTCGCTTGTTCCCACCTGTTTATCAGGTTCAAGGTGCCTTTTCTCAACGGCATAAGCGGGATTTATTTAGCCCCGTGCTCCGGAGTCCCGGGACACGGGGTTTTTCATGAGCACCAAACTTACGGAGCGTAGCGAACGTAAGTTTGCCGGGCGAATGAACCCCGTCGCGGGATCGGGGGCCAGGAAGCCGTAAAGTATCAGGAACGCAGATCATGACAGAAGAGAGTTTCTTTAATACAGATTCCACACGGCACTCTCCGCTTGCGGTCAGGATGCGGCCCAAGACGCTGGACGAGTACGTCGGGCAGGAACACATTTTAGGCGAGGGCAAGCTTCTGACGCGCGCTATTGCGGCTGACCGCATCAGCTCGCTTGTGCTCTATGGTCCGCCGGGAACAGGCAAGACCACGCTCGCCTTGTGCATTGCCGAGCGCTCCAAAGCGCATTTTGAGAGCATCAACGCGGTCATGTCCAATGTCGAGGAGATGCGTAAGATCATCTCCTCCGCCAAGAATCGCCTCGCCACCTTCAGCCAGAAGACCATTCTTTTTATCGACGAGATCCACCGCTTCAACAAGGCCCAGCAGGATGTGCTCATGCCGGACGTGGAGAACGGCAACATTGTTCTGATCGGTGCCACGACCATGAACCCGTTTTTCTCGCTGGTGGCGCCGCTGTTGTCGCGCTCGTTGGTGTTTGAGCTGCAGCCGCTGACCAAGGAGCAGATCCTGACCCTGCTCAAGCGCTCACTGAAGGATAAAGAGCGCGGGCTCGGCCACTTGCCGGTCAAGGCGGACAAAAAGGCGCTGGAGTTCCTGGCCGACATTTCCGACGGAGATGCGCGCCGGTCGCTGAATGCGCTGGAGGTCGGGGTCCTCACCACGCCCAAGAACAAGGATAATGAGGTCGCCTTCACGCTGGAGGTGGCCCAGGAATCTATCCAGAAGAAGATCGTGCAGTATGACGGCGATGGCGATGTGCATTACGATACGGCCTCGGCCTTCATCAAATCCATGCGCGGGTCTGATCCTGACGCGGCTCTCTACTGGATGGCCAAGATGATCTACGCGGGCGAGGATCCGCGTTTCATTGCCCGGCGTGTCGTGATCTGCGCGGCGGAAGATGTGGGCAACGCGGATCCGAATGCGCTGGTGCTGGCCAATGCCGCGATGCAGGTCGCGGAGTTTGTCGGTCTGCCTGAGGCGCGCATTCCGCTGGCTCAGGCCGTGACCTATGTTGCCTGCGCGCCGAAATCCAATGCCGCGTATCTGGCGATCGACAAGGCGCTGGAGGATGTGAAGACTAAAAAGGCGGGCAATGTTCCCAAGCATTTGCGTGATGCCTCCTATCCTGGCGCGGCCAAGCTCGGCCACGGGCAGGGCTACCAGTATGCCCACGACCATCCGGATCATTATGTCCCGCAGGAATACATGCCCTTCAAGGCAACCTACTACGAGCCGACCGAAATGGGGTATGAGAAGAAGATCAGAGAGCGGCTGGAGAATCTCCGCAAGCGCGGAGAGAAGAAGACGTAAAGCATTGTCGTCTTGATAGAAAGCGATATGGCAGGGGCTGGTGAATTGTTGGCTCGAGCCCATAATTGTCGGTCCGGACCGACAATTATTCAGCCTGATGGTCGGTGTCTGGCAGGGGCAATTCGACAGCCGGCTGTCGAATTGGTATTGAATATTACAGAACAAGCGAGATAAGCGCGGCACGCGATATTTTTATTTGAGGATTTAGATTAATAATGATACTATAAGGCACCCTTGCGGGGAAAAAACCGCAGGGCCAGGAAAAAATTGGAAATTCCAACTAAACAAGAGCTCCGGAAACGGATCCTTGATCTTATACAAAACCAAAAGGAGGAAGACGCTTTAAGGAAAAGCCGGGTCATATTGGACAAGTTCCTAGCATTGCCGGTTTTTAAAAAGGCGAAGACCGTCCTGTTCTACGCATCGTGTCGCGGCGAGGTAGATACCTTTGCCATGATGGACAGGGCCATAGAGTTGAAGAAGCGTGTTGCATTACCAAGAGTTCAGAAAGAAAACAAAAAGATCACTGCGATCATGATCGCATCCACACAAGGATTAAAACCTGGTGCTTACAACATCCCCGAGCCTGAATTTCAGACAGAGAGGGTCTTGAACCCCAAAGACATTGACCTTGTGGTCGTGCCCGGCGTGGCATTTGATCGTCAGGGCAACCGTCTGGGCCGTGGCGCAGGTTTTTACGATCGTTTTCTTTCCGAACTTCCTTCCTCAACCGTGACCATCGGTCTTGCCTATGATCTGCAGCTCGTGGAGGCCCTAACAGGCCTGGAGCGGCACGATCGCCCGGTAACGCAGGTTCTGACAAATTAACCCGTTGTTGTTCTGTTATACCGGTCCGTCACATCACATTCGGACCGGCGGTGGATCTCAACCGTAAATGTGTTATTCATAAAAGGAGAAGGACCATGGGAGCGTTAACTGTTGTTTTTATTCTTCTGGCTGCCGGCGCAGGTGCCGCGGGCGGTTATTTTCTAAGTCGTGTTTTGAAGGGCAAGCAGCTCAAGCTGACCGAACAGGACGCCAGCACTATTAAAGATATGGCCCGTCGTGAGGCCGAGACCATCAAGAAAGAGGCCGAGCTTCAGGCCAAGGACATGATCCTGAAGTTGCGTCAGGAGTTTGAACAGGATACCAAAACCCGCCGCGAAGAATTGATCGTTTCCGAGAAGCGGATCCTGCAAAAGGAAGAGAGCGTTGAAAAGCGTCTGGACCTTCTGGACAAGAAGGAAAAGGACCTCACCACCCGCACGGATGTCCTCAGGCAAAAGGAAGGCGACGTGGCTCAGAAGGGCGAGGAGCTGGCCAAGCTCATCCTGCAGGAGAAAGAGACGCTGCACAAGGTCTCCAACCTGACCCGCGAGGAAGCCAAGAACATGCTCTTGACGCGCATTGACGAGGAGCTGGTCCACGAGAAGGCGACCCGCATCCGTCAGATGGAAGAGGACATCAGGGAGAATTCTGACAAGAAGGCGCGCGAGCTTCTGTCGATCGCGATCCAGCGCTGCGCCTCTGATCACGCGGCCGAGACCACGATCAGCGTGGTGCATCTGCCGTCAGATGAAATGAAGGGCCGCATCATCGGTCGCGAGGGACGTAACATCCGCGCGCTTGAGCAGGCCACCGGCGTTGACATCATCATTGACGACACACCCGAAGCTGTCACGATCTCGGGGTTTGATATGGTGCGCCGTGAGGTGGCCCGTATCGCGCTTGAGAGCCTGATCGCTGACGGGCGCATTCACCCGGGGCGCATCGAAGAGGTTGTCGAGAAAGCCAAGAAAGACCTGGAGCAGAAGATCAAGGAAGCGGGTGAGACCGCGGTCTTCGAGCTGGGCATCCACAATATGCATCCTGAGCTGGTCAAGCTGATCGGCCGTCTGAAATACCGCACGAGCTTTGGCCAGAATGCGCTGCAGCATACCAAGGAAGTTGCGCGGCTCATGGGCTTGATCGCTCATCAGCTGGGGCTTGATCCGGCCATTGCCAAGCGCGCCGGGTTGCTGCACGA
>JADFXE010000002.1:10528-26134 GCA_015233705.1 Candidatus Omnitrophota bacterium
TTGTCTTCGATGAAGTTGAGGAAGGCACTCACGCGATCGTCGGCGCCAGGTTGGCGCGTAAGTACGGCGAGAGCGAGGTCGTGGCCCGCGCTGCCGAGTCGCATCACAGCGAGGTTGAGGTTGCGTCCTTGTACGGGACGCTGGTGTGCATTGCCGATACGGTGAGCGCTTCCCGTCCGGGCGCGCGCGCCGAGTCGCTGGAGACCTACATCAAGCGTCTGGAGAATCTCGAGAAGATCGCCTATTCGTTCAAGGGCATTGACAAGGTTTACGCGCTGCAGGCCGGTCGCGAGATCCGGATCATGGTCGATCCTTCGAAACTGAATGACGATGAGTCGATCGTCATGGCGCGCGACATCCGTAAGAAGATCGAGGCGGAGATGGAATATCCCGGCCAGATCAAGGTGCTGGTGGTGCGAGAGACGAGAGCGACGGAATACGCAAAATAGGAGAGGTCAGAATGTCAACAGTCAACACGTCAACAGGAAGAGGGCCCGTAATGCGGTTTTTCCTGTTGACCTGTTGACCCGTTGACCTGTTGACGTCTATGAAGATCCTTTTTATCGGTGACATTGTCGGTTCCCCCGGTCGCGAGGTTTTTGCGAAACACGTCCCGGCCATGAAGGTCGCGGGCGAGGTGGATTTTGTCATTGCCAACGCCGAGAATGCAGCTGGCGGGTCAGGCATCACGGACCGGATCGCGAAGGATTTCTTCGGCCTGGGCTGTGACGTGATTACCCTCGGCGATCATGTGTGGGACAAGCGGGAGGTTTATCCGTTCCTCAATGATGAGCCGCGCATCCTGCGCCCTCTGAACCTTCCGCCCGGTGTTCCGGGCCGCGGGTCGTGTGTGATCGACGGGCCGGGAGGGGTCAAGATCGGCATTGTCATGCTGCTGGGGCGGACGTTCATGAAGTTCCCGGCGGATTGTCCGTTTCGCGCGATCGATAGCGTTCTCGAGAGCCTGCGCGCGCAGACACCGAATATCATTGTGGACATGCATGCCGAGACCACCAGCGAAAAGATCTCGATGGGTTGGCACGCTGACGGGCGGGTATCCGCGGTCCTGGGAACGCATACGCATGTTCAGACCGCAGATGAGAAGATTTTGCCCAAGGGCACGGCCTTCATTACCGACGTCGGCATGACAGGCCCTTATGATTCGGTGATCGGCCAGTCCAAGCAGCTGATCGTGGACCGTTACCTGACCGGAATGCCTTGCAAGTTCGAGGTCGCCTCCGGCAGCGGAACATTGTGCGGCGTGATCGTTGATATCGACAGGAATTCCGGCAAGGCCAAGAGCATTCGCCGGATCCAGCGGGATTAGAGCCGGGGCATTGTTATCCCAGGGCTTCGCCTTTGGGATGAATTATTGGGCGAGGAAGCCTAATAGTTAAGCCCAACAATTCAAGGAGGTCGCTATGTGGGAAGGGCAGAACAGAAGAAAATTTCCGCGGGCCAAGTTTCCGTGCCTGGTCAAGCTGGCGACAACGGGGAACATCAAAGAAGTACTTTTGACGCACACTGAGAACATCAGCGCCGGAGGTGTCGGCCTGATCATTAAGCGACAGCTCGATATCTTTACGCCCCTGTCGATTGAGATCGATTTTATGGATGGCGGCGAGCATATTCTTTGCTGCGGCAAGGTCGTCTGGTCCATCCGCCGCAAGGCGACAGAGGAGATCAAGCCCTCTTTTTATGATGTCGGCGTTGAGTTCGTTGACATGATCAAGGAAGACCGTGAGCGGATCGAGAAGACGATCGACCGGTTGATGAAGCCTTTTTCGAAAGCGAAGATTTAGGGAGGACGTGATGGTTAAAGTGCGCTTTGCCCCTAGCCCGACGGGGTTTTTGCATATTGGCGGCGCGCGGACCGCGCTTTTTAACTGGATGTACGTCCGCTCCCAGGGTGGTCAGTTCGTTTTGCGTATCGAGGATACGGACCTTGAGCGTTCCAAGCCGGAGTACGAGAAAGAGATTCTCGACAGCATGACGTGGCTCGGGTTGGCGTGGGATGAGTTCTACAAGCAGAGCGACCGCTTTGCTCTTTATAAGGAATACGCCGACAAGCTGGTGGCTGACGGCAAGGCCCATCGCGACGGGACTGCGGTCGTTCTGGATGTGGCCAAGGGCCGTGACATCAAGTTCGATGACCTGATCCGCGGGCTGATTATTTTCAATACCGACGAGATTAAGGATCAGGTGCTCATGAAGTCCGACGGCTCGCCGACCTACAGCTTCAGCTGTGTTGTCGACGATGCGCTGATGGCGATCACGCACGTCATCCGCGGTGAGGATCACATTTCCAATACTCCCAAACAAATTTTGATCTACGAGGCGCTGGGGTTCAAGGTGCCGAAGTTTGCGCACCTGCCGCTGATCATGGGCGCGGACGGCGCGCGGTTGTCCAAGCGTTTCGGCGCGGTGGCGGTCACGGATTACCGCGGCGAGGGTTTTCTGCCAGAGGCGCTGGTCAACTATCTGATGCTCCTGGGTTGGGCGCCGAGCGGCAGTCAGGAGATCATTGCCTTCAAGAACGCCGTCGAGAAGTTTTCGATCAAGAAGGTCAACAAGACCGCGGCGCAGTTTAATATGGAGAAGCTCAAGTGGATCAACGCGCAGTATATCAAGGCCGCGGACACGAAATTTCTGACCGGTCTTTTGATCCCGATCCTGAAGGAAGAGGGCTTGCTGGCGGACGTGTTCGACCAGGCGTGGCTGGAGAACGTGGTCGGGCTTTTCAAAAGCCGGATGTCAACCCTGCGGGATTTTCTGGAGCGGGCCGGATTCCTTTTTGTGCAGGAGCTGGCGCTCTCCGACGAGACAAAGGCAGAGCTGGCCAAGAGCAACTTTGGAAAAGAATTTGGTCTACTGGCCGAGCGGCTGTCAGCGTTGTCGGCATTTGATATTCCCTTGACCGAGAAAGTCTTTCGCGACCTGGTGGCTGAGCTGGGACTCAAGGCCGGCGACTTGGTCCATCCGGTCCGGGTAGCGCTCAGCAATTCCGCGGTCGGCCCCGGTCTTTTTGAGACTATGGCCGCTCTTGGCAAGGAGCGAACCGTGGCGCGCCTGCGGGCCGCTTTTGCGAAATAAGCGCGGAGAGCTTTTTCTTTTGACAAGTCGGGGTGTTCTGGGTATATTTTAGCGCTTGACGCGGCTGTTTGCGCGGTCGCCGGATTGTTTTGATGAAAATATTGAACTCAGGCCGAAGGCCTGAGTAAATTCGGCCAATAACTTATGATCGCTCGCTTTGCTCGCTCCATAAGTTGGGGCCTCATTTATTGACCCGTGGTGTAATTGGTAGCACAACAGACTCTGGATCTGTTTGTCTAGGTTCAAGTCCTAGCGGGTCAGCCATGTTGGACAAGAAGGCCCTTTGGCGAATATGCTGAAGGGCCTTCTGTATGTAGGGCAAGGGGTTGCGTCATTGAGGACGTAGTTCGAGGCTAACTTTTTGAGGATGACGGCCTTTTCGTGGACGTCTGCCGCAAGGTACTGCGAATAAAGCAGGTTGATGAGTTCGAGGGCTTTGATCCCATTCTCGAGGAAGTTCGGGTTGCGCTTCCTGGTCGCTTCGATCTGATATTTTAAGTCGTTAATCTCAGCGGCATACTCGGCTTCTTTATACCGCGCGAAATCTTCGTCGTAAATCTTCCCATCCATCCGGTCAGTGAAAAGTTTGTTGAGCCTTTGGTTCACCCTGCTCAGTTGCGCCTGAAGGCTTGAAAGTCGATCCTCGTGCGATTGCCGGGCACTCTGGGCGCGGATGGCGAGACCTTCCCGGATCCACTCCGCTTGTTCAGGCGTGATGACAACGCGGCGTACGGGTTCTTCAAATAGGTTGGCCAGACGGTTTTCGGGGACATACTCATGGGGTTCATGTCTGCCCTTGGAAAAACTGCAATGATAATAGATGTAGCGGACGCCGTTGGCTTTGCGTTTTTCTTCGCCGAGAACCGTGCAACCACAAATACCGCAGCGGATAAGGTTGTTGAAGGCGAAGTTCTTGTGATTGATGAACGGGTGATGCTTCCCGGAGAGCACGCGCTGCACCTGATCAAAGACTGACTTTGTGATAAGCGGATCGTGAGAGCCCTGGTATTGTTTGCCACGCCAGGTGAACACACCGTAATAGAACGGGTTCTTGAGCGCGTGGGCCAGAGAACTCTTGCTGATTTTGCAGTCGTTGTTGGTACGAAATCCGGCTGCGTTGAGATGGATAACAAGCATTTCTAGAGAATAGTTGCCGGTGGCCATCATGTGAAATACGGACCTGAGGTGCGGGGCCTGAGCTTGGTTGATCTCAATTCGCTTGCCCTTCGTGTCTTTGATGTTCATATAAGCAAGCGGCGCGATGGACGGGTAGAGGTTTTGCTCAGCCTTCTCCTGCATCCCCATCTTGACCTTACGGGAAATGTCGTTGGACATTTTTTTGGCAACGGCGACCTCGATGTCGAGCATGAAAATTTCGTCGGGGCTTGAAGATTGATCGTAAATCTTATTGGAGCGTGCAAAGTGAATGATTTTGCCATGATTATGGATCAGATCGTTGATCTTGATCTTGTCGATGTCATTACGGGTCATCCTGTCGGTGATGTCAAAGATGATGTGCTTGATCTTCGGATGGGATTTGGCAAATTCGATCACTTGATTAAACGCCACGCGCTCTCTTTTTTTATTCCATGCAGATTCGATGACCCTCCAGGTTTTGATGATCCTCAGATTTCTGCGATCTGCATAGTCTTGCCCAAGCCTTTCTTGCGCATCTAAAGAAAAGCCGTCATTTTGTTTTTTGTTGGAGATGCGGGCATAGTGGAGGGCGTCTTCTTGTTGCTCCATGGTTACTTTGCCTTTTCTGGTTTTGGCAGAAGATTCTTTTGTGGGACCTGGACGTAGTTGATCTTGCTGACCACCTTCTGGCCTGTTTCTTGTTCCAACTTCTTGCGGGCGATCCCGGCAACGCCACCGCCACGGACAGCCACGGCCTTGTTAGCCACGAACCCTTCCGGATGCTCGACCTTGGTGATCTGGGTGGTTGATGCCTCGCCCAGCATGGAGAAGATCAGTTCCAGGTCAGTCATGTGGTCACGCAGGTTCTCGCGCTTGAGACCCTTGAGTTTCTTGTAGTTGCTGGGTGTCAGACCAAAGGTCGCTTGGGATATTTCCGCGGTCAGGATCTCGTACTCACGGTTCTCCTGGACACCATGCTTCTTCCACTGGTCGGTCAACTCTTCCCGTATGGCAATGCCGCGTATCCGTTTCTCGATCCAGTCCTCTGAATATCCCTTGGCCTTGTAAAGCGCCCGGGTGCGCTTGGTACCCAGTTCCGGGTTCTCGATCTCCTGGATGCGCTCGTAACCAACCCGCGCCAGCCATTTCTTGAACGGTTCAGCCTTGGGCGAAGGGATGGACTGGATGATCCGGAACACGCCCTCAGTATTCGCGCAATTCGTCTCCCGCCGCTTGCCATCGGGCGCCAGCAGTTCAAGTGGGGTACAAATTGTACCCCAGTTGCTATCCAGTTGAGGATCGCGCTGGCGCATCTTCTTGATGTATTGTCGGACGTCAGCGCTGTCGGTTAACGCTTCGATGACATCGGCTACAGAAAACCACCACTCATCGTTATGGATGGTCTTGCGGATCTCCTTCTTCCGGAAGATCGCGATCTTGGTTTCAGGTGATGGTTGTTGTGTCATATGTGTTGTCCTTTCGGATGGTGTCATTTGATTTTCAGAAGTTTCTTAATATGGTGCGTCTGGATCAAGTTCGGCGATGATTTTCGGTTGAACCAGCGGTTTACGGTGCTGAAGGCCACGCCAAGTTTATCGGCGAGTGCTTCCTGCGATATGCGCTTGTCCAGTCGATACGCTTCGAGTTTGGCAACAATGTCCATTGGGTCTGCTCCTTTTAGTTTGGTCTTCATTGCACAGTATAGCGTTGTTTTATTCATCCAGTAAGATTTTTGCGATCTGCTCAAGTTTTTTGTCCTTGCCCCTTGGTTCTTTCTTCTGGAAAGACATGCCCTTGAGGGTTCTGATCAGTTTGTCTTCAGTCATGTTGCCGTAGCACGCCAACGTTGTTGAGATAAACTCGTGGCCGAAACATTGGCTGATCGCTTTGATTTCTTCGCCTGTCTTAGCAAAACTCAATGCTAATAGAACGGCGCTGCTGCGAAATGCCTTCGGCGGAAAGTAGGGTAGCCCGGCTGACTTGGCGCGCGCCTTAAAGATGTCCCGGACAGACTCAGCATCTTTCCAGCGCGTACGTTCAATGTCGGTGGCCGTGCAGAAGAAAAGATCACCGGCCTCTCGGTTGCGCTTTGACTGGGGGAATAGCGGGTCCTTCGGTTCCCAGCCTTTCTTTATGAGCAGATCGATCCAATCGAGAAGATACTGCAGCAGAGTGTCGTCAAAATTGAAGATAATCCCCGGGATCCGTTTTGAGAACTTTGTTTTAACGCCCTTTTGTGGATCTTGCTTGATGACGAGCTCCTTTATGTTGAAGCAGCCGAGGGGAAAGGTGATGAGTGCTTCATCCCTCATGCCGGTGAGATAGGTGAACGCAATGAGCGCCTGGTCACGGCGGTCGGTGATAGACTTGACCACTATTGATCCTGTCAGTGTTTTGACATAGCCAAGGTCCGGTAACGGCTGTGGGTTGTTCTGGGTAGCAATGCGCCGCTCTTTTGTTGGGACATTAAGACAGTTTATAGCATCGATTTCGATACGACTTTTATAGCCTTTTTGCGTGATAAGCCATTCAAAGAACCGCTGTAAATTCTGCAGATACATCACGCGCGTGGCCAGAGATAATGGCTGGCCGTTATGCGTTAGCCCCTCCAAGTATTCCTTAAACTCAACTGCCTTATACTTGTTGAAGTTCCTGAAATCGGCGTTAATGGTAAAATCTTGATACAGGGCGATTGCACGTTCCGCGATGTCAATGGTCTTTTGGTCTCTCCCCAGGTCGTGCTTAAGGGAAAAAAAGAACTCCTGTTTAATCGACTCGTTCTGGATTGCTGGCTTCTTCATAACGTTGACTCCTTTCAAGTCAGTCTTTCAGTGGGTGGCCCTCTTCTACCTGAAAAGCCAGAGGTGCCGTTGGTTGCTGATTGTCTTCATTTTGGTCCTGGACGCCCAAGCGGGAAGTTTTCCCGCCACAGTTATGGCAGGTGCCTTGCGATCAGGTCTGGATCTTGTCCTTCCCCATGCGGTGGCCGGTCTGGATAACGGTGACGCTACCAGGAACCGGGTAACACGGCGCATGACAGGTGAGGCACATGAACTCGCCTTCTTCAAGGCGTCGCCCAAGTTTTCCACGCTGCCGCAGAAGGAATTGATGGACATCCCCGCTCATGACCTTGTATGGACGAGAGGGTTTGTTAAGGACGGGCAATCCCTGCCTGACCCAGTCCTGAACCGTCCGGATATGGACACCGAGGATTTTTGATGTTTCCGATAGAGAGTACGCTCGATTCATGTGAAGCCTCCGATATGGATGTTTCTTTTTCATAGGCGGCTTTCCGGT
Source organism: Candidatus Omnitrophota bacterium (assembly GCA_015233705.1). The sequence goes on from JADFXE010000002.1 coordinate 18,056, forward strand.
TGTTGTATCTCCGCGTGCCCGCCTTCACGCTGTTGTTTGAGTTCAATAAGGTATTCAAAAAGATCCAGCGCGTTGTCCGCGATCTCCCGGGCGTCCTCAAGCGTCAGCGGCGTGTCGCTGTGCGGTTGGAAGAGGTTGATGGTTCGTTGTAAGTAATCTTTTGGATACGTGGTCACAAGCACTCCATAAATTGGCGTTATGGAGGGGAGTATATCCGAGATTTTTGGAGAAACAATTTGCCCAATTAGCCCATTATCGACGGGATTTGGGTATACCCAGAGGAGGAGAATCTTGTTACATTTGGGGAGGGTAAAACAGGAACATTAGGAGGGTTTTGGTGATCGCCTGGGGCGCTCTTTATGACCGAGTCTTCGATTGCGATTGGTTTTTCTTCTGATATGGCTGCAGTTTCGCCCGTCATACGCAAGGGCGCATCCTTTCTTATTCCATTGGTAGCGCATCGCGTAGCCGCATTTAGGACATAAGGAAAGCAGCTTGTCTTTATGAAGATCTGCTATCAGATCAATGATAAATTGATGACATAAGTCATAGATTGGGTCGGGATGATTGGTGACTGTCTGTATCAAAGCATTGAGCTTCTTTTGATATTGGGGAAGGGAGTTCTTAATTGGAAAACTTTGGTTATTCAGCCATTCGCTGCTGAGGGTCGCGATCTTGAATAGCAGGTCAAGGAATTTTTCTTTATCAATGGCATCATAACCAAGATTGAAATGCACTATGTCGTATAGCCTTGGGAAGAGATTTGTGCTGTCTTCCTCGCCGTAATCACTGATCAGCCCGGAGTTGGTTGTCTTGTAATTGGACCGGATCTTCTCAACCACTGTCGCAAGCCTCTTTTTATCTTTGGCCGGTACAAAGGGGTCTTGGTTATGTGTATCCAAGAAGCTACTGGCCAAAAGAGGATATATGCGTTTTGGAAATGTCCTGATTGGAGGGAGCCTCGGGGGTCGGAGGGGTTTGTGAAAGCATAGCTCTATCTTCAGCAAAATAATTTTCTGATTTCTTTCAATCGCGGAGGATAAATAAGTTGTTTCTTTTATATTAAAATCCTTGATGGGGATGAGTATCGGATGATTGCGTCTTGGGGATAGGCTATCTTCATGTAATTTTTTCCGGATGGCTCGGAACTCATCTATTGTGCGTCCTAAGAATGTTCCCAATCTGCCATAATTGCTGGGTATGGCATTGCCTGAGCCCGGAAGATCATTGCGCAACAAAATAAAGATCGCCAACAGGTATTGGCCGTTTGCGTGGCCGTCCGGAAGCGTTGGATCATGGATTTCGTCCATAAAGTGTTTTATTTGTCCGCGGACATGATAGCCGTGATATTCTTCCGGACAGAAGATTTCTATAGAATTGCTGGGGCTTTGGAAGTCTGGATCGAGTTTGGATAAGATGTTCATGTGACTCGCATTTTATAGCAAAGCATATCCTGGCTCAAGCATTGTTTGTCCCAAAAAGCAGGTTGGCTGGCAGGGTATAAAATAATATGTTATCCTTTAGATGTCTTTCAAATTTCAATAAAGCTAAGGGCTGATAACCAAACGGGAGAAAGTTTATGCTCGGACATTTTTTATTTCAAACCAGTCGAAGGATTATCAGCCTCGTTCTGATCATCGCTTTGGCGTTTAGTCCAACCTTCAGCTACGCCCAGAGCGCGTTCGTTGCGACGCTTCCGGCACCGGGTACGATGGTGGCGACGTCTGATGCCTTTGTGCCGGTTCTGGTCAAAGGTCTTGTTGTTCACCCCGACAAACCGCTCAACTTCGACTTCATCGTTGATTCCGGTAACGATTCTGCCGACCAGTCCGTCGTTAAGGAACAAAGTCAGCGCATGGCGCAATACTTTCTGGCCGCGATCACTGTTCCTGAGGAACAGCTTTGGGTCAACCTTTCCCCGTACGAGAAGGACCGTGTTATTGAGAAGGAGCTGGGCCAGACCGTACTCGGTCGTGACATGCTTGCGCAGGACTATATTCTCAAGCAGGTGACGTCTTCATTGATCTATCCCGAGAAAGGCTTGGGTAAGGAGTTCTGGGCGCAGGTTTATGCTGAGGCGCAGGCGAAGTTTGGCACGACGGACATTCCGGTCGATACGTTCAATAAGGTTTGGATCATGCCGGAGAAGGCGGAAGTCTATGAAAAGGGCAATGCGGTTTATGTGACAGATGCGAAGCTCAGGGTTATGCTTGACAGCGACCGCACAGCCATGTCGCAGAACGCATCGGGTGCCGTAACGGACGATAAGGCGGCTGTTGCCAAGGCCGTGATGCGTGAGATCGTTGTTCCGGCTATTGAGAAAGAGGTTAATGAAGGCAAGAATTTCGCAGCGATACGGCAGGTGTACCACGCCGCGATTTTGGCGAAGTGGTACCGCGAGCTTATTCAGAACACACTTCTCGCTGATGCGTATGTCGGGAGGAACAAGGTTGCAGGTGTGACCACAGACGAGAAGGCCCTTAAAGAAGAGATCTATCAGCGCTACATTGCGGCATACAAGAAGGGGGTGTTTAGCTATATCAAGGAAGAAGCCACCGCTACCGGTACAACATTGCCACGGAAGTATTTCTCGGGTGGAGAGCAGCTCAATCGAATCATCTTGACGCATACAGATAGTGCCATGGCGTTGAATCAAAAGGTTGGCCAGCTTTCGAAGATTGATTTTGCGATGAGTAAGGCAAAAGACGCGAAGATGGATAATAATGTTCCTCGGTGGAAAAAGCTGGCTAGCGTCTTGGGTCTCAACTGGCTCGCCTACCGCGCGTTGAAAAGCGGGAATTCTGAAAAGCAGATCAAGGCGATCCAGTATTTTGTTGCGCGCAAGGATAAAAAGGCGATTCCTGCTATTGCTAATGAGGTCACTACTTATGACCTTCAAGTTCGTGTAGCCGCGCGTCAGGCATTAGAGACTCTTGGTGCGGATCGGGAGCTTGTTTTTCAGGCACATGTTAAGTGGCTTTATAGTCCTGATACGATTGCATTTCTCGGGAACTTCGGCGATAAGCGGGCCATTGAGCCGATTGTTAAAGTTATTGACGAGATTTCCGAAAGTTTTTCTTATCGGGAAACTTATAGGGGGCATTATCAGTATGTTGATGGGTTTATCGATAGGCGGACGGAAGAGAAGTTAATTGTTGCGCTTGGGGCGTTGAAGAATTTGGGCGCGGATCGGGAAACGCTTTTTCAGGAGAATGTGAAGGTGGTTGGTTATCCTGATGCTGTTGAGTTTCTTGGGAACTTGGGGGATAGGCGCGCAGTTCCGTACATTAAAAAGATGTTAAGTGACGCAAGGGCAAATGATCGCACACGTTACCTTGCGCATGAAGCCTTAGAGCGGTTAGGGGATTTTCCGCAGACTTCAGCGGAGGAGAAGTCGTTTCAGGTGGAGTTAGAGGCCATTGAATTCGATAGATTGGATAAATATAAAGGGCCTGACATTATTAGACATTTAGGTAATTTGGGTGATAAGCGGGCAATTGATCCAATTGCTATAATTTTGGAAAAATGGCAATTTTATCATGATGACAACGATGGCAGCGTAAAAAAGGCCGCACTTTCCGCACTAGATCAATTATGCACCGATTCTGATTCTCAATACCGGGTCGGTACTGTGGGGTTGAAGAGTGATCATTGGGAAATTCGCAAATGGGCGATTGATATGCTGGTGAAATCTGGGCACGATATTTCTGTTTTTCTAAATGACAGTTTACCGCAAAGCGCATATTCAGGGTCACCAGATCATCTGGCTCAGAATTATTTTCGGGATATTTTGCATCGAAGAGGTGACGCTAGAGGGGATTATATTTATTCTTATGTGCCTTCAGTTGAAGGGCCTGAAGAGTTGGTTTCCGATGACCGCGTTAATGAGGGTGGTTATTATAGGAGCGAAATTCTTGTGGAAGGTTATTGGGAACTTCGCTTGCGAGGTGCGGATGCTGCTATGACCAATGATGTGCCCCGTTGGAAAAAACTCGCCGGTGTTCTTGGTTTTAATTGGCTTGCTTACCGTGCGTTGAAGAACGGAAGGCCGGAGAAGCAGGTCAAGGCGATTCGGTATTTTGTTGCGCGTAAAGATAGGCGGGCTATTGGCAGCATTGCTGAGATGGTCAGCAATGACAACCTTCTTGTCCGTGCAGCGGCGCGTGAGGCTCTGGAGAAATTGGAGGCTGGTCGGGAAACGATTTTCCAGGCGAGTATCAAATCGTTTCAATTTCTTGATACGATTGAGTATCTTAAGAGTCTTGGCGATCTTCGCATTATGAAAGCAATTACAGATTATCAAATTGCAGAGGAAACCAGAAGGGCTATTGCAGCAGAAGGCATCAAAAAATTAGAGGAAGCCAAAAGGGCGGAGGAGGGCAGGAAAGTCAAAAGACTTTTAGAATGGAATTCTTATGGACGCGATCAGGCCGTTAGAAGACTTAATGACGCTTATTACGCGAATTTTGGTGATAATTTTTATTATGGAGAAAGCCCATCTTTATCAGAGTATTTGGCGCAAGAAGATAAAGCTAAACAGTTTTGGTTAGATGGGTTTGATTTTGTGGTAAGTTTAGAGGTTACGGATTGGGAGTTGGTCGATATGTATCCTGAAAGGAAATATCCTAAAGCGTACGCAGTCCATCTTGAGCAGGGTGCAAGTTTGACAAGCAGCCAGGATGCCGCACAAAGATATGTTAATGGTGGTATTGACATTCAGAACATTGATGTCGCGCATAAGAATGGCAGTGCGAAGATTCAATTTAATGATCAGGCCATACGTGACGTGCTTAAGAACGGCTTTAACGGTTTCACGCCGGTGATCATTAACATTACGCCAGTTCAAAGCCCTCTGATGATCCTGGGCGTGAATCAGGCGGAGGTAGCGGAAGCACACACGTAATGATTAAACCGGCGCCAGGCGCTCTGGTCGCGAAGTAATGACGGCTGGTTTTTCAAAGAAATCCTCCGCTTCCGGCGACTCAAGCCAGTTGCAAAACTCGTCCAACTGGGTCAGCCATGTTGTTCCACATGCGAAAAACCACCATCCCGTAGGGGAGGTGGTTTTTCGCTTTTTGGGGGAAACAACATGGCTGCACCCTCAAGGATTCTTGAGGGTGCCACGTGGACAGAAGGAACTCAGGCCTGTCGGCCTGAGCCAATTCGCCCAGCCAACTTGCGCCGGCAAGAAGGCCTCCGCAAGTTGGGGGCTCATTGGAAATGGCTGCTCAGAAAAGGATTCTTTCCTGAGCAAGCTAACCGCGCATCTCGTATGGGAAAGTGAAATCCGGGGCCTCCAGATTGTCCCCCGTCCGGCGAGCGACATAATTTCGCTTGCGTTGGGGGGGGGTGATATAAAATCCCTTCTATTCATTGAAGTAAAAGCCTGCGCAAGCATCAAAAATGGAGGACTGGATGTCCAAATCAAAGAAGAAAGTTGCAGCAGCAAAAAAGGTTGCAACAAAAGGCCCCGCCAAGATCGGCGTGGCCAAGAAGGCGCTCAAGAAGGTGTCTTACGGCGCCGGGTTGCTGGTCCGCAAAGTTCGCAAAGCAGGTAAAGTTGTCCAGCCCAAGCTCTGGAAAGATGCGGGCAAATCCATCAAGGCCAAGCTCGACGGGATCAAGGGAAAGCTTGCTAGGAAAATAAAGTCTCTCGCTGGGCAAAAGCGCGTTGTCAACGCGGTAAAACCGGCACCGGTGTCTCAAGTCAAGTCAGCGTCTCCGGCTAGATCCAAAAGCAAGAAGGCGACAGCCAAGAGATCGGTCCGCAAGGTGGCCAAGAAAGCAGAAGTTGTTACGTCGGAAACAGTCGCTCCGGTTGTGGCTGCGGTTGTCCAGGCGCAGATGACTTGATCCTGGCCTTGAAAATAAACGTAGCAATTGACATTCACAGCCTCCTCCACTATAAAAGGGTAAGCACGATCAAGACAGGTAGCGTCCTTCATTCTCCCGATTCCTATGAAGCGTAAAAAGACACATTTTTCAGCCATTCGTACTATGGGCATGGTCGCCGGACACGCCAAGCGCCGCATGAGTGGTTTCCTTGATACGGTCCGTCAGACCAGGTCCAAGCTTGGCTTCAGCCTGCTATCCCGGGAGGATATTTACAAGATCATTGCCGAGCAGTCCGTGCAAACGAATCCTGAGCAGCAGGAGCTGACGTTGCAGGCTTACGACCGGCGCATGAAGGCCATGTCGGAAGCGCTTCACGCTTTGCAAGAGAAGATCGCGGAGCTTCAACTCAGCGGTCACCTGAATGCCCGGACCATGTCCCAGGCCGTCAACGAGATCCAGAGCGATGATCATTTCAGTTCGGACGAGCGCAACATCCTGGCAACGATCCTCAAACAGAACATTGTTCTTCAGAAACCCGAGCTCGCCAAAAAGGGAGCACGTAAGGACGCTGAATAGAAAGGAAGATTATCATGTCGAAAAAGAAGAAAACTGCTGACAATCACGGTGCCGGCTCCTCGGCAGGTAAGGGGGCGGAGACGTTCGCTTCAGAGACCGAAGCCCTTTTCGTCGGCATTGACCTGGGAACCTCGTCCTCGGTCATTGCGGCCAGTAACGGCGTGCGCGAGGTGGTCCCGTCGTTTGTCGGGTTTCCTAAAGATAACATTGCGGAAGAACTTTTAGGCACCCAGCCGTTGTTCGGCGAGGCCGCGCTTAAGCACCGGCTTTCTGTTGATCTTGTGCGGCCGCTGGCCAGGGGTGTCATCCAGGAGACCAAGAGCGGCGAGAACATCAATCTCAAGGCCGCCCAGCTTTTGGTGAAACATTTGCTTCAGCTGGCGCGTCCCAAGCCGGGACAGCCGGTGTACGGCGTGATCGGCGCTCCGGCGAGAGCGAGCATTTCCAGCAAGCGCATCCTGGTTGATGCGGCCCGCGGGATCCTGAATGCGGTCATGATTTGTTCCGAGCCTTTTTCCGTGGCGTATGGTTTGGGGATACTGGACCGCGCGCTCATCATTGATATCGGCGCGGGAACGACCGACCTGTGCCGCCTGCACGGCACGCTCCCGACGGATGAGGACCAGATCACATTCGATGTGGCGGGTGATTACGTTGATAATGAGTTTGCCAAAGCCATTCGCGCCAAGCATCCGGATGTGCAGTTTACGATCAACATGGTGAAAACGATCAAGGAGCAGAATGGTTTTGTTGCGGACAGCGCGGACAAGATCATCGTCAAGTTCCCGGTCAAGGGTCGGCCGCAGGAGATCGATGTGACCAATGAGTTGCGCGCGGCCTGCCGCACCATTGTGCCACCGACCGTTGATGCGATCGCGGAGCTGATCGCCTCCTATGATCCGGAGTTCCAGGAAGAGTTGCGCCACAACGTTATTCTTGCCGGCGGAGGAAGCCAGATGATCGGACTCCCGAAGCTGATCGAGCAGGGCATGAAGGAGCTGGGCGGCGGCAAGGTTCGGCGCGTTGAGGAGCCGGTCTTCGGTGGTGCCAACGGTGCGCTCAAGATGGCCAAGCGTATGCCCAAGAATTTCTGGCAGATCCTGGCCTGATGTTGGTGTGATGTTTGGGAATTGATCGGTATTTTAAAACCCTGATCAGCGAAAGCTGGTCAGGGTTTTTTGGTTTATTGCTTCGACTTCCTCCTTGATTTTGATAAAATCAACATATCATCAAGGGACGATATGTTAGAAACGGGCATCATTGGTATCTTTCTTTTGGGGTATCTGGGGATTACCCTGGAGCACAAGATCGGCGTGAACAAGACTGCAACGGCCTTGCTGACAGCCGTGATCTGCTGGACGCTTCTGGCGCTTAAGGAGACGGCGCCATCAAGCGCGCACGGCCACGGGCTGGCTGAGTCTTTTGCCACGAGCCTGCAGGAAGCCTCCCAGATCGTTCTTTTCCTGATGGGCGCGATGACCATTGTGCGCCTGATGGAAGAGCACGGCGGGTTTCAGCTTGTCGCGCGGATCATCAGGGCCCGGAACAGGCGGGTTCTTTTGTGGATCGTCACGTTCATTACGTTCTTTCTTTCCGCTGTGTTGGATAATCTGACCACCGCGATCGTTATGGTGACGCTTCTGGCGCGGATCATCGACGACAAGGAGG
>JADFXE010000002.1:26144-44143 GCA_015233705.1 Candidatus Omnitrophota bacterium
CTGATCTTTGCCGGCATGATTATCATCGCGGCCAATGCCGGCGGAGCCTGGACTCCGATCGGGGATGTAACAACCACCATGTTGTGGATCGGCGGACGGGTGAGCACATTGCGCATTGTGATGATGCTGATCATTCCGAGCCTGGTGTCCATGATCGTTCCGCTCGTTTATTTTTCTTGTGTGGTGAAGAACAGCACGCTGGCGGCGGTTGCGAGGGAGCGGGCCGAATTGCAGCCAGGGGCCAGGTGGGTTTTCTTTTTGGGTCTTGGCGCGCTGATTTTTGTTCCGATCTTTAAAGTTATGACCGGTCTGCCGCCTGTGGTGGGCATGTTTTTGGGGTTGGGTGTCCTGTGGTTTCTGACAGACAGGATGCATGCTCGGGTGCGGGAACATCTGACCGTGCCAAAGATACTGGCAAAGATTGATATGACAAGCGTCCTTTTCTTTCTAGGAATTTTGCTCGCAGTCTCTGCGCTGGAAGCGGGCGGCATCCTGGCGCAGCTGGCGGGCTGGCTGGATCAGCATGTGGGGAATAAGGATGTTATCGCAACTGTGATCGGGCTGGCGTCCGCTGTGATCGACAACGTGCCGCTGACGGCAGCGACCATGGGTATGTATGATCTGGTGCGTTATCCCGTGGATCATAAATTTTGGGAATTTTTGGCCTACAGCGTCGGGACAGGCGGAAGCATTCTGATCATTGGTTCTGCTGCCGGGGTTGTGGTGATGGGACTTGAGAAGATCAATTTTTTTTGGTATATCAAAAAGATCAGCCTGCCGGCCCTGGCCGGCTATCTGGGCGGCATCGCGGCGTATTTATTGCTATCGGGTTGTTTAGGGAGGGGGACGACATGAATATTGTACTTATTTTTTTAGGCGGCGGGATCGGGTCGGTCAGCCGGTTTTTGTTGTCCAGTGCAGTTCAGCGTGCGGCCGGCGAGGGGTTTCCGTTCGGTACGTTCACGGTCAACATGATCGGTTGTTTTCTGATCGGTATCCTGTGGGCGATCAGCGGACGGGTGGCGTTGCCTTTTGCGCTCAGTCTTTTTCTTTTTGTTGGTATCCTCGGCGGGTTCACAACGTTCTCGTCGTTTGGCATCGAATCGTTCTCGCTCATGCATGATGGAGCCTGGCGCACGGCCTTGCTGTACGTTGTTTTGACCAATGTCCTGGGCCTGGGGCTGGCCGCGGCAGGATTTCACCTCACAACATATTTTACGGGATAGACCTGATGGCGATTTGTGTTGAACTGCTCGTGATCATTTTGATGTTGTGCGTGAACGGCATTTTTGTCGCATACGAGATGGCGCTGGCGTCCGTTGCGCGCGCCAGACTGTTCGTTCTTGTCGGTCGGAAGATCAAAGGCGCGGAAGACGCCCTGTTCATGAAGGACAACATTGAGGCCAGCTTCGCGATTGTGCAGCTGGGGATCACGCTGTCAACGTCCATCGCAGCCGCGACCGGAGGCCTCAGCGCCTCTGACCAGCTGTCACCCTGGCTGGTGCATCACTTTCATTTGTCAGCGGTCATGGGGGATGTGATGGCCGTGATTCTGTGGGTCGTTCCCTTGAGCAGCGTAACCATTGTTTTTTCCGAGCTTCTGCCCAAGCTGGTTGCCTTGAACAATCGCGAGCGGATCTGCATCGGTTTCTCTCCTGCGATGAAAAGGCTTTACGGATTTTTGACGCCGATCGTCCGGATCTTCGAGCGGACCGTCAAGTGGATTATGGCCCGGTTCTTCAGGGGAGGCATGATGTCGCCGGAGGATGCGCAAAGTCTGCACGAGCTTCAGGCTGCGGCGGCCATGGCGCGGACCTCGCGCCTGATCGGTGCGCATCAGGAAAAGATCGTCGTGGCGGCGGCACAGCTTTCAACGCGCCCGGTTCGGGAGATCGTCATTCCTATTGATGATGTGTCGACTATTCCGGTAACCTCTTCTTTGAGCCAGGCGCTGGTCCTTGCGCATATGGACATGCACACGCGTTTTCCGGTCTGCACTACGGCTGGCGATCCCCAGTCGATCGAGGGGTATGTGAACTTCAAGGACATCATCGCTGCTCTTCATCTGAATCCGTCGGACCCGTCGATCAAGGGCATTGTCCGGCCGGTTAAGATCGTTGAAGGTGACAAGCCGATCTCCCAGGCCCTGGAGGTCATGATCCAGGAAAAGCTCCACATTATTCTCGTGGCGGGAAAGAACGGCCGGCTGATCGGACTGGTGACGCTGGAAGATATCATTGAGGAGCTGGTGGGCGAGATCGAGGATGAGTTTGACAGGGCCCCGGCATACAGCCATCCTTTTGCCGGCGGCTGGATCATGGGCGGCGGCGTGACCATGGCAACGATTGCACAACTTAGCGGCGTTCCTTTTCAGGGCGATCCGCAAGAGAAGCTGGCCGACTGGTGTCTGCGTCATTCGCCGGGCAAGCCCACGGGCGGTGAGGAGATTGTGGCGGAGGGGCTCAGGGTCACTCCGCGTAAGTTCCGTCGGCATAAATTGAGCGAGGCCGCGGTTGCGGTGGCGCAGTAACAGAGGAGGTCTTATGAAGGTCGTTGCGTTTAATGGCAGTGCCCGCAAGAACGGGAACACGTCCATCCTGATCGAGAAGGTTTTTGAGGTGCTGAGGGACAATGGCATCGAGTGTGAGCAGGTACAGTTCGCCGGAAAACCCTTGCGGGGCTGCATGGCCTGTTACGGTTGTTACAGGAACAAGAACCATCGTTGTGTTGTCGAGGAGGACAGCATCAATGACTGCCTGGAGAAGATGATTGCGGCCGACGGGATCATTCTTGGCTCGCCGGTCTACGTGGCGGACGTGTCCTCTGAAATGAAGGCTTTGATCGACCGGGCCTGTCTGGTCTCGAGAGCGAATGACAGTTTCTTGCGGCGCAAGGTCGGCGCAGCCGTGCTGGCCGTCCGTCGGGGAGGTGCGATCCATGCCTTTGATACCATCAACCATTTTTTTACGATTTCGTAGATGATCGTGGTGTGCTCCTGTTACTGGAACTTCGCTTTCGGCCGGGAGATCGGCGAGGTCACCAAGGATGAGGAAGGCCTGCGCACCATGCAGGTCCTGGGCGAGAACATGGCCTGGCTTTTGAAGAAGCTGGAGAAGTAGTTTGGTCTGTACGGATCGCATGGATGCGCCATGAAGAAACTGTCCGAATACAAGATCCTGATCGTTGAAGACGAGGACATGGCGCGAACCATGGCGCGCAGTTTTTTCGAGCGGCGCTGGGGTGCGGTGGTGCGGGACGCTTCCGACGGACCAGGGGCGCTGGAGATCCTCAGGCATGAGGCGCCGGATGTGCTTTTGCTGGATGTGATGATCGAAGGACCGCTCAGCGGCTGGCAGGTTATTACCGAAGCGAGGACATTCAATACGACAACGAAGATCATTGTGGTGACTGGTCAGCTTGAGGTGGAGAAGCATCTTGCAGAATTGGGCGGACAGGTGGCCGCGTTCATTCAAAAGCCGGCCAGCCTGTCGGAACTGGAAGCCCGGGTGGTCGAGGTCCTGGGTGGTGAGCCGGCCAAGGTTCTTAGTACGCTGGCAGCAGCCCCGGCATCCCGCAGAAAAGGTTCGTATGATGCCCGGCGAATTGTTCATGAGATTTCGAACCTTCACAATGTCCTGCGGATGCGTTGCGAAAGGTTTATTCTGGATCACGAGGATGGTTTTCACCGGGAGGTTCCGGACAAAATTCTGGTGGAGCAGGCGGTCGAGGCAATGAGAGATGTGGTCCGCGCGATCGACGAGGCGCGCTCGACAGTTGACAAGATCCGTGATCTTTGATCAGCGCGGGTTTTAAAAATCAGATAATGTCATCTTGAAAAAGGACTTCTGATAAATTATAGTCAGCAGGTGTCGGGACAAACGTTCCGGGAAGAGAGGTCGGGATATGAGCTTGCGCGTACTTGTTGTGGATGACGAGAAAGAGATGGCGGAATTGATGAAGGACCTTCTTCAGATGAGCGGGATTTCTGATGTTGTTCTTGCCTATGAATCTGGCGGTGCCTTGGAATATATTGAGACGCACAGGCCGGATCTGACGTTTTTAGATATCGAGCTCGGTGGAAAAACGAGCGGAATGGAGGTCCTGAAGAGCGCCATGACTTTTTCTCCGCGCACCAAGGTTTGCATGGCTTCGGCTTACGGAGATGAATACGAGGCCAAATCATTCGCGCTGGGCGCGTATGCTTTTTTGAAAAAGCCTTTTGATGTTGAGAGCATCCGGCAGGTTCTGTCGTCTGTCGTCAATTAACAGGAGACTATCATGGCGACCATCCGCAAGAAGTTCCACGACATCGGCAATAAGCTCAACAAGATCCGCTTGGCAGCGGGCGTGATCCGGGAGCTGGCTGCGGATATGGATGATCCCAAGAAGGCCAGGGAGGCGGCGGCCAAGATCATCCGGGATTGCGGGTTCATCGAAAAGGCGGCCCTGGACGCGGATCAGAAGATCGTCGAGGTCAAGGAGATCGCGTATCGTCACGTGGACCCGGACAAGGCGGTCGCGGTCTCGAAACAGGACTTTAATGACAAGGCTCGCCGGACAAGCCTGTTCCTCCTGGAGGACGACGCCGAGATCTGTGAGGTCTTGAAAGATGTTTACGGCCGTCGCGGGTTCACCGTGCATGTGGCCCTGAGCGGGGAAGAGGCGTTGGACCGGCTTGCGCAAATCAGGCCTGAGATCGCACTGTTGGATGTTCATCTTCTGGGCAAGGTTAGCGGGGTGGATATCCTGTGCTATATTAAGAAAGAGATGCCGGCGACGCGGTGTCTTATGATCACCAAGGATGATACGGTCAAGGTTCGTGAGGCTGTTGAGAAAGCCGGCGCTGACGGGGTTCTCTTGAAGCCTCTTACGTTGGGAGAGCTGGACGTGCAGCTGAGCGCGATCATGGCTAAGCTCGGGAAATAATATGGCTAACACTACGCCGGAGGAGATCAGGCTTTGGGGGGCGCTGACCCAAAAGGGCGTCAAGGTCCCGGAGGCGGTGTGGTCTTTTTGGCAGGAGAAGTTCGTTGCGGTTCTTGACGGGATCGCGGCCGTCGCGGAAGAAAAGAGCCTGGAAGGTCTTTCGGTTGAGGAGGCGCGCGGGATCGTTGAGCGGGTGTTTGCGCTTAATGTTTTTGTCCGCAGCATCGTGAAGTCCGAGGAGCGTAATGTGCTCGAGGGCGGGCAGCTGGTCATGGAGACAACCATCCGCCAGCTGATCGCGCACTATATCGGCAATGACCTTTACAAGATCGCCCTGATCTCGGATGTGTCGGGGCCGGATCCTGAGCCGGTGCCGGCAGTGAATGTGGCCCGGATCCTGCGCAACGTGGCTGCAATCCGCGAGTTCCTGCAGAAGCTTAAGGATGTAACCCGCTAGACGAACAACAAGGCAGGTATGCCATGATCAAGCCGAGAATTCTTATTGTTGACGACGAGAAACAGGTCCGCGAAGGATTGGCCGATTTTCTCTTAAAGCGCCTGGACTGCGAGGCCGTGATCTGCCCCAACGGCGAGGCAGCGGTTGAGGCCTTGAGTGCGGGCGAGTTCCATGTCCTGATCCAGGATCTGCACATGCCGGGCATCAGCGGATTTGATGTGATCGACCAGGCGAAGAAGAAATATGCCGGCATCATTATTCTGGTTATTACCAAGTGGGACGATCCGGCGTATACCAGAATGATCGAGGCGGCTGGCGCGATCTATGTGCCGAAACCCCTTGCCTTGAAGGCGGTTCTCAGGATCCTGGAAAGCGAATTGCAGAAACGTTAGGCAGTGGCGGTCGATCCGTGGCAGATGACAAGAAGCGTGGCAGTGCGGCTAGCGCGGTTCTCGAAATAATGAGGCTGCGTTGAATCAAAGCAGTAGTGGTCTTCCCTCTTGAGAGGTTTCTTTTCGAGATTGAGTTTTCCTTCAATAGTAAGTTCGACCTTCCCTGAAAGCACATAAACCCATTTGATAAAAGCGCCCTTGCTGGCCGGATCCTGTTCCTTGGTGGTCTGCCCACCAGGCTTGATCGTGATCCTGTTCGGTGAAAAAGGCAGGCGGTGGTTGAGCTTGAGAAGCGATGCTTTGTCGTTATACAGATAGGTTCCTGGAATGTCCTTTTCTTCCTGCGCCTGTGTGTTGGTGCCCTCCCTGAGCGAGGAGGTCTTCATGCCTAAGGCAGTGGCGATCTGAAAGAGAGAATTTTCCCGGATCTGGCTTTTGCCGTGAACGGTCCGCAGCAGTGTCTTGTAGGTGATGGCCTGGTCCTCAAAAAGGTCTGCGATCACCTTGTGAAGATTGGTCAGCGAGCGGCACTCACTTTCCTTGATAAGCTTTGCGATTTTGTCTGCCAGGTTCATGGCCGATCCTTTCTTCTCTAAGTTTATACAGCTTTTAGAAGAAAGTCAATAGATATGCGACATATTATTAATTTGTATAAGTTGGTGTCATTACCTCTAATGTATGTTATTGAATGATTTATGATATTATTAAGACATTTATATGCCAATAACTTGACAAGTGTCCTTTTATGTGTCATCTTTGGATTGAGAGCGATGGTGATCCAAAACAGGAGGCAGTATGGACCATATTCTTAAAACAATTTTTTTATTTTCGTTCCTTAGTTGTGGCATTGCCAAAGATGCTGCTCGGGACACAGGCGAAGACCAGGATCTTTTTCCTGGTGATAATTATCCGGCCATTTAAAGAATGCAGGGGGCTGTTATGAGAGTCTTGCTCATCCTCAAGGAGGATGGCCAACAGGACGTCCGTCTGGTGGTCTATCTTCAGACCGAAATGTTACAGCGTCAGGTGTCCAGAATGATCCTGGAAGATCGTCCTCGTGATGCTTTTGATTTGGTCGTGTCCCGCGGGATGGTGGAGCATTATTTGCCGCAGGGGACAAAATTGCCGCTTTTCCCTGACCTGACTTTGATCGAAGACTTGCTTTAGCCCACGGGGCGCCGGGTCATGCATAGCCCGGCGCCTTTTCCCACCTATAATATTTATTTTCATGTCAGGTGTTTTGCGTCAGGGATGTTGTGTTATAATATATTTATTATGGATTTGTTTACTGCCATTGCCAAGCGCCATAGTTATCGTGGACTTTTCTCTGAGCGACCGGTCCTGCGTATGGATTTGCAGAAGATCGTTCAGGCTGGACTTCTTGCCCCGTCGGCCAAGAACGCCCAGACCACGCAGTTTGTCATCATTGATGATCCCAACCTGGTCCAGCGCATCGGGCAGATGCACACCATGGACGCCATGCGCACCGCCAAGGCCTTTATTGCTGCCATTATTGACGAGCAGCCGGAAGCGGTCTGTGACGGAAACAGTTTTCAGATCGAGGACTGTACGGCGGCGCTGGAGAACACCTTTCTTGCTGTCACGGCTTTGGGATATGCTACGGTTTGGCTTGACAACTGGTTGAGGACCAACGGCCGAGCGGAGACCATTGGTTCATGGATCAGGGTTCCGCCGGGAAAGATCATCCGTGTGATCATGCCGATCGGTGTTCCAGCGGAGGAACGTCAACAGCGAGAGAAAAAACCGTTTCATGAGCGTGCTTGGTTCAACCAGTATGGTCAAAACAGCTAACAGGGTTTGCGCGACTGTCCTTGGAGAGGTCCCTGGTTGTGGTGAGACTTGTTCTTAAGAGAACAGGTTTTTTTATTTGGGGAACTTTTTAAAGCGGGTGCGCGTCTAACAGGCGGAGGGAAATATGTCGGATTTTGCTCCTGACGCGATAACACGTGCGGTTCAGGGTGACATAGCGGCCTTTGAGGAGATCTACCGGGCGCATAGTCGAATGGTGTATGCGGTAGCGCTCAGGATGTTGGGTCAGGCCGAGGATGCCGAGGAGGTCGTGCAGGACGTCTTTATTGCGGTGCACAGGGCGCTCCAGGGATTCGACGGCCGCTCGAGCCTTAAGACCTGGATCTATCGCATCACGGTCAACATGTCGCTCAATGCGCTGCGACGTCTCAAGGGACGCCGGCGGGAGATGGCGCTTCCGGAGGGCATGGAGTTTGAGGATTCCCGGCAGATGGTGCAGGAATCAGTCGAGCGTGAGCACTTGGAGGATAAGGCCCGGACACTGCTGCAGGGCCTTCCCGCGGATCAGCGGGCCTGTCTGGTTCTGAGGGTGCAGGAAGGCTTGAGTTATGAGGAGATCTCCCGGACGCTGGGGATCAATATTAATACGGTGCGCTCGCGGTTGAAGCGCGCGCGGGAAGCGGCCGTGAAGGCCGCAGGACAAAGGAGGGCTGAGCCATGACATGCGCGAAGATTCAGGAATTGCTGATCAGCGATTATATCGATGGTGAAGCGGATGCGGCGGTTAAGAAGCTTGTGGAGGATCATCTCACGTCCTGTTTTTCCTGCCGGGAGTTTTTGTCGGTCGTTCAGACAACAGATGATGTTCTACGGCAACCGCCGCAGGAAAGACTGTCCGAGGATGTCTGGAGCGCTGTTCGGGAGAGAATCACGCAAGCGCCTTTGGGCTGGCGCGAAAGGCTTGGTCTTGTCTGGGAAGGGCCGGCGTTTCGTCCGGCGGTCGTATTTTGCGCTTCGTTAGCAGTTGCCTTTTTTATTTCGGGGGTGATCATGCCGGATCAGGACAGGCTTTCCGCTGGTATGGGAACATCTCCCCAGCTGGCTTCTGGGAATCTCCTTGATGATGCTGAAGATGCGGCTGCTTTTGCGGACGATGCGATTTCTCCGACGGCGGTTGAGGATTTTATGGATTCGGCGGGAACTTTCACCGGATAATCGTTGTCTAAAACGGCGAGAGGAGGATAATGACAGAGTTATTACAAGCCGACACGTTAAAATTAACAATACAATATTAACAAGGAGGGAAGTATGAAGTTATCAAAGGTTTTTTGGATGGTGGCGTTGGCCGGCGTGATTCTTTCGCCGCGTGCCTTTTCGCAGGAAGGGCCTGGTCCCGGTCCGATGGTCGAGAAAGGGCAGGAGGAGATTGAGAACAAGCTGGGCCTGAGTCAGGAACAGCGCGAAAAGATCAAGGCTATACGCAAGGACTTCCGTGCCAAGCAGGAGCCTCTCGCAGCCCAGATTAAGGAAAAGCGTGAAGCGTTGCGCCTGGAGCTGGATGGTGATAAGCCGGACAGAAAGAAGGTCGAGGCCCTGGTCGCCGAGGTCACCAAGCTTCAGGGACAGACCATGCTGAATCACGCGGATATGGTATTGACCTTGCGGCCTGTTTTCACGCCTGAGCAGTATCAGAAGTTAAAGGAAATCCAGAAAGAGCGTCGTGCCAAGCTGAAGGCTGATAAGGAAGCCGGCCGGGCTGAGGGTGCCAAAAAAGGTGCAAAGAGGGACAAGAAGTAAAGAGTGAATTGGTTGGAGCACATTAAAGGCGGGGCTTGTCCCCGCCTTTTGTTTTGAACCCTCGGGCTTGTTCAGGTTTCCTTACCCGAGGGTTCATCCCGAAGCCCGCAGGGCTCGGGAAACTTACGTAGAGTTGTTGGCCGAATTAACCTCGGCCTGCTTTTGCAGGCGAGGTAAGATTTGTTTTATAATTTTGAGGCCTTGGCGTTGGTTTCCGTAAGGAGTGGTTTCAGGGGCCGACTCAAATTTCGGAGAAGGGGGCGATTTTCTTGTTGCCCCTGTCAGCGGCGGACTGTAGAATAGACGCGCTTTATCACTAATAACTGATCGGGCGGCCAACGCCTGGTGTTTTAACGAAAGGGTTTTTATGCTTTCTGACCGCATTAAAAAAGGATTGGAACGGATGCCCAATCGTGCGCTTCTTTACGCGACGGGCTTGCATCATTCACACATGGACCGGCCGTTCATCGGCATTGCTTCATCGTTCACCGATGCGGTTCCCGGGCACACGCAGATGCGCACGCTCGAGCGTTATGTCGAACGTGGCATTGAGAATGGCGGCGGCACGCCGTTCATTTTTGGAGTTCCTGCGATTTGCGACGGTATCGCCATGGGTCATTCGGGCATGGGCTATTCGCTTCCTTCGCGCGAGCTGATCGCAGATGTGGTGGAATCCGTGGCCGCGGCCAATGCGTTTGACGGGCTAATCCTTTTGACCAATTGCGACAAGATCACTCCCGGCATGATCATGGCTGCCCTCAGGCTCAATGTCCCGACGATCGTTGTGACCGCCGGTCCCATGATGACCGGTCAGCACAAGAAGCGTCGCCTTAATCTGATCACCGACACATTTGAAGCGGTCGGGCAGTTTAAGGCCGGGCTGATCACGGAAGATGAGCGCAAGAGCCTGGAATCCGAGGCCTGTCCGACGTGTGGTTCCTGTCAGGGCATGTATACGGCCAATACTATGGCTTGTTTGACAGAAGCCATGGGGTTGTCGCTTCCATATTGCGCGACGACGATGGCGGTTCTGTCCAATAAACTTCGCCTCGCTTACGAGAGCGGACAGAAGATCGTTGATCTGATCAAGAAAGATATTAAGCCGCGCGACATTGTGAACAAGAAGTCGCTGGAGAATGCGGTCCGTTTGGATATGGCGCTCGGCGGATCGTCCAACACGGTCCTGCATTTGATGGCGATCGCCCACGAAGCCAAGGCTGACATAACGCTCAAGGATTTTGACCGGCTCAGCAAGACCACGCCGCATCTGTGCAGCATGAACCCGGCGGGCAAGTGGTACATGGAAGACCTGCATTATGCCGGCGGCATTCCAGCGGTCATGCGGATGCTGGGCAAAGAGATCCATGATGTCCCGACGGTGTCTGGCCTAAGCACGCATATGATCATGGGTGCGGTCAAGTATTATGATCCTGATGTGATCAAGTCGCCGGAGAATCCGGAGCATAAGGAAGGCGGCATCGCGATCCTGCATGGCAATCTTGCCGAGGAAGGGGCGGTGGTCAAGCAGTCGGCGGTTGAGCCGGACATGTTGACTTTTACCGGCCGCGCCAGGGTCTTTAATTCTGAAGAAGAGGCCATGCAGGCCATTCTCGCCAAGAAGATCGACAAGGGGGACGTGGTTGTCATCCGCTATGAAGGCCCGGCTGGCGGGCCGGGGATGCGTGAGATGCTTTCGCCCACCTCCGCGATCGTTGGTATGGGGCTGCACAAGTACGTGGCGCTCATCACTGACGGCCGTTTCTCTGGCGGTACGCGCGGTCCTTGCGTTGGGCACATTTCACCCGAGGCGGCCGCCGGCGGACTTATTGCCTATTTGAAAGACGGCGATGAAATCACGCTGGACATTCCCAATAAGACGATCAGCGCGAAGCTTTCGCAGGCCGAGATCGGCGAGCGGAAAAAGACCATGAAGCTTCTGGAGCCCAAGATTTCGCAAGGATATCTTGGCCGCTACGCCAGACTGGTGACTTCATCCTCGACTGGAGCGGTGTTTAAATAAGAAGGTTGATACTTTAGAGAGACCTGTCGGCCGGACAAATCGATAACCCATTTATTGCCAATTTGTTACGGAGTAAACTCCTGGGCGTTTTTTACAGCGATCTATTATTTGTTGACGCCCGAGACTTTGTCCAGGATGCATCGTTTACAGAGCGATGAGATGTTCCATTTCTATATAGGTGACACTGCTGAGAGGCGGCATCTTTTTGAAGATGGCCATAGCCAGACGATTATCATGGGCAATGATCTTTCGCGAAACTTTGAAATGCAAGTTGTTGTTTCTAAAGGAGTTTAGCAGGGAGCACGTTTAAAGGAAGGCGGCTGCTTCGCCTTGCTTGGCCCTGCCGTTGCTCCGGGTTTGATTATGCTGATTATGCTGATTATGAAGAAGGCTGCCGGCAGCAACTTATCGAACGTTATCCTTCCCAGCGAGATCTAATAACTCTTCTGATAAAGTAGTTCCGTTCGCTAACTGTTCATTATCAGGGACTTGTAATCGGAGGTCGTTAAAGAAATTTGTTGACTATAAAATCCTTCTGCGTATAATTCATACACATCTGAGCTGTAACTTGTTTTTGTTCAAGAATTTAAAGCGCGACTCTAAAAATCGTCGTCTTAAAGGAAGGTTATGACAAAGGCAAAAGAAAAAAACAGTCTCAGTACGGATTTGAGCAAAGAGGATATCAAGTCCTCGCTTCAGGACATCCGCACCCATTATCTTGCCAAGAACAGCAATACCGCAACCACCCTTGATAATTTTCATGCCCTGGCTTTGACCGTTCGGCACCGCATTGTCGAAAGCTGGATGGAGACCCAGAGCCAGTATCACAAGAATAATGTCCGCCGCGTTTACTATCTTTCCATGGAATTTCTGATCGGCCGGCTTTTGGGCAATTACATGTTCAATCTCGGCAAGGAGAAAGATGTTGAGGTGGCCTTGCGCGAACTTGGCATTAACTTGGATGACGTCCGTAACGAGGAAATGGATGCGGGCCTTGGCAATGGCGGCCTGGGACGGCTGGCCGCATGTTTTCTGGATTCCATGGCCACACTCGGCATTCCCGCTCATGGCTACGGGATCCGTTATGATTATGGCATTTTCAACCAGAAGATCAGGGACGGCAATCAATGCGAATTGCCGGATGAGTGGATGCGTAATGGCAATCCCTGGGAGATCCCGCGGCCGGAGTATACGGTCAAGATCCAGTTTTACGGCAAGGTTGATAAGTCGGTTCAGTTTGCCTCTCCTTGGGTGAACACCGAATCGGTCCTCGCGGTGCCGTATGACACTCCGATCCCTGGATATAAAAACAATATGGTTAACACTTTGCGCTTGTGGTCAGCGCGTTCAACGGATGAGTTTGAGTTCGACTACTTCAATCACGGCGATTATGAGAAAGCTGTGCAGAAGAAAATTCATTCCGAAAGCATTTCCAAGGTTCTTTACCCGAACGACAATGTGAGCCAGGGCAAGGAATTGCGCCTGAAGCAGGAGTATTTTTTTACGGCCGCTGCGATTGCGGACATCATGCGGCGCTACAAGCAGGATAACACGGACCTAAAGAAGCTGGCCGACAAAGTCTGTATTCAGCTGAATGATACTCATCCGACGCTGGCAATTGTGGAAATGATGCGCGTTCTTTTGGATGTGGAAAGTCTGAACTGGGAGGATGCGTGGGCCATTGCGGCGCAGATTTTTGCGTATACTAATCATACGCTTATGCCCGAGGCTTTGGAATGTTGGACAGTCGATCTTCTGGGCATGGTCCTGCCGCGGCATCTGGATATCATTTTTGAGATGAACAGCCGTTTTCTAGCCGAGGTCGCACGCAAGTTCCCCGGAGACAGCGATCGCTTGGGGCGCATGTCGATCATTCAGGAAGGCACGCCCAAGCGGGTCCGCATGGCTTACATTGCGATCATTGGCAGCACGTCGGTTAACGGCGTGTCCGCGCTTCACACCGAACTTCTCAAGAGTCAGCTGTTCAAGGATTTTTTTGAGATGTTCCCTGAGCGGTTCAACAACAAGACCAACGGCATCACGCCCCGCCGCTGGCTTTTGAAGGCCAATCCCAAGTTATCAGATCTGATTACGGAAACGATCGGCGACAAGTGGGTAACGGATCTGGACAAGCTGAAAGGCCTGGAGGTTCACAAGGAGAATAAAGAATTTCTTCGCCGCTGGCGCGCGATCAAGCAGGCGAATAAGCTGGTCCTGGCTGAATATATCAGACGGACCATGGATGTTCCGCTGGATCCCAACTCACTGTTCGATGTTCAGGTCAAGCGCATGCACGAGTACAAGCGCCAGTTCATGTTCGGGCTTTACATTGTGTCGCAATATTTGCGGATCAAGAGCACGCCGCATCAGTTCATCCAGCCGCGTACGTTCATCATCGGCGGCAAGGCCGCGCCAGGATATTATCTGGCCAAGCTCATTATTAAATTCCTGAACAATGTCGCGGATATCATCAATCAGGACAAGGTAGTCCGGGATAAGATGCGTCTGGTCTTCCTGGAGAATTACCGCGTTTCGCTCGCCGAGAAAATCATTCCGGCCGCGGAACTGTCCGAGCAGATCTCGACCGCGGGCATGGAAGCTTCCGGCACGGGGAACATGAAATTCATGCTGAACGGCGCTTTGACGATCGGCACTTACGACGGAGCGAATATCGAGATCGCGCAGTGTCTGGACGACAAGGACATTTTCATTTTCGGCCTTCGGGAGAACGAAGTGCTGGATCTGCGGGCTCGCGGGTACAATCCGCGCGAGGTCATCAAGAATTCGCCTATGCTGAGGGAGATCTTCCGTTTGTTGGAAAGTGATTTCTTCAGTAAGTTACAGCCGGGCTTGTTCGGCCCGCTGGTGGATACGATCTATCGCGGCGACTATTTTATGGTCTGCGCTGATTTTGAGGCGTATTGCAAGACGCAGGATGAGATTTCGAAGTGTTATTCGGACCAGGAGGAATGGACGAAAAAATCCATTCAGAACGTGGCCCGGGCCGGTTTCTTCTCGAGCGACCGCACGATTCGCGAGTACGCCCGGGATATTTGGAAAGTTTAACCCGGATTTTTGGTTCAAGAGACGATCATACTCAAATGGAGGGGCTCATCATGGAGAAGGTCAAGACAAGGTTTGCCAAGCGCGTTACCGATAGCCGGGTTGTGGCGACCAAACCGGCGGCAGTCGCCAGGCCGACAGACAAAATGGACATAACGCCAACGACCTTCAAGAGACAGATGACACCAGCTGATTTTATTGATCGCGTCCAGTGCAGGGCCTATGAGTTGTTCGAGAAGCGCGGGTATTATAACGGTAATGATATGGGGGATTGGTTCGAGGCGGAGCGCATTGTCAGGGCTGAGCTGGGGATCTAGGAGTGAACTTATCGACGGGAGATTTTTCCCGTCGTTTTTTTTGGCGTTGTGTTGCGAGATGGAACGAGACGCTGTTGGTGTGTTGTCAGGCAGGTGCCGCCGAAAGGCCTTTAGCACCAGGCGTGATAGCAAAAGTGGGACAGCGATAGGACACAGATCCACAATCAAGGAGGAATCATGCGCACAGCTTCATCTTCGCAGCGTCGGGAAGTGAAAAAGCATCGGCCTTTGATCAAGGAGCAGAAAGAAGTCGTTGTCCAGGAGGCGCAGGAACTTTTAAAGGAGGAGCGGGCAGTGACACATTACCTTACGGATTTTGACATTCACCTGATAAGGGAAGGGAATCATTTCAACCTTTACGACAAGTTGGGGGCGCATGTGGTCGTTAAGGATGGCACCCTGGGTGTTCTGTTCGCGGTCTGGGCGCCAAACGCCGAGTGGGTCGCGGTCATCGGTGACTTTAACGGTTGGAATGCGGATGTGAATCGGATGTCTGCCCGCTGGGATGGCTCCGGGATATGGGAGGTCTTCGTGCCGCATATCGGGCACGGCATGTCGTACAAGTATGCGATCAGGACCCGTCAGGGCTGGCATTTGGAGAAGGCTGATCCGGTTGGTTTTCATTCCGAGGTCCCGCCGAAGTCTGCTTCCATTGTTTGGGATATCGGTTATGAGTGGCGCGACCAGGCTTGGATGGCCAAGCGCAAGGAGCGCAACGCTCTCAATCAGCCGATCTCGGTTTACGAGGTTTCGCTGGGATCCTGGATGCGTTCCCCCGACGAAGGAAATCGTTCGTTGTCCTACATTGAACTGGCGGACAAGTTAACGGCGTATGTCAAGAAGATGGGATATACCCATGTGGAATTCATGCCGGTCATGGCCCATCCTTTTCAGGGGTCGTGGGGTTATCAGACGATCGGGTATTTTGCTCCCGCTTCGTTCTTCGGCGATCCGCAGGGGCTCATGCATCTGATCGATGAGCTTCACCGCAACGACATCGGCGTTATTCTGGACTGGGTTCCGTCGCATTTCCCCAATGACGGTCACGGTCCTTATCAGTTTGACGGCACATCGCTGTATGAGCATGAGGATCCGCGCAAGGGGTTCCATCCGGACTGGAAAAGCTCGATCTTCAATTACGGACGTGTTGAGGTCAAGAGTTACTTGATCTCCAGCGCCCTGTTCTGGCTGGATAAGTATCATGCGGACGGCCTTCGTGTTGATGGCGTGGCGTCCATGTTGTACCTGGATTATTCGCGCAATGAGGGCGAGTGGATCCCGAATTGTTACGGCGGCCGCGAGAACCTTGAGGCGATCCATTTCCTCAAGCGCCTGAACGAGGCGGTCTACGGCGCGCATCCGGATATCATTATGGCAGCCGAGGAATCGACCGCCTGGACCAAGGTCTCCAAGCCAACCTGGGACGGCGGGCTTGGCTTTGGTCTTAAGTGGAACATGGGCTGGATGCACGACACGCTGGTTTATTTCTCCAAGGATCCGGTTTATCGCAAGCATCATCATAACCAGTTGACCTTCGGGCTCCTGTATGCCTTTACCGAGAACTTCATGCTGTCCTTGTCGCATGATGAGGTGGTGCACGGCAAGGGCGCGCTTTTGAGGAAGATGCCTGGCGATGACTGGCAGAAGTTCGCGAACCTTAGGCTCCTGTTCGGCTACATGTTCGGCCAGCCGGGGAAAAAGCTGCACTTTATGGGTGGTGAGTTTGGCCAGTGGGATGAGTGGAATTACCAGACGAGCCTGGATTGGCATCTTCTGCAGTGGGCGCCGCATCAGGGTGTCCAGAAATGGATGCAGGACCTGAACCATCTTTACAGAAGCGAGCCTGCGTTGTACCAGGATGATTTCTCCTTCCGCGGTTTTGAGTGGATCGAGTGCGGCGCGTGGGAGGACAGCATACTGGCCTGGGTGCGCAAGGGACATCATTGGGAAGAGGACATGGTCATTGTTTGCAACTTCACGCCGGTCATGCGGGAGGATTACCGCATCGGCGTTCCGCATCCGGGGCGCTGGCGCGAGGTCCTGAATTCCGACTCGCAGATCTACGGCGGCAGCAATCAGGGTAATTACGGCGGTGTGTGGTCCGAGCAGTGCGGCTGGCATGGTCGCGAGCATTCGGTTCGGCTCAGGCTCCCTCCGCTGGGCGTCGTGTATTTGAAGAGAGAGAAATAGAAGACGATTATCAGCTCCTGCGTGATAGAATATCTGCAGGACATGAGAACTGATGGACTTGAAAGGTCGCAGGTCGTGGGTTGCGGTTATCAGCCGCATGTCCTGTGACCTGCGACCTCTTGTTGTTACTTAGATAGGTGGTAATTTGAACCGCTACGTTTGTATCCACGGACATTTTTATCAACCGCCGCGCGAGAATCCCTGGCTGGAAGAGGTTGAGCTCCAGCCATCGGCTGCGCCTTACCACGACTGGAACGAGCGCATCTCTGCTGAGTGTTACGCCCGGAATGGCGCCTCCCGTATCCTGGATTCCCAGGGCCGCATCATCGAGATCGTGAACAATTATTCCAAGATCAGTTTTAATTTGGGTCCTACGCTTCTGTCCTGGATGGAGAAGAAGGACCCGGATGCCTACCGCGCTGTGCTGGAGGCGGACCGCCTCAGCCGGGAACGTTTCTCCGGACACGGCGGCGCCATGGCTCAGGTTTATAACCACATGATCATGCCCTTGTCCAGCTCTCGTGACAAGCGCACACAGATCATCTGGGGATTGAAGGATTTCGAACACCGCTATCAGCGTAAGCCTGAGGGTATGTGGCTGGCCGAGGCGGCTGTTGATTTGGAGAGCCTGGATCTTATGGCTGAGCAGGGGATCAAGTTCACGGTCCTGGCGCCGCATCAGGCCAAACGCACCCGCAAGATTACTACGGTCGAGCGCGAGTGGGCGCCGGAAGATGAGGAGCACATTGATCTGCGCCGGCCGTATCTGTGCCGTCTGCCGTCAGGAAGGACCATTGCGCTCTTCTTTTACGACGGGCCGATCTCGTTGGCCGTGGCCTTTGAGGGGCTCTTGCACAGCGGCGAATCTTTCGCCAACCGTATCCTTGGCGCATTTGACCGCAAGGCGACTGAAGACCAGATGGTCCATATTGCGACCGATGGCGAGTCTTATGGCCATCACCACAAGTTCGGTGACATGGGTTTGGCCTACGGGTTGCATTATATTGAAAAGAACGGCCGGCCCACGCTGCCGGGATTGACAAAAAACACACCCGCGACTTTCTTCT
>JADFXE010000038.1:0-6503 GCA_015233705.1 Candidatus Omnitrophota bacterium
GCGAGATCGCCGGGCGGATGGATCGTCAGGAAGTGACCGGCGTCCTTCGGGCGCTGATGTTCTATCCGACTACGTTTAACGGCGTGCCGCTCTCGGAGCAGCGCAAACTGGCCCTGCTCAGCAAGGCACTGGCCGTGGCCTTGCGCGCGAAGGATCGGGAACATTTCACCGGGCTTCTGGTTCAAACGCTCGCCGATGATAAAAATAATTTGCCTGCGCGTTCGCGGGTCCTTATTAAATCTTTCCTGACAGTTTATACGATCAACCGGCCTCTGACCGTGACTACGGTCTACGCCATGCGCAATGAACATGTCCGTCTCCAGTGTTCGGCTGATGAGCCGGAGGGCGCGGATGCCCTGCGCTTGACGGTCCAGCAGCTGGATGACCTTTACGGCATCAATCCCTGCGTGACCTGGAAGGCCATTGCGATCAACGACGGCAATGATAGCGCACGCTATCACGGCAAGACCAGTGCGGAGGTGACGCGCGGTTATCTGGCCCGCTATTTTCCGGACTTGCTAATGACGCAACGGTTCAGGGTGATCGAGCTGTCGGAGGACAAGCGCACGGCGCTCAAAGCTCTGAAAGGCGCGGCCATTGTTCTTGGTATGCGTCAGGCGATCAGCGACGGGGCAGATTATGTGATCTACACGGACCAGGACCGGGCCACGGACCTCTCACAGTCAGGAGTGCTTTTGGCCGAGGTCCTGGACGGTCAGCATGATATTGCCATTGCCAACCGGCATACTGGCGCGGTAGGTGTGCACCGGCCCTGGAAGCGAGTCATTCAGCATTACGGGTATCAGCTTTACGTGAAGGCGCTGGTGCCGTTGGTCTGGCGCGTGCACGACACCCAGGCGGCTTTTAAGTGTTTCTCGAAAGATATTCTGGAGCAGATCCTGCCGGTCAATGCCCAAGGCGAATTCGACGGGCTTTTTGAATACGGTGGCGCCTTTGACACCAACCTCCTCGGCCGGGCCCTGAAAAGCAAGGCCCGCCTGGCCCAGGTGGCGACGTTCTATTTTGAGGAAAGCGACCGCGCCGGATTTTCCAAACTGTTCATCAGGAACATGATCTTCGGCGCCTGGCGCCAACGCCGCGACCTGGCGCGTTGGGCCTGCGGCAGCAAGCCTGCCGATCACCGCCGCGTCCCGTCCTTCGATCCTATGCCGAACCTTCGGGTAACGTGGGATAAGGGCGGAATCCACGTCCATGCCGTTGACTGGCTGACAGGCGAACTGATAAAGCTTGGCATCGGTCTTTCGCGCTCCAAAGAAACCGCGCGAGATATCGTCCGGCGTTTCGCCGCCGTTGAGTCAGGCGGGGAGCCGGGAGAAGATACTGTCCGGGCCGCGGTAACGGACCTGGAAAAGATTCTTGCCGGAAGTGCGAGGACGCTTGAGGTGTTGACCATCGCAAGTCTTGTGGATGAGGCGGGACGGCTCGTTAGGGACGAGGTGTTAGGACGCAGCGCGCAGGCCCCGTCCATGGCGTTTGATGGCGCGGCGGCCGACACCTTGATCCCTCGGCGGGAGTTGCGGGACAAGTTCCCGGGTGCGAAGTTCCGCATTAACGGCGAGATGGGGAAGGGCCGAATAGTCATGACGCTATTAAGTTCCGGAGATAAAGGTAACGGCAAGGTTCTTGCGCGCCTGGAACTGTCGATAATAAATGCACTGGCTGTCGAACATTTGAGAGGGGCGACGTTGTTGAATTTGCCAGAAGAAGGCGTTTTCGTAGGAAATCATGATTATGACGAGCGTCAGATCGGTGCAGATGCGGGTGTGCCTGTCCTGAGAAGAGTGTACCGCGGTCTGAAGGATATGGCGCTCGTATCACTTTTTGTCGGCGAAGATTTGAGGTGTCAGGGACTGGGAGGCGCCTGGTATGACGGATGCATTGAGCCGTATTTGAGGAAATGCGGGTTTGCAATCGCCTGTGTCGTGACAACCTGCCTGGGCAATAAAGGTGAAAGATCGGAACCCGGGTTTTGGTCAAGGCATGGGTTTGGACGGAGCCATCCTTTGCGGTATCTATTTCATTACGAGACTATCCAGCGGTTTTTTATGGTTAAAAGTCTGTCAGCCCGGTCTCCGGACGACCTCCGCAGCGCCGGAGGTCGCGGAGGCGTCGTCCAGCATTGGCGGCCGTTCATGCAATTCTGGGCAGCGTGGCATTTTCGGTATATTCCCGGTGCCAGCCGGAAGTTCCTGCATTGGGGATGGGAGTCGTGGGTCAAATCGGCCCGGCGCAGGCAGGAACGCTTGAAGATCGAGTCATGGATCCTGGGGTGGGTCGTTTACGGGATTATCTTTCCGTGGAGCTTGTTTAAGCCAGTGGCAACGACAAAAGATGGACATACAGACTGGCATTTCAGGCCCGGGCTGTTCGATGAGGACACCAGCAGCGCGATCGATCGCCATGAAACAGCTCACCAGA
This sequence comes from Candidatus Omnitrophota bacterium, assembly GCA_015233705.1. The sequence goes on from JADFXE010000038.1 coordinate 2,440, forward strand.
CCGGACTGGGCGAAACATATGCGCTGGCCGCCCAGCTTTGTCCGGATTTTATTTATTGGGACGGCTTTCATGCCGGCAACTGTCTTATGTTGCAGTACCCGGAATATTTCCACCAGATCGCCGCGCTCGCCGCTATCCCTAATTCGACCTTGCTCTGGGAAGGGACGACGCTGTTCAAGCTGGCTTTGATCCAGAGCCAGCTGCCCCGGGACATAACGTCCCAGATTATTGTGAAAGCGGCGCCGGTCGCGATCAAGTTCCACAATGCGGACCGGAAAGGCCGGGTTGTGTATCACGCCTGGCGTAACGGGATGCGGCCTGACGGCACGCTGCGCAAGGGCGCTGTCCGTCTGTGCGATCTTCCGTCGCAGCCTAATACCTACGTGGGCTGGGAGCCGGGATCAATGCCGGCTTCCGGCGCTGAGGACGGGCAGGCGCTTCCGAAGAATTTGCAAGTTGCGGGCACGACAACTTCTGAGCAGGCTGCGGAGGCATTGACGGTGCAGGCATTTGCTGAAAGCCGCAGTTTTATGCGTTGGGGTGATAAAAAAGCGCGGCAGCATCTTCTTTCTGCTTTATTAAGGGAACTTGGGGTCTTGGGTGATGACGGTTTTGTGAGCGACCTGTCGGGAATAAAGGGGGACGTCTTTTCATGTTGTTTTCAGTTCCTGGGTAATAAGTCGTTAGTCTCTCTTCACAGGAAGTACTGGAAAAGTAAGGCAGATGGAGAGTTCGTCATTCCCGACGGGATATGGCTGCACGAATATATCTTTTATGATCATGGATTTATTAGAGAGAAAGACTGGCAGGCTTTGATCGCATCCAGAAGCGAGGAGGGATACCGCGATGAGGCCGAGGTTGTCAGCGCTCCGCAGACAGAAGACGCTCAGCTGGCTCTGGTCAGGAAAGGCAATCGCGCGGCGCAGAACTGGTTCGCTGAGCGATACAGGCCGCTGATCGAAAGAGCTATTGCCAACAGGTTAAGGAGGAGTTATCAGGGTGATTTTCAGTTTGATGAGGCAGAGCTGATGACAGCAGGGGAAAGGTCTGTACGGAACACTGTCAGTCGGTATGCGATCAGCCCCAAGAAGAAGTATCCCCTGAAAAAGGTTATTCAGATGAACCTGAATCGGGATATTTATGATGTCATCAGAAAGAAAGCGGGGTTAAGGCGTAAGCACAGGAGTCCGTCGGATTATTCATTTCATCGGGAAAATAATGAGGGGCTTGATCGGTCAGACTTGATGGCCGTTCGATTAAGTCCTCCCAAGATGGATCGGGAGAAATTAGCTTTGTTTATTTCATGTATCCGCAGGATCCAGGTTTCGCCTTATGCCGGCTATGAGCCGCAGAATGAACGTGATCAGAACATCCTGTTTGCCTTATTTGGCGTTGATCCGGTATCTTGCCGGGCCGTTGAGCGTGAACCTGTGAAAAATATTATGGTGCGGTTCCGTCTTTCTCCCCAGCGCATCGGCCAGCTGAAGCAACAGTTTGTGGCCAAACTTTTTATAGATAAACAGGGCCGGCAATTCCTGGACAGTATAGGGATAGATCCCGGGCTTGCGGTCCTGCCGCCGGTAAAGGGGAGATTGACGGATCTGGATACGGCATTGGAGAGCTTGAAGGAACAGACGCGCGATGTTTTGCACGCGAATTCTCCGCAATATCCGGACATGGTCTTTGAAACAGTCCTCGGGCACGACGGGAGGTTATATTTTCTTGCATCACTCAGTATATGTATCCTTGAAGCCGGAAGCGCAAAGGTCAGGATCCATCGCAAATTTGACGCAGGTGAAAAGCGATCGATCCTGACCGTGGAAGCCTTGGTGCAAGGCAAGGTCGAGAAGATCCGGTTTATTTTTGTGTCTGATCCTAAAGGCCGCGGCAACCAGATTGTTCGATATCGGCCAATGGAAGCACCAGCGGAATTTGCGGAGCGCCGGGCTGCCAGAAAGAGTGTTTTGCAGCAAGTGACCGATCGTGAAGGATGCCAGGTTAAGGGGCGCTACAAGGATTTTGCTGTTCGAGAGCAGGTAGATCGGCTGGGTGGCGTTTACTGGGGTTATATCAAGAATGGTCGCGGGTCATATTGGTCAGCGCGGACAACAACGGGAAGTCGTTGTCCCGGCGAAGCGCAAGCGCGGCGTTTTTACTGTGATGCTTTGGGATATTATGTCTTTGAAACCCGACGGGTTGTCAAAGGCCGCGAGATCATCGCGACGTCAAGATTGGTTTTTGATCTTCAGTCGGGGCTTTATAAGTTCCAACGGTTTAATTTGGCCGTTGCGCTACAAGGGAAAGACGCTTTGCCCGCCGCGCCGCAGGACTTGGCCGAGCCGCGGTCGGGATTCTGCACCGAGGAGGTTGAGTCCGAGGCCGGGCCGATCGCCGGGAGGATCGAGGCGGGTGGGGCAACGGCGCTCAAGGAGTGGCCGGTCCTGGATGTCCACGATCCGCAGTTCAGTCTGGCGATCACGTTCGCCCTTGAGAACAAGATCATCACCAGGGCGGAACTGGAGCTTATGGTCAGGGAAGGCCGGCTGCGCGCCGGTCCGACGCCTGTTCGCAGTTTTTATGGCGCAACCGTTCCTGCCAACGGAAAAATTTATCGTCTGATCTCGCTGAACAATCCCCACCGCGGCGCCACGCTGCTGCACGAGCTTGACAAGAGGCCTCACAACCAGAAATCCGACCTTGCGGGCCGTTTCAGGGAATGGTGCCTTACGTATCCGATCTTCTGCCGGGACATCAAATCCACAGCCATGCCGTTATTGGACGATCCTTTGTCTGCGGACACGCCCGAGAACATCCATGTTGCCGAGAGGAACAGGACAGAAGACTTTAAAGAAGTGGCGTATTTCCCGGCGACGGTCCTTTTGAAATATTTTTCCGACGTACGAAGAAATTGGGACAGTTCAGAGTTGTTGTATTATTTTAAACCTGAATACTGGGATCGGCATTGCCGCCTGGGCTGGTTTATCGCCGAGAGGATGGCGCATCCTTTCCGCAACCTCAAGCAGATCAGGCGCTCGTATGACGCGACCAGCGCGGTCCTTGGCCTATCGCCCGAGTTGCGCGACCAGCTTGAGCAACTTCTGGACGATTATTATTGGACGATGCAGGATTATGGCTATACCTGGCATCATTATTTTAAATTGTGCGACCAGCATCGCTCCAATCCTGCGATTTGGGGAGGTACTCAAGAAGATTGCGATCAGCTTGGGTATAAATCCGTTGTCTTCCTTTCGAAAATGCTGGCCCAGCTCAAGGCCATAAAAGAGCTTTTGGCTGGCCAGCAGTTTACCCAAAGTCTTGCCTTGCCTGGAAAAATTCAGGACCTGCTGAACGATAGAGTTGTGCTCAAGATCGACAGGTATTTCTCCGTTTATCCTCCCGAGGAACGTGATAACCCCGGCAGAGAGCTTGAGTGGCTCAGGAGTTCTATCGAGGCCCTGGAGGTCAAGCAAGGAAAACTCGGATTTTGGGCCAGACGTGGAGAGTCCAGGTGAGAGTCCATGTCGCTATCAGATTTTTGGCAATGCGTTTTCCGCGTTTGCCAGGAAACGGGTGTGGCCCCAGACGCTGCCATGCGCGAGCGCGTTCAGGGATTTACGGAGCTCTACCGAAAGCTCAGCGATCAGGATAAAGGTTCTTTGCAGGATATTCCGGCGCGGCTGTCCCGCTCAATCCATGAATTAAGGTACGCGTTGGGCGCGGCCAGGATGGTCAGGGAAGGCCAGTACTGCATCCCCAAAGACACGGAAGAGCCGGGTGTGATCCAGCTCGAGGACGCCTGGAACCCTGTGGCCGGCGATGTTGGAACCATGGACAAGATGTCGGTCACGCTCAAGCGCGGCAAGAATTGTCTGGGCCTGACCGGCCCCAATGAGATCGGCAAGAGTACCTTGATCGAACTCATCGCTTTGTGCGTGCTTTATTTCCAGATGGGACTGCCTTTGCCTGCCAGAGCTGCGTGTATGGGCGTCTTCAAAAATATTTATACGATCGTGCCCGGCCCTGAAGGCACGGAACCGGGCGAGAGCACGCACACCTGGCTCATC
>JADFXE010000038.1:6524-8384 GCA_015233705.1 Candidatus Omnitrophota bacterium
CGGGCCGCGGGACATTGTGATCATCGATGAGGCGCATCTGGGAACGGATTACAAGGACCTGTGTTCTCTGACGGCCGTCCTTATGCAGGATTTGATCAAGACCGGCGCGGTCATCATTTATGCGACACACTTGAAACAAGTCATGCACATTCTGGCGCATGATTTTGCCGAGGTGCAGGCCCAGCAGATCGTCCTTGAGAAAATGTACGACTACTACGGCAAAGATGTGCGCCGGCTGGTCGAGGGCATTGCAGAAAACAGTTATGCGATCGACACCTTGAAAAGGTGCGGCTTCCCCGAAGAATTCATCCGTTGGGTCAGGATCATTTACGACGCTTTGAGAAAAGGCGAAACCGTCCCATCCGACGCTGTTCCCATGGATGTTGAAAAGATCCGGCGAAATCTGAATCCGAAGGTCGATCGTTCGGACACGGAAGGTGACAACGATGTTGTCTTTGGAAAGGTCGCTGCTGGTCTTTTTCCTGCCCGGAATTTCTGTCGCGAGTATTCTCCTCAACAGTTGTCTTCCGTTGATCAGGCGGAAACGGAAAAATGGCTTGCAGTTGATTCCAGGACGCTTATAGCGTGGAGGGAGCGACTTTTTCAGGAAATGGACCTTGATGCCATTAGAAGGCAGTCGAACCCCCGGCTCTTGACAGAATATTGTGCGGTACTCAGGCGTTACAAGACGGCTGTCGATGACGAGCTCCGGGCCCGGGTCGCGGTTTTGAAGGCCATGGAAGAGCGCAATCTCGCAGTCAGGAATTATCGGGAGAAGATGGAGATCCTTCTTGGGAAGATAGAGGAGTTCAGGGCTGATTTTTCGGATGAGGAGCTCAAGGAGGCCAACGCTGACGAAAAAAATGGAGCGGCTTTGTTATTTTGGGGGCGGCATAGCGCAATCCAGGGTATTTGCCGCGCCATGAGGTATGATTCTTCATATGATGATTTGAACAAGATCGATCTCATGGTCGGGATGGCCTTGTGTACGCGGGAAAATACGCTTCAGCCCGTAGCCCGTGCGAATAACGGATACGCTGTTGAGAATTTCCGTTCGCCGTTGATGCCTGGCGCTGTCCCGTTGAATTTCCGTTCCGACGCCCCGCACCCGCAGTTTATCATCACAGGTCCCAACAAAAGCGGAAAGACGACTTTCCTTCGGGCTCTCCAGGTCATTGAACTTCTCGACCGCTTGAACCTGCCGGTTCCGGGAACGGTCAAAAAGCCCCGCTATGAAAGACAGTTCACGTATTTCGGCGTCAGGGAATCCATGGAAAAGGGCAGGTCGTATTTCAGGCGCGTGGGCGGGCGGCTGATCGCGTTCATGCAGGGCGCTTCGGCCGGGTCGTTGGGCATCCTCGACGAGCTTCAGGGCAGCGATTATTGGGAGCTGTCCGCGGTCCAGGCGGCGCTGATCCTGTATTTGAACCGGCTCGGCGTGACAACGTTTCTTGTCACGCACATGCGCGAAGGCTTGAGGGTCGTGCGGCCGCTTCTCTCCGTGACGTTTTTGAAGACCGGCGTCGAGCGGAAGCCCGACGGAGAACTTGTTTTTGATCGCATCGTCTCCGAAGACCCCAATCTTCAATCTCAAAGTTACGGCGTTGAATCCGTGCGCAATCATTTGAGCGACGACCAATTCCGTCGCGCGCTTGCGATCCGGGAGGAAATGGTTCGGGAGGAAGCCTTGCCCCAAGTAGAGCGTCAGGGGGCATGCTCGGCTCCGGGGCCGGATCCGGTTTTGCTGCCTGCGTCGCAGGACTTGGCCGAGGACCTTGGTGTCGCACCCGAGGAGATCACGGAGGCGCGCTGCGGCAGGGTCAACGGTGGCAGGACCCCCAGAGGCACCAGTCCTGTGAG
>JADFXE010000038.1:8462-10671 GCA_015233705.1 Candidatus Omnitrophota bacterium
CTTCTGGCCGTTTCCGCCATTTCAGCGGCGTGTTCTGCGGTTCCCGCGCTGAGCCGCGTCAGGTCCAAGGCCCTCGAGTTCAAGGTCCTGACAGGGGCCGTCGTCATGTCAGGGGAAGGGACCATGAAGGCATGCGGGGCTGCGGCGCTTATGGGCCGTCGCGGCGAGGTCCGTTCGCTCGACGGGGTTAGTGTTGATCTTCGCTGGGAGATCGGCGGGGCTGGGGAGATCGTGAAGGCTAATGTGCTGTGCGCCATCCCCGCTTTCGGCACTCGTATCGAGGACGTTGCCGAGCGAATGGGCAGCGCACTTTACACTGAGCTTGTGGCGCGTTTCCCCCTGACAGGCCGGAATCCAGAGATCATCAAGTATATCCTCGGGTTTGTCACGAGTCAGCTTAAGGCCCAGTTTGCGGAACTGCCGCAGGCCGCGGCCAGGGAGCTTCCGCCGGAATCTCGCGACGGGCTGCCCAAGGAAGCGGCCTTCAAACAGGAGCAGGCTGTGCGACTGAAATTCCTTCAGGATCTTCAGAGAAGGGTCAGGGCCCCGACTTTCAAGGCGTTTGGCAAGGTTCTGCGGCCGGAGAAACCGGTTGCAGAGTCGACGCTCTGTAATATTTTTGGCGGCCATGGGTCTGTTTCGGACGTTATCTTTGACCTGGCGAAACAGCTTGAGGCAAGGGAGAACGTCAGGGCTCGGATCGCGTTCGAGAAGGCCGCAAATCCTGCCAGGACGGATAAACGTTTCGACCGTCGGGGACAAAAGTCGCGTTCGGGCTCTGCTCCGGCGTGCAAGCCGGGCATGTTTGCCTTGACCGGCGCGCTCTTGCGGCCGTTCGATCATTTTGGCCCAGAGTGGTGCCAGACCATAGTAAAAAAGTTGTTACGGGCCATGGCCAAGGAATATGCGTCAAGACACGGCGGCCGCGCCCCGCCATTTTGGGTCCGCATCGGTTTTTATTTTACGCCCATCGCGCGCGCCAACGGTTGGCGACATCCTGCCTACGCATTTCTTGATGATCAGACCAAAATACTTGTCGATGAGCACGAGGCCCTTCACAACGAACGTCCGGGAGAGTGGGAGCTCAATGTCATTGCCCGACAGATCATCAAGGCCGAGGTCTTTAAGGACAAGGGGCTGATCAAAGACCTTCCCGAGTTCAAAACAAAGTTACTTGCGCTGGCGGGTATTGAGGTGGGGCAGAAGGATATTTTTGCTTTGCTGTCCATGGCCCAATTTATTCAAAACAAGGCCCACGCCATCGGTGTTCTTGAAATGGTCAGAAGCGATCTTGACGACGATGATCTGGGGGCCCGCCGTGTCCTGAATGAAGCCATCGCCCGTTTGATCATAGAGGTACACCAGGGCATGAACATCCCCTACAGGCCGGTCTGCTCGGATCCGCTGGCCGTTCATTTCTATATCCAGGAAGCGGCTTTGCAGTTGATCCCGTATCTGAAATTAGGTGGGGAAAAAATACGGTTTGAGTCCGCATTGGTCAAGGCGATCCAAGATGGCGGCAACGATTCTAAAACATATCAACAGCTTGCTTTTGAACTCGCGGCGTTTATTCTTGCGGATCCCGGTCGCCTCTGCAGCGCGATCGGCATTATGTATAACATTCATCGTAATCAGGATCATAAGCGGCTCATGGCGCTCATGGGAATCGCGGTCGTCATTGCCGCGTATTTTAACCCCGGGTTCATGGTCAGGGGCCTGTGGAACAGTCCTCAGGTGAATCAATTTGCCTGGAACGATCATGAAAGGAGCCTGAACCGTTTGGTTGGTTTCTTCAGGGACGAAGAGAATGCCATAAAATTTGCCGAAATACTTGAAGCTGAAATAAAAGATGGGGGCGAGCCGTGGTTCATTGATTTCAATATGGCGATCCTCGATGCGTTGGCCGCGATTGATTATCAAAATCCTTCTATCGTCAAAGAGCTGGCAGAGAGGCTTGCCAGGATGCGCGATGATCCCGATGTTAGTCCGGTGGTCAAGGAGCGGATCGATGAAGTCCTCAGGGTTTTGGCTCGGCCAGGAGATGGAAAAGCTTCCGTGTATCGTCAGCTTTATCGCAAGGCGGTAGAAGATTTTGGGGTTTATACGGCGAATATCAACGTCAGCGCGGTGCGGATTGTCACAGCTTTTGAAAGTCTGAAAGACAATTCTTTTGACGGTTAGGAGTGCGGACACGATCCTGGTGATCTTT
>JADFXE010000003.1:0-4724 GCA_015233705.1 Candidatus Omnitrophota bacterium
GCGTGTCAGGTCCATGATCCGCTCGACGGACCAGCCTTTCTGCAAAGCGTACTTTATATAAAAGATCCGCGACGCGTGCGGCTCGCGCAGGCGCCGCTCGACCTTGGCATCATCGATCAAACGATAATCGTTCTTGTTGTCAAAGCCAATGTGGTGGATCTCGAGCCCGCGCAGGCCTTTCTGCATGGCCTCCTTGAACGTGCGGCCGATGGCCATGGTCTCGCCGACCGACTTCATCTGCACGCCCAAAATATCCTTGGCTTCAGGGAATTTCTCAAAAGTGAAGCGCGGGATCTTGACCACGCAATAATCAATGGTCGGCTCAAAAGACGCCGGCGTCTCGCGGGTGATGTCGTTACGGATCTCGTCCAGAGAATATCCAACGGCCAGCTTGGCCGCGAACTTGGCAATGGGAAAGCCCGTCGCCTTAGAGGCCAGCGCGGAAGAACGAGACACGCGCGGGTTCATCTCGATCACGACCTGCCGTCCGGTCTTGGGATGGACCGCGAACTGGATGTTGGAGCCGCCGGTCTCAACGCCGATCTCGCGGATCAGCTTGAGCGACGAATCGCGCATGAGCTGGTATTCCCGGTCGGTCAGGGTCTGCGCCGGGGCAACCGTGATCGAGTCGCCGGTGTGCACGCCCATGGCGTCCAGATTCTCAATAGAGCAGACAATGACGACATTGTCCTTCCTGTCGCGCATGACCTCAAGCTCATATTCCTTCCAACCCTCGATCGATTCCTCAATCAGGATCTCCTTGATCATGCTGCTGTCAATGCCGCGCTGAGCCTTGACGTCAAATTCTTCCTTGCTGTAGACAATGGAACCGCCGGTGCCGCCGAGCGTGAAACTGGAACGGATGATGCAGGGAAACCCGATCTCCTGGACCGCAGTATGAGCCTCTTCCAAAGTGTAGGCAAATGCACTCTTGGGAAGGTCCAGCCCGCAGCGCTGACAGGCTTCCTTGAATTGCTTGCGGTCCTCGGCCTTTTTGATAACCTCGTAATTCGCGCCGAGCATCTCAACGTTATATTTTTGAAGGATCCCTTTTTCCCACAGCTCGACCGCCAGATTCAACCCCGTCTGTCCGCCTAATGTCGGCAGGATGGCGTCCGGCCGCTCCTTCTCAATGATTTTCTCGACAAACTCGACGTTGAGCGGCTCAATGTAAGTGTGATCGGCCGTCTCAGGATCAGTCATGATCGTCGCGGGGTTGGAATTCACTAGAACGATCTCAAAACCTTCCTCACGCAAAGCCTTGCAGGCCTGGGTGCCGGAATAGTCGAACTCACACGCCTGGCCGATAACGATGGGGCCAGAGCCAATAAGAAGGATCTTTTTGATGTCCGTACGTTTGGGCATATTATTTCTTGAACTTCTCGATCATGGTCACAAATTCACCGAACAGATACTTTGCGTCATTGGGCCCGGGGCAGGCTTCCGGATGGTACTGGATCGAAAAGAGCGGATACTTCCTGTGCCGCAGACCCTCGACGCTCTTGTCATTCAAATTGATGTGGACCGCCTCAACCTCATTCTTGTTGAGACTATCGATGTCAACGCAAAACCCGTGGTTCTGAGAAGTGATCGAAATGCGGTCGTTCTCCAAATCCTTGACCGGCTGATTCGTGCCGTGATGGCCAAACTTCAATTTATACGTCTTTCCGCCGAGCGCCAGCCCGATCATCTGATTGCCCAGACAAATACCGAAGATCGGCACCTTACCGATGAGCTCGCGGACCGTCGCGATCACATAGGTGACGGCTGCCGGATCTCCAGGGCCACTGGACAAGAATATCCCCTCCGGCTTCAGGGCCAAAATATCTGCTGCGCTCATGGTTGGCGGGACCACATGACACTCGATCCCCAACAGGGCCATTTCACGAAGAATATTGCGCTTGATGCCACAGTCAATGACCACGACCTTGTATTTCTTATCGCCCACAGCCTGCCAAATGTACGGCTTCTGCGGCGCCACTTCCTTGACCCAGTCAGCACCGTCCATAGACGGAACCTGGGCCAGCTTGGCCTTGAGGCTCGCAAAATCAAAATCAGCGGTCGAAATGATGCCCTTCATGGCGCCGGACAGGCGAAGATGACGCGTAAGCGCGCGGGTGTCAACGCCTTCAATGGCTACGATCTTATTCTCGTCTAAATACTGGATCAAACTTTTGGTAGCACGATAGTTGGAGTGCGTCCGGCAGAACTCCTTGACCACAAAGCCTTTGACGTGGACCTTGTCTGACTCGGTGTCTTCCTCATTCACGCCGTAGTTGCCGATCAAAGGATAGGTCATGACCACGATCTGACCAGCGTACGAAGGATCGGTGAGAACTTCCTGATATCCGGAAAGGGCAGTATTAAAGACGCATTCGCCCGCGGTCTCTCCGTACGTGTTCAGAGAAGTCCCACGGAAGCACTTGCCGTCTTCGAGGTAAAGAATCGCGTCTTTCATCAAAAACTTCTTTTCAAGAGGGGTCTGTTTTTAGGCGGGAAAATGCCTCCCAAAACCCGAATTAATATAACATCGTGCCTTCCATTGTCAAGCGATATTCCCCTGGAAAAATCGCCTGTCAGGCAGAATCTTCCGACGGAAAAAGACTATTCTCCCAGAACACGCTTGCGATTGGAAGCGAAGTTTTTCTCCCCTAAAAGCTGCTTAGCCAGCTCGTCCTTGTTCTTGCCGTTATCAAAATCATATTCCATAATGGCGGCCGAGCTGAGCGCGTTCAAAAAGGGCTGATCCAGGAACCCCGGATCGTTCCGGCCCAAGGCATCCATAAGCTTCGCATACTCTCCCGGAGAACGCTTGATCTTGATCCCCAGCTTGCGGAACCGGTCAATATACTCCGCCACGGTCAGGATCTTGGTCTCATCATCAATGATCTGTCCCCATGCCTGGCTGGACCGGTCCAGGGAACTCCACAGGTCCTGAATCTCAACCACGGTCTCTGGTCCGGTCTTTTCTTCCGAAGGAAGATACGGCGAACGCGGAACCGTGCCCGACCCGGAGAATTGAGTATCCTGCACCTGGGCTTGTGCCAAACGCCGGCGCGCATCCGCGTCGGCCTTGGCCTGCATCACCTGCTGCTGCTGAGGCACGACGGCCTGCTGATAAGCCTGATACTTGGCAAGTTCCTGGGCGGTTTGAGTCTGCTTCATGGCAATGGCCTGACCGGTCAAGGCCTGCTTGCGCTTGGCCAGATAAGCGGCATATTCTCCCACCTGTTGATTCAGATCAGCCTGGGCCTTTTCAGCAACCACACCCTGAACTTCCTGAGCCTGCTTATACGCCAGGACATTCTGCATCTGCTTGACCGCAACAGCCTGCTGGACCTGCTGAACCTCCGCTGCCTGCTGGGCCTGTTTCTGAGCAATCATCTGCTTGACCTGCTCGGCGGCCTGAAGTTCGGCCGCATGCTGGACTACGGCCTGCTGCATGGCCTGTTTGTAGGCGGCGTACTCCACCGCCGCCTTCTGATAGGCGGCCATCTGGGCCTGCTGCACAGCCACAGCCTGCTGGTACTCCGCGATCTGCTGGGCCTGCTGCTGGGCCACCGCCTGCTGATACTGCTGAGCCATTATTTGCGCTTGCTGCTGCTTTTGCTGCTGGACCTGCGACACAATGCCTGCCGCCAAAGCATCGGGTGTCAAAAGCATAAAACAAACAATGAACAATAGTCCGTCGCGGAGGATGACAGCGCCGGGCCACTTCACTCTTTCTCCAGCCGTTCTATTCATTATTTCTTCACTCTTTGATTTTCTTTTTTCTGGAAAGGACCGCTCCAACAACCAGAACGATTATAACAAAAGCCCAGCACAAGACAGCAAAAAAATCGCCAAACATGACATACGGCGAGCAGCCCTGTCCGGGGACAATATCAAAAGTGCCAAACCCCGCCCTTTGCAAAGCAACCGGACTCGCAAAAACGCGACGGCCGTAGGCATCAAACGCCACGGTCCAACCCGTATTGGCAATCCGCACGACCACTCTCCGCGTCTCGACCGCTCGAAAGATACTATTAAAGGCGTGCATCTTAAGCGCCTGCGGATAACGAAACCAGCCGTCATTGAGCATCACCACCATAAATCCCGCGCCCTGAAGCGCCAGTTCACGAAAAAGCGTCGGGTACCCCTCCTCGGAACAGATCGCAACACCAAAAGGCGTCTTTCCCAGAAAGAGAATTCCCGACCGGGTTCCGGGAACAAAATCATAAGCTTTCTTGCCCAAAGCGCTTATGATCGGCTCCGCCGCCGGAAAGACTGGTCGGTATTCACTGAACGGCACCAGATGCCGTTTGCCATACACATCCTTCCATCTTCCTTCCGGAGATAACAGGACCGCGCTGTTCACATTGTGCCCATCTTTAAGCAAAGCTGCACCGATCAGGAAAGACACCTTACTCTGCCGTGCCGCTTCTTCCAGCCGAGGCCGCCAAACAGCGTCCTGAAGAACGTCGCTGATAAAAGCAGTTTCAGGCCAGACCACCAGATCAGCCGGCCCTCCCGCCAAACTCTCCCGGATCAGGGCCATGTGGTGCTCAATGTTCTGGTCATAAAGCTCGATATTGGATTTGTCTTCGCGGGAGATGTTCGCCTGGACCGCATTGATCCGGATGGTCTTCTCCGACGATCCAGGTGCGGCGAGCAAACCTGCGCCAATGCCCCAATTCATCAGAAACAAGACAAATGCGATGGCCCAAAACATATTCCGGCGCACG
>JADFXE010000003.1:4734-43537 GCA_015233705.1 Candidatus Omnitrophota bacterium
ACTGCCAGCATGATCCAGGAAACGGCATAGGCTCCGCCAAATGAAGCGACCTGAATGAGCGACGGATGAAACGCCTGTGAATACGCTGCACTCCAGGAAAATCCGCCCAAAAGCGCATTCCTCAGGACCTCGCTCACCACCCATGCGGCAGGATAATAAAAGAGCGCCCAGCGGTCGGAAAGTCGCCTTGCTCCGGTGAGGATCGCAAACATTACACCTTGAGTAGCCAAGGCGAAAACAAATAGAAAATACCCGCCGCGGCTTACCGGCCAAAGCCAGTGGACCAGACAGCCATAGGCAACAATACCCCACAAAGTCCCGAGAAGAATCCGGCGCAGCCAAGGCTGACCTTCAAGGGCGAAAAGAAATGGGATGGCAAAAAGCCATCCCATCAAAGAAAACCCGTCTTGTGTCAGGATATTCGGAAACGCCAGATAAAAAAGGATCGCTGAACCAACTGTGGCCACTATCGGCATGAAACCCCGCATCTCCGCCCTCACGACGAACGGATAAACTTGGATCCGAAGTTCCCAACGCCAGAGCCGCACTGTGGCGAATCGAACTACTTGACTGCTGCTTCAGGGGCCGGAGCCACGACACTCACCGCGCCAGCTGCCATAGCCTTCTCTGCATCCTTGGCCGAATTATTGACCATGGCCGCTTCAGATTCTTTCTTGGCCAATGTCATAAGTTCAGCAAAAAGAAGTGCCGCCTTCTGCGCGCCACCCTTATCACCTTTGGCCTCAAAAAGCTCCGCACCCTTGCGGGCCGCGGCTGCCGCAGGACTGGTCTGACCAAGTCCCTGTTGGGCCACTGCCAGTAAATAATACGCCCCGCCGTTATCCGGGAACTGGCGCGTGGCCGCGGTCAAAACAGAAGTCGCCTCAGCATACTGCTTCACGCGGACAAATGTCTCGCCCAACAGCAAGTAGCCATCCGACGAACTGGGATCCAGCTTGATCGATCTTGCGAAACTGTCGACTGCCTTGACCGGATCGCCCTGTTTTAAGAAAACCATTCCCTCAACAAGCAACTGACGGGCCTGCGGCGGAGCCTTGACCTCGGCTGTTGCGTTTTCCTGTTCCTGTTTCGCACATCCGGCCAAAGCCACGCCGGCGATCAACAAGCCAAACATCCATTTCTTCATACATCCCCCCTATTAACTCTGTCTTCCTGCGCCTTCGCCTTCTTCGCCACAAAATACTGATGAACGCCTTCGGCCGCGGCCCGACCTTCCTGAATCGCCCAAACGACCAGCGATTGCCCGCGGGTCATGTCGCCGGCCGTAAACACGCCGGGAACACTCGTCATCTTGCTGCTGTCAGCCTTGACATTGCCGCGCTGATCCAACTCAACGCCGAGTTTATCAACAAGACCGCTCTTGACCGGGCCCAAAAATCCCATTGCCAAAAACACCAGGTCGCACTCGACCTCAAACTCGCTGCCCGCAATTTCCTTCATGACCGACCGGCCGGTAGTCGGATCCTTCTGCGACCAGTCCACGCGCACAGCGTGAAGTTTCTTCACGTTCCCTTTATCATCACCCGTGAACTTCTTGGTCAAAATACTGTAATCGCGCTCGCAGCCTTCCTCGTGCGAGGTCGACGTGCGCAAGATCGTGGCCCACTGCGGCCAGGGATTATCACCCGCCCGCTCCTGCCGAGGCTTGGACAGAAGCTCGAACTGCTTGACCAGGATCGCGCCCTGACGGTTCGATGTCCCGACGCAATCAGACCCCGTGTCGCCGCCACCCAGAACCACCACGCGCTTACCCTTGGCGTCAATCGCCTCTTTGGAATCGATCTTGCCACCCAACAACTTTGTCGTCTGCTGAGACAAAAATTGCATCGCAAAATAAATGCCCTTGAACTCCCGTCCGGGGACCGGCAGGTCGCGTGGCTGCTCTGCGCCGCCGCACAGGACCAAGGCATCAAACTGCTTGCGCAACTCCTGCGGATCAACATCAACACCGACGTTCTTTCCGGTCTTGAAGTCAACCCCTTCATCACGCATCCGGTTAATGCGCCGCTCGACGACACTCTTCTCCAGCTTGAAATTCGGAATGCCGAGCGTCAACAACCCGCCGATATACGCGTTCTTTTCGTAAACCGTAACCTTGTGACCCTTCTTATTAAGCTGATCAGCGCACGCCAGACCAGCCGGGCCAGAGCCAATGACCGCGACCTTCATCCCAGAACGGCTCTTGGGAGGCTCGGCCTTGATCAAGCCCTGGTCATAAGCATGCTCGATGATGGACAGCTCGATATTCTTGATCGTCACCGCTGGGGCATTAATCGTCAGCGTGCAGGAATTCTCGCACGGCGCAGGACACACGCGGCCGGTGAATTCCGGAAAATTATTGGTCTTATGCAGACGCTCGATCGCATCCTTCCACTGGCCCTTGTAAACCAGGTCGTTCCAGGAAGGAATGATGTTGCCAATCGGGCAACCCCACTGGCAGAACGGCACACCGCAGTCCATGCAGCGCGCGCCCTGCGTCTTCATTTCTTTTTCATCAGGAAGAACCGTGAACTCATTCCAGTGCTTGACCCGCTCGTCCACAGGCGCCTTCTGATACTCCTGGCGCTTATGCTTGAGAAACCCTTTGACCTCGCCCATAATCAACCCCTGCCCTTATATCAGACCTTAACCATCAGAGACCGCACACGCATCCCCGATACATCTTTCTGCATCCAGCCTGAGCTGTTCTTCAATAACCCGACGGAAATCCCGCGGGTAAACCTTGACAAATTGCGCCGCCGAAGCTTCCCACTTGTCCAGGAGCCCCTTCGCGACCGTGCTGTTCGTATATTTGAAATGGTTTTCGATCAATCCCTTGAGCTCTTTGATGTCCTTGGCGTCCTTGACCGGAAAAAGTTCGACCATGCCCATGTTGCAGCGCTTGGCAAAATCGCCCTTCTGATCCCAGACATAGGCGATACCGCCCGACATGCCGGCCGCAAAATTCTTACCCGTCGGGCCGATGATGACAATGCGGCCGCCGGTCATGTATTCGCAGCCATGATCGCCCACGCCCTCGACCACTGCCTGCCCGCCGGAATTGCGCACCGCGAACCGCTCGCCAGCCACACCGCGGAAATACGCTTCCCCGCAGATCGCACCGTAAAGGACAACATTGCCGACCAAAATATTCTCTTCAGGCACAAAGGTCGCATTCTTCGGCGGATACACCACAATCCTTCCACCGGAAAGACCTTTTCCTACATAATCGTTCGCGTCGCCTTCCAGTTCAAAGGCAACACCGCGCGACAAAAAAGCGCCGAAGCTCTGTCCGGCGGAACCGGAGAACTTGATCCTGACCGCTCCTTCCGGAAGTCCAACCATGCCGTAACGACGGGCGATCTGGGAGCTCAGCATTGTCCCGACCGTCCGGTTCACATTCCTGATCGCCAGATCCAGTTGCACCGGCTTTTTGTTTTCAATAGCGTCTTTGCAGAGCTCGATGATCTTGTTGTCCAGCGCCTTCTCCAAGCCATGATCCTGACGCAGCTTGTGGCTGATCGGCACACCCGCCGGAACATCGGCCTTGTGCAGGACCTTGGTCAGGTCCACGCCCTTGGCCTTCCAATGATTAATCACGTCACGAGGTTCCAGCATATCAACGCGCCCAACCATGTCCTCGAATTTCCTGAAACCAAGTCCGGCCATAATCTCGCGAACCTCTTCGGCAATGAAGGTGAAAAAATTGACCAGGTGCTCCGGTTTCCCACGGAAATTCTTGCGCAACAGCGGATCCTGGGTCGCGATACCAACCGAACAGGCATCCAGATGACATTTTCTCAACATGATGCAGCCCAAACTAACCAGCGCGATCGTCGAGAAACCGAACTCATCGGCTCCCAGCATGGCCGCAATCGCCACATCTCGTCCGGTCTTGAGCTGCCCGTCAGTCTGCACGCGAATGCGCCCGCGCAGATCGTTCATGACCAGGACCTGCTGGGTCTCGGCGATACCAAGCTCCATAGGAAGCCCGGCGTTCTTGATCGATGTCTGCGGAGAGGCGCCTGTGCCGCCCTCATAACCGGAGATGAGCAGATGATCGGCCTTACCTTTCGAGACACCGGCCGCGACCGTGCCAACCCCGATCTCGGAGACAAGCTTGACACTCACATCTGCCTGGGAATTGGCATTCTTCAGGTCGTGGATCAGTTGCGCCAAATCTTCAATGGAATAGATATCATGATGCGGCGGCGGCGAAATAAGCTGCACGCCGGGTGTCGTCCCGCGGGTCTTGGCGATCTCCTTGGTGACCTTGTGCCCCGGAAGCTGTCCGCCTTCACCAGGCTTGGCACCCTGCGCCATCTTGATCTGCATCTGATCAGAATTCACCAGATATTCGATATTGACGCCGAAACGGCCCTGGGCCACCTGCTTGATGCGGCTCCTTCTGATGTCGCCGCTGGCATCGCGCTTAAAGCGATCCGCATCCTCGCCGCCTTCACCGGTATTCGAGAATCCGCCCAGCCGATTCATGGCAATGGCCATAGTCTCGTGCGCCTCTTTAGAAATAGAGCCATAACTCATGGCGCCCGTCGCAAAGCGCTTGACGATCGCGGCGGCCGGCTCAACCTCGGAGAGCGAGATCGGCATCCCCTTCTTAAATTGCATCAACCCACGAATATTGGGGATGATCTTTTCATTGTCATTGACGATCTTGGCGTATTTCTTGAACAGCTGATAATCTCCCGTGCGGACCGCATGCTGGAGCGTCGCAATGACCTCGGGATTGATCTGGTGGAACTCGCCATCCTTGCGCCAATAGTAATATCCGCCCTCATCGAGCAGCATGTCAGCATGCGGCACTTTTGGGTACGCCAGGTCAAAACGGCGGATGGCCTCCTCGGCAAGCGTCTTTAAGTCAATGCCGCCGATGCGGGAGGGAGTTGCCGTAAAATACTTCTCGACCAATTCCGCGCCTAGGCCCACGGCCTCGAAGATCTGCGCCCCGCAGTAGGACTGGATCGTCGAGATCCCCATCTTGGAGATGATCTTGAACAGGCCCTTACGGGTCGACTTAATGTAATTCTTCTCGGCATGCTCCCAGTCGAGATCAGCCGCGTAATTGCCCTGCTTGACCTCATGCTCGATGGTCTCAAGAGCCAGGTAAGGATTGATCGCGTTGGCGCCGTAGCCGATCAGGACCGCAAAATGATGCATCTCGCGCGCCTCACCGGTCTCAAGGACGATCGATACCTTGGTGCGCGTCCCCTGACGGATCAAATGATGATGCAGCCCCGCGCAAGCCAGCAACGACGGGATCGGGACGTTCTTCTCGCTCGCCTCGCGATCAGAGAGGATCAGGATATTGCTCCCTCCGGCGATCACCTTATCAGCCTGGCTGAAAAGCCTGTCCATGGCCTTCTCAAGTCCTTCCGCGCCATCGGCACGCTTGAAGACGATCGGCAGAGTGGCGGCCTTCAGCGACGGAAGATTCACTTGCGAAATCCTGCCCAGCTCCTTGGTTGTCAGGATCGGCCGCGCCAGACGCAAGCGGCGGCACTGCTGCGGAGTTTCCTCCAACAGGTTACCTTCAGACCCCAGGTACACATTTTCGGCCATGACGTTCTCCTCGCGGATCGCGTCCACCGGCGGATTGGTGACCTGAGCAAAAAGCTGCTTGAAATAATTGAACAGAAGATGCGGTTTGTCGGAAAGGATAGCGACCGGATTATCCGCGCCCATGGAACCGGTGGCCTCTTCGCCATTCTCGACCATAGGCTTGAGGACGATCTTCAGGTCTTCCTGAGTGTAACCAAATGTGCGCTGCCGCTCCAGGAGCGTTGCCTCATCCAGGCCCTTGACCTCGCTTGGATCAGGAAGGTCCTTGAGATCAACGATATTCTCCTTCAGCCACTGGCCGTAAGGCCTGCGACGGGCGTATTCTTCCTTGATCTCCTTGTCGTCAATGATCTTGCCCTTTTGGGTGTCGATCAAAAACATCTTGCCCGGCTGAAGGCGGCCCTTCTTGAGGACCCGGTCAGGGGTGATATCCAGGACACCGGTCTCGGAAGCCATCACGACCAAACCGTCCTTGGTGACCAGATAGCGCGACGGACGAAGGCCGTTACGGTCCAGGACCGCGCCGATATAACGGCCATCACTGAAGGCGATCGACGCCGGGCCATCCCACGGCTCCATCAGGCAAGCATGATACTCATAAAACGCCCGCTTCTCCTCGCTCATATCTTCGACGCCGACCCAGGCCTCGGGGATCATCATCATGATCGCGTGCGGCAATGAGCGGCCGGCCATGACCAGGAGCTCCATGGCATTGTCGAGCGAAGCGGAATCGCTGCCGTAAGGCCCGACGATAGGATAAGCCTTGCTGACATCCCCGCCGAAAAGCACGCTCTCCATCTGTCTCTCACGGGCCCGCATCCAGTTCAAGTTGCCGCGCAGGGTGTTGATCTCGCCGTTATGCGCGAGCATCCGGTAAGGATGCGCCAGAGACCATGTCGGGAAAGTGTTCGTGCTGTAGCGCGAATGCACCAACGCCAGCGCCGAGATCATGTCCGGATCTTTCAGGTCGAGGAAGAACGGCCTAACCTGCTCGGCCATGAGCTGGCCCTTGTAAATAATCGTACGCGCCGACAGGCTGCAGACATAAAAGAAACTTTTCTGGTGAACGGTCGACTGGTGGACCTTGGTCCAGGTGCGCTTGCGGATAATATAAAGCTTGCGCTCAAAATCTTCAGGCTTGGTATTGGCACCGCGGCCGATAAAAAGCTGCTGAAAAAACGACTGAACCGAATTGGCGACCCGACCGACATGCTCACCGTCGAATGGCACCGTTCGCCAACCCAGAAAACGCTGGCCTTCCTCACGGATGATCTGCTCAACCCATTCCTGGACGATATTACGCGACTGTAGCTCGGTCGGCAGAAAAGTGATGCCGCAGGCATAATCGCCTTCGGTCGGGAGCGTGATGCCTTCCGCAGCCGTGACCTTGCGCAGGAACTTATCCGGCATCTGCATCAAGATGCCCGCGCCGTCGCCGGTCTTGGGATCGCATCCGCAGGCACCGCGATGGGTCAGGTTTTCCAGGATCAAAAGCCCATTCTTGACAATCTCGTGTGACTTCTGACCCTTCAAATTAACGACAAACCCGACACCGCAGGCATCATGTTCGAACTGGGGGTCATACAGACCCTGCCTCTGAGGCAAGCCGACTTGACTCATGGATAACTCCGCTTGATATTCCTGATTAGTGAGAATTTTTACTGATATAAGGGGGACGCCGCTTAGGGACGAAAACCGCTCTTATATATCTATTAAGGGCGATATTGTAAATCCGTTCTTCTATAAATGCAAATTAATTTTCTGCGCGAAATAAACACAAAACCTGTCCAGAATCTACCGACCAATACCAGCAGATTTTAAGACTTCTGGCGGAACATGGTCAACACGCACATAAATGCTCATCTCCTGATGGAGCTGAACTCGCAAAAATGGTTTGCCGTCATTCACGATTACAGGCTCTTTCTTCACATCATCAAATAGCAGCATGCACGGCGAAAAGTCGCCCCGCGGATAGGGAAGCTGTCCGACTGTGACATGTTCTATGCGGACGCTCTGCCACGGCCGTGGCCCAAACAATGCCCATAAAGGATACTCCCAGCTATCTGGGCCAAACCCGAGCCCCCACTCACGGCATCCGACAGCCTGTGCGAGCTTGCCCACCGAAGCATAGGGCTTGTACCGCCAATGATGATGACTGAAATACTGCTCCTGCCTAGGAACCACAAGGACGCTCTTTTGCCCGATCAGCGGACGGCCTTCATTTCCTAACACCCAAGGAATAGCCGAAAGCGCCAATGCAAGGCCAAGCCCGATCATCACCTTGCGGGAAAAACGCTGCTCCCAGATCACCGCTACCCACGGCGCGATCAGGACAAAGAAAGAAAGATGATATCGACTGTGGAACGGCGACCATTTGAGCAAAAGATGAAAAAGGACGAACGCGCCCAAAAGCGCCAGCCCATACGCTCCAACACGATTGTCCTTTTTACGAACAATAAAACAACACAGCAGAATTGTTCCAATGATCAGCGCCAGATGAAAGAAATTCCCGGCGATATCATCACGAAAAGGATTGGTCAGTATAAAACCATCGCTGCCGCCTCCCATGATGACTTTCGCGCCCGCCTCACTCTCCAGGGCCTGCAAAACACTGTTAACGCCGCCAATGGCCCAATGATTCCAGGTGGCCCATGGCGTCACCAGATGAAGGCTCACATTCCGGATCACATTTGCCAAAAATTCCGCCAGCCGGTTGCCTGAACCAATGATGTGCGCACTCTCAGAGGCCGGAACAATGTGACCGGTGTAATGCAAATTCTGATAAAAATAAAATGCGTTCAACGCGATCGCCAGCGCCAGGATCGTGCCCGCCCAGCTGATCGCCAACCACTTTGAACGTCGAATGCCAAGAACCAGAAACCACAGCAGAAATGGGGAAAAAAGAAAATATGTGGTCCCTTTGGTCAAAAACGCCAGCCCCAAACTCAGGCCCGACAAAAGCATGGCCCAGGTTTTTCTCTCGCAAAAAGCCTGTAATCCAAAAAAAATAAAAGCAACCATCCAGAGGACGGCAACGTAATCATTCTGTGTGCTTGTGGACTGCAGGATGCCCATCGGCAAAGTCGCGGCAAAAAGCGCAGCAAAGACCTGACCTGACCGACCAGCGCCAAGATCGCGGGCGATCAGAGAAACGCCCAGCAAAGATCCGACCATCGAAAACCACTGGACAAAATTTACCCAGCGGTCGCCGCCACTTAAAGCGGTCAGATGCAAGATGAATATCTCAGCCGCTGGAGAATACACGTTCTGCCGGGGAATACTGGTCGGATAATGCGCCATGGTCCTGTCCTGCAGCCAGTGCATGACGCGGGCCATATGGTAGGTCATCGAATCCCAATTGTTGGGCGGGGCAAAAAACGCAATGGTCGCGGTCAAGACAACAATCGCGCCGATCCAGGCGATCAGCATCTTGTCGAAGAACGGAAACGCTGCCAGCACTGGGCCTCGAACAGCGAGGGCCTTCTTGCGATCATATATCAGGAATGCGGACAGGAAAACCGCAAGAAAGGACCAATACAGCGTGATCGCAAGCGGAGTCAGCGCAGAGAACAAGCTTAATGCCTCAGCGCCGATGACAGCCAGGACACCCCACAGGATCAGCGCCGCCAGGAAAGACCGGCGAAAGCAAGCCTCCCCCAAGCGGGACTTCAAAGACAACAGAAAAAGAAAAACCAGAACAACGGCCGTCAGGATCGTCACAGGATCTCCCTATCGCGCAAAGCGATAATACACAATGCCCCAGTACAACACCAGGGCCTTGGGCCAATCCATCTTCTTGCCCTGCTTGACTGACCGGGCTTCATAATCAATAGGCACTTCCGTAATGCGGACGCCAGAGCGGATCAATTTCGCGGTCAGCTCAATATCGCCCACGAACTGCGACGAGCGAATCTCAATACCCTTGAGAGCCCGGCTCCGAACGACCTTGAAGCAAGTATTGATATCCGTCAACGCGGTCCCGTAAAAAAGATTGAGCGTTCCCGTGGCCAGATAATTCGCCAGCCGGTTGACCCACTCCATCCGGCGGATCTGGCCCTTGAACCGCGAACCATAGACCGCATCAACTCCATCTTTCAGGAACGGCTCCAGCAACTTGGGATACTCGCGCGGATGGTACTCAAGGTCCGCATCCTGGATCAACAAAATATCCCCACTCGCCTCCTGAAAACCCCGACGGAAGGCTGCAGTCTTGCCCTGGTTCGGTGACTGGTGAAAAATCCTGATCACCGGATCACTCGCAAATTGCCCAAGCACCTCGACCGTGCGATCCGTTGACCCGTCGTTCACGATCACGATCTCTTTGCTGATCCCGCTGGGAAGAACGACCGAACGTACGGCCTCAACAACCTGCAAGACCGTGTCCTCTTCATTGTAGACGGGAATGATGATCGACAGTTTCATGAAATTTATTTTCCCCGCGTTCTCTTGCTCACCCGCGCCAAAAACGGAAAATCGCCCAATACATGCCCAGCGCCTTTGGCCAATCAATCTTCTTACCTTGAGAGCGACTTCGGGCCTCGTAGGCGATCGGAACCTCTGCAATACGAAGGCCTTTTCTCACCATCTTGGCCGTAGCCTCGGTCTCAAAAGCAAAATGATCAGACTCGACCTTGATCGAACGGATATCCTGGATCCGAAAGAGCTTAAAACACGTGTTGATATCCGTCAACCGGATGCCATAAAAAAGATCGAACGTCCAATTGGAAATGACATTTGCCCAGCGGTTGACCCCTTTCATGCGGCGGATGCTTCCCAGAAACCTGGAACCATAAACCACGTCCGCCTGCCCGGCCAAAAGTGGAGCAAAAAGCTTGGCGTATTCCTTGGGATCATACTCCAGGTCCGCATCCTGGATCAGGATAAAATCGCCGGCCGCCTCGGCAATGCCGCGCCGGATCGCCGCCGTCTTGCCCTGATTCGGCGACTGGTGAAAAACCCTGATCGCCGGGTCGCCTGCAAGGCGCCCCAACATCTCTGCCGTACGGTCCGTTGATCCGTCGTTGACAACGACTATCTCCTTGTTGATCCCATTCGGAAGCGCAGCCACACGCACAGCCTCAACGACCTGCAAGACCGTGGCCTCTTCATTAAATACAGGAATAACTACCGATAGTTTCATAATTTAAGAAAAGTCCTTATCTGTATTACTAAAAAGCCCCTGCCGTGTCTTTTATACTTGCTTTCCCCTCAGAGCTCAATAACTTTCTTGATAAATCTAAATTGAGAAAGGACTTGCCCTTCCATTCCCCAAGCGTTATTTTCTAACTATGCCTAAAGAAAAATTCCCTTTCGTTGCCCTGGCATTTATCCTATGCTTGGCCTACTGGACCTATCTCTTCTTTGCTACACAAATAGTCATTGTCTGGGATGCGGACCATTATATTTCTATAGCAAAAATAATTCTTAACCAAGGCTGGGAAACTTTCTTTAAAACCGGCCCTCAGCGCGAACCAGGATATCCCTGGCTAATCTCTGTTTCCCTCTCGTTGGAAAAGACCACTCACTTGCGATTCGAAGACATTCAAAAAATTTTGCAATTATTCATGCTTTTTCTCTGCCAGGCAGGTGTAATGGGCATCTTGCGTTCTATCAAAATCCGGGAAATCGTCATTGCGCTGACAATCCTCTACATGGGAATATCACCCGCCCTTCTCAATGCCTCGCTGAGTCTCTTTTCCGAGATTGCAACCCTGCCGGCGATCGTGGCTGTCATCCTGATCACCAGCCGTTACTTTGCAAAGATCCTTTCAAACAGACCTCCCGGCTTTCTTCAAAGCACG
Organism: Candidatus Omnitrophota bacterium; assembly: GCA_015233705.1. Next base: position 16,116 of record JADFXE010000003.1, read on the forward strand.
GCGTTCGGCCTTCTGCTAGGCCTCGCCTTTTTTGCCCTGACCGCCGTGAAAGGCACCTTTGAGCTCATCGGCCCGCTCTTTCTTATATGCCTGCTGTCACCGACTATCTTTATCTGGCGAAAACTCAATAAAAGATCTGCTCTTCAAGCAGCCCTCTTTCTAATCATCGCCGGATTTTCGCTAACTTCACTCACTGTCGCCTATAAATGGAAAAATTTTTCCTCCAACGGCGAATATTCCTTTACCAACAGAGGTTCCTATCACTTTTACGGAGCTGCGCTCGACAGAATACAGCAAAAGACTTCCCAAGAATGGCAGTTGGCGCTCGCCTTAGCTGATATTCAAGGCGCTGAAGCTTTCCCCTCGTTCACATCTGCAAAAAGCAAGTCAACTGATGCCCTTCTTCTCCCCGGCCTGGAAAGAATACGTCAATTACAAAACAACGGCCTATCCAAAACCGCCGTCGCCCAACAGCTCTACAAAGAAGGCGCACAGCGCCTCCTCAAAGATCCGGGACAATATTTCGTCTTGACCTTCTTAATGTCCCTGCGGGCCCTGTTCTGGGAAACATTTCATATGGGCTTTGTCGCCTATCCCGGTTGGCTGCAAATACTTTGTGAAAACTCGACACTGGATATCTGGATATCCACGCTTTGCTGTTTCCTGACGGTCAGCGCGCTGATCTTTGCCGGAATTTGGCTTCTCAGAAGCAGGCGGGAAAAAGATCAAACACTGGTTCTAACCAAAACTATCCCGATCTATTCCGCTTTCTGCCTGATAACATTATGTATTGAAACAAATGCTCTGGGCTGGATCTTCAAGCGCATGCTCGTCCCGGCCATTCCGCTCTTTCTGATCCTCATCGCTTTTCTGGCAGAAAACATCCTTCAATGGATCGCAAAAAGGCGGGTTAAAATACTGCGGGAGCAACCTGGCCGTATTGCTTGATAAGGATCGACAACACTGCTTTCAAGGCAACCTTGGGATCTTGCCCTTCTCGTCCTGCCAACCTGTCATGACATGCCTGCAAGTAAACCAAGGCCATGGCCTTAAGCACGTCCTCTCCCGAATCTTTAGTAAACAGCATCAAGAGCTCTACCGTACGTTGATAGTCTGCTCGCTCAAAAGAGACAATGCCTGACCAAAACAACGGCTCACGGCCTGTGCCATCAGATTGCTCCCACAATCGACCAGCAGCTTCCAACTCTTGGAGATTGCCACCAAGACACGTTGATACCGCTAACATCCGCCAAGCCTGAAGACGCTGTTGCCTTCTTATCAAAATCATGCTCTTTTGCAAAGCAACAATATCATGTGACGACGCCAGCAAGATCTCCCGATACGCCATAGACTCAAAGGAATCCTCCAGACTTTGCTCCAGCGAAACACCCAGCGCCATCATCAGAAATCTTTGCGCCTCTTGATATTGACCCCGCAAAAACGCCTGCCGTCCCAAATTATATCCACAAGCAAAACACTCCTTGTTAAAAAGTAATGCCTGTTCGTAATCCTTGCTTGCGCTTGGAGCATCTCCCAGGACCTCCTTCACGAAACCCCGCAATGCATAGGACTCGTAAGAAGGAACAAAAGCAACCATTTTATCGTAATATAACAAATAATTATCAGCATTCATCTCTTTGACCGACAAGTCCTCCGCGGAGCAACTGGCCAAAGCACATCTTGTCATAACACGAAGATCCGGCCGCAAGACGTCCAGCGTCATCGCGCCGGCTTTCCATTGAGCGCGTCCGCGCTCAGCCAGAAGCCATTTCCGGCAAAGAAAACCCGTGGCCACAAGAACGACCACCAATAAAACAAGAATGCCGCGATAAGATAATTTTCGGTTAACCGTCATAATATTCACACGCTAAATGTTGGACGACATTGACACCCGAAGGAACCCTTGGTCAAAATGCCTTGTAAAGATTCGTCAGCGGCAGACGCCAGTCTTTGCCAAAGGCGCGGGTAGTGATCTTGACCCCCGGCGGGGCCTGACGCCTTTTGTACTCGCTCTTATCAACCAGCGCAATGACCCTCTTCGCCAGCGCCGCGTCCCCGGCCTTGGCCGCCATGTCCTTGAAAGAACCGTGCTGCTCGACATAACTGACCAGAAGCTCATCCAGCACCGCATAGGGTGGAAGCGAATCCTGATCCTTCTGGTCAAAGCGCAGTTCGGCGGACGGCGCACGCGCGAAGACTGTTTGCGGGATCACCTCCCGGCCTTCCTTGGCGTTATAGAACTCTGCCAGCGCATAGACCCTGGTCTTCAGAATATCCTTGATGACCGCATATCCGCCCGACATATCTCCATAAAGCGTGCAGTAGCCTGTGGCCATCTCGCTCTTGTTTCCCGTCGTGAGAACCAGCCAGCCGAACTTGTTGGAGAACGCCATCAGGATATTACCGCGAATGCGCGACTGCAGGTTTTCCTCAGCCAGCCCCGGTGCCTGACCCTGAAATTTCGGCTGCAGAAGATCAAGGTATGACTGGAACACGCCCTCGATCGGCACCTCGTGGAACGCGACTCCCAGATTCTGCGCCAGAAGACGGGCGTCGTTCTTGGTCTCCTCGGCGTTATACCGCGTGGGCATGGAAATACCGACCACATTCTCCCGGCCGACCGCATCGCAGGCGACCGCCGCGACCAAAGACGAATCGATCCCTCCGGACAAGCCGATCAAAACCTTTTTAAATCCGTTTTTGCAAACATAATCCCGCGTGCCCAGCACGATGGCACGATAGATCTCCTCAACCGGGGACAACTCAGGCGCAAACTGAGAAGGTTGCACAATCCCGTCCTTGACCCGAACGGCGGAAGAAATACAAACCGCACTCTTTGGCGTCTTTTTCAGCGGCGGGGTCGGCACATCACAGATAACAAGATCTTCCTCGAACTGCCGGCCGCTTGCCAAAAGCTTTCCCTGGGAACTGACCACCATGCTCGCGCCGTCAAAGACCAGCTCATCCTGCCCGCCGACACAATTCACATAACCGATCGCCGCTCCCGTAGCCCGGGCACGTTTCTTCAAAAGAGCCAGCCTTTTTCCGCGCTTGCCAAGTTCATACGGAGAACTGGAAATGTTAATGATCAGCCGCGCACCCTTCTTGGCCTGGGCCGCATAGATCCCCTGATCGACCCAGATATCCTCGCAAACATTAACCGCAAAGCAAACCCCGCGGGCAGTGAAGATCAGCGGATCGTTCCCGGTCTTAAAATATCGCTTCTCGTCAAAAACGCTGTAATTGGGCAGGTCACACTTGCGATAAATACCCGCAATGCAGCCATTGGCCAACACCGCCGCCGCATTGAAATACTCACCCCGCTTGCCGCGGTCCACAAACCCGACGACTGCGATGACGCCCTTGACCTGCCGGGCGATCTCCCTGAGGATCTTGATATTATTGTCAACGAAGTGTTCTTTAAGAAGAAGGTCTTCCGGCGGATAGCCGGTCACGGCAAGCTCGGGGCAGGCGACGAGGTCCGCACCCGCGTTCTTGGCACGACGCACGAAATCCAAAACCTTATCCCGGTTTCCGGCAAGGTCACCTACGGTCGTATTAATCTGGGCCAATGCGATACGCACGACTATACCCTCTTCATACACTTTAAGAAGTTCTCACACAGGATCCGTCCATGACGATCAAATTCTGTTCTGATCTCGCGATAACGGCTGAGCATCTTTTCGCGCTCCGCGCGTTTCTCCGGCGCGTAATCCCGCGACCACTCGTCAATGCTCTTGTCCGTGATCTCGGCGTGAAACTGCAAACCGTAAGCATTTTTGCCAACCCGAAAAGCCTGGACCGAACAGCGCTCGGCCGTGGACAGAAGCTCAGCTCCGTCCGGCAGGACACACATGTCGCCATGCCACTGATATACTTCCATGCGCTTCGGCAGACCCTGGAAAAGCGGATCTTTCCCGCCGGCATCCGTCAGGTCAACCGTGAACCAGCCGATCTCCTCCTGCGGCGAACGCGTGACCTTTCCGCCAGCGGCCTTGGCCAGAAGCTGCGCGCCAAGGCATATTCCAAGAAACGGGATCCCGGCAGCCAGCACTTTCTTCAGAAGGACATCCTCATCCTTCAAAAAAGGGAACCGCGCTTCTTCGTAGACATTCATCGGCCCGCCGAGGCTGACCACCGCATCCACATCCGCCAAACTGTCCGGCAGACGACCGTCGCGGTGCAGATCAACAACGCCGAGCTTATAGTGATTCTCAACAAAGAACGCGCCCAAGGTCTCCGGGCCTTCAATATCCACGTGCTTAATGAACAGAATCATAACATATCCCCCAAAAGTAAGAAGCAAAAAAACAGGGCCTGAACGTTCATCACGCCCAGGCCCTGATCAGCTCCCTTAACACCAACGATTAATACAGGAACAGCATCTCCGCATACGTCGGAAGCGGCCACAGCTCAGCCGGGACTAGGCCTTCCAGCTCATCGGCCGCCTTGCGTGTCTCGACCATGGCCACCTTCATCTTGTCCGTAGAATGAGCCTCGATGGCCGCATCCAAAAACTTGATGCCGGCGGACAGGGCCTCGATCAAACCTGACACCTTGGCCAACGTTTCCTTGGCCACTGCTGCCTCACTGCCTGCAGTCTTGACCGCGTTCACAGTCTCGGCCAGGCCAGCCTGATACTCCAGCGCCGCCGGAAGGATCTGAGTCGCGGCGATCGTCTTGGCGCACTCGGTCTCGTAAGCCAGGACGCTCTTGTAGTTATGCATATAGATCTCATAACGGGACAAAAGCTCTTTCTGGGACAGGACCGCATGCTTCTCGAACAACTTGATGTTCTTCTCAGACTCATACGCCTTGAGCGCTTCCGGCGTTGTCTTCTTGTTAGGAAGGCCGCGCTTCTCCGCTTCCTTGTGCCATTCCTCGGTATAATTGTCGCCATTGAAGATGACGCGCTTGTTCTTCTTGATGACCGCCTGAAGGACCGCCTGGAGGGACTTGTTGAAATCCTTCTTGGCCTTCACGTCCGCCTCAAGCTGCGCGCACATCTCATCCATGGCCTCAGCCACGATGGTATTCAGAACAACGTTCGCCGCTGCCGGGTTCATGTTTGACCCGAGCGCGCGGAACTCGAACTTGTTGCCCGTAAAGGCGAACGGAGAGGTGCGGTTGCGATCCGTGGCATCACGAGGAAGCGTGGGGATCACATCCGTACCGAGCTGGATCGTGCCGCCGGACTTGGCACTCTTGGCCTCGCCCTTCTCGATCTGCTCGACGATATCGGTCAACTGATCGCCCAGGAAGACCGAAATGATCGCCGGAGGAGCCTCGTTGGCGCCCAGGCGGTGATCGTTACCAGGAGACGCGACAGAAGCGCGCAGCAGGTCCGCGTGCTCATCGACCGCCTTGATGACCGCGCACAGCGTAAACAGGAACTTCGCATTCTCATGCGGATTGGCGCCCGGATGGAGCCAGTTCTTCCCGTCAGCACCGACAACAGACCAGTTGTTGTGCTTGCCGGAACCATTAACGCCCGCGAACGGCTTCTCATGAAGCAGGCAAACCAGACCATGACGATCCGCGATCTGACGCATGAGCTCCATGCACATCAGATTGTGATCGATCGCCAGGTTGAGTCTTTCATAGATCGGAGCGATCTCAAACTGCGCCGGTGACACCTCATTGTGACGGGTCTTGGCCGGAGCGCCGAGTCTCCAGAGCGCCTCATCCAAGTCCTCCATAAACGCCAGAACGCGAGGACGAATAGCACCGAAATAATGATCTTCCATCTGCTGATGACGGGCAGGTTTGCGGCCGAACAACGTGCGACCGGTCTGGATCAAATCCAGACGCTGCTGATAGAATGATTTGTCGATCAGGAAATACTCCTGCTCAGGCCCAAGTGTCGCATAGGCCTTGGTGATGGGCTTGATACCAAAGAGCTTGGCCGCACGGTCCATCTGCTTGGCCAGCGCTGCAGAAGAACGCAGAAGCGGTGTCTTTTTGTCAAGCGCTTCGCCGTGATAACCGCAGAAGATCGTCGGGATACAAAGTGTCGCACCATCCTCACCCTGCTTGATGAAGGCCGGGCTCGTCGGATCCCAGGCCGTGTAACCGCGAGCCTCGAACGTCGCACGCAGACCGCCGGAGGGAAAAGACGAGGCATCCGGCTCACCCTGGATCAGCTCCTTGGCGGAGAAACCCATCGTGACGCCGCCCTGGCCGTCAGGGGAAATAAAGGAATCGTGCTTTTCAGCCGTTGAACCGGTGAGCGGTTGGAACCAATGGCAGAAATGCGTCGCGCCCTTGGACAGCGCCCAATCTTTCATGGCATTGGCGACCTCTTCGGCGATAGCCGGATCAAGCTTGCCGCTATCGTTGATGGTCTTGCTGATGGAATCAAACGCCTTCTTGGACAAACACTCTTTCATGACCTTGAGACTGAACACGTCTTCGCCGTAAAGGGCCTCGACCGTGCTCACCACTTTTTTTACTGCCTTCTTTGCCATAACTGCCTCCTTGTTTCCCGCTAGGGGATGTTCGTAAAAGAAAAATCCTCTTCCAAAGACACGTTGTCTCCAAAAGAGGACCTCATTGCCCTGCCTGTTCTGTTGCGGCTGAAAACGACCTTGCTCTCAACTTTGGAAAGTATAATCAAGCGCTTGTTCTTTGTCAATTTGATTTTTTCTGTAAACTACATCCCTTTTTGCAAATCAGCCATGAGCAGAATCGACTCCGCAATGTCTTTCATGGGCTTGCAGGAATCCATGCTCTTTTTGTGGATCATCCGGTAAGCCGCATCCTCAGACAGATTCTGCATCTTCATAAGAACTCCCTTGGCACGCTCTACGAGTTTGCGCGTCTCCAGCGCCTCCTTGGCCTTCAGCGCCTCCTGCATCCACTGCGTATTCTCAACCGCGACCGCCGCCTGGTTGGCGACCATCTGCAGAACGCCGATCTCCCCCGTCGAGAAATCATGCGGCTCTTTCGTGTAGACATTGATCACGCCAATCACCTTATCCTTAACGATCATCGGGACCGCCAGCATGGAGCTCAAACCTTCCTTGACCGCCAGCTCACGGTAGAAATACCTTTTTTCCTTGCGGACATCCTCAACGACCAGCGGCCGGCGGCTTCTTACCACCTCACCCATCAGGCTGGAATCCACCTTCAGGTTCGGCTTTCTCTTATATTCCTCGGACAAACTCTGCGTGGCCTTAATGGACAGCTCGTGCCCCTTGGGATCCAGTAGCATGATTGAACAAATTTTGGAATCCAGCATCTCAGCCGTGACCACCACGATGAGGCTCAAAATCTCATCCAGATATTTTTGGGACGTGATGGATTCGCTGACCTTAACCAAGCTATCTAGCTGCAGCGCCTTGCCTTTGGTCTCGGTAAAAAGCCGCGCGTGATCGATCACGCCGCCGACCTGGCGGGCGATCATGCTCAGAAGATCAATCAATCCCTGCGGATGGGCAAAAGGCTTCTTGTGCTGAACATTAATAACGCCGATCGCCTTTCCCTTATAAATGACCGGCACAGCCAGGAACGATTCATATCTGTCCTCAGGCAACACATCAAAGGCCTTAAAACGCGGATCCGCGTAGGCATTCTCCGCAATCGCCAGTGGCTTCACGTTCTTGGCCACCCAACCGGTCAAACCTTCGCCGACCTTGAGCCACACACGTCCCAATTCTTTCTTGTGACCCGTCTTTGAGGCACGTAGGATCAGGTTCTTATTCTGACTGTCAAAAAGATAAATGAAAACCGAATCTGCGCGCGAAATCTCGACAACCGCCTTGACCACCTCGGTCAGAACTCCGTCGATGTCCATCTCTGCGGTCGTGAAATCCACGATCTTGCGCAGGACCTTCAATTCATCAGCAGGAGAAAGGCGTGTCTTTTCTTTGGGCATGGAACCATCCTTTGTGAAATTACATCATAGTATATTTCGGGCCTTCGCCGCCTTCCGGCGGATTCCAGGTAATGTTCTGCAGCGGGCACTTGACCGAACAGGTCCCGCAATGAACGCAATTGGTCGCGCTAACATGAAGCCCGTCGGTCTTGCGGCTATAAACCTCCATCGGACAGAACTCCGTACACGGACTGCCAAAATCCCTGCCGCAACGTTCACAGGCCTTGGGATCAGCAATGACCAAATGCGACGGTTCATCCTCCCGGTGCATGGTCCCAGACAATGACGCTGCCATGGCGCGATTGACGGTGGGCGTAAATTTTCTGTCCAAGCGAACGCCTTTCTTGGTCCATGCGTGATCAGGCGCCATTCCGATCCGGAAGGGAATGAACGCCTGCACCTGCGACAGCGGCATACCGGCAAAAAGTCCCCATTGAAATCCGGCCCGAAAATTCTTCGCGTGGCGCATGTCGCGCAAAACGCCGCGCGTCTCCAGATTCGCCTGATAAGCACTCAAATCACCACCGATGATCGCATCCGCCGCCGCCATGCCAGAGAGGATCGCGTAATGGATCCCCTTGATCTTCTCCATGTTGAGAAATCCCGCCGCGTCCCCAACAAGAAGCGCGCCCTCGGTCCACAGTTTCGGCAGGGAAAAGAATCCTCCCTCAGGGATCGTCTTGGCGCCGGCTGCAATGACCTCGGAACCTTTCAGAAGGTCTGCCACAAAAGGATGCGTTTTTAAAAGTTCAAATTCATTGTGAGGATTAAGGTCCGTGTATTTCCAATCCAGCCCCAGCACCAGCCCCGCAGTGACCTGATCCGGCCCCATGCTGTAGAAGAATCCGCCGCCGAACACATCCGGCCGATTCGGAAATCCCAGCGTGTGGATCGACCGGCAGGGACCAAAGTTATTCTGTTTTGGCAGCCGCAGGATCTGCTTGATCCCAATCGAATACGCCTGCGGATTCTGCTGCCCGCCAAGCCTGGCGGCATACTCACGAGAAAGCCCTCCTCGCGAGCCGTCAGCCAGAACCGTAACCTTGGCCAGCACCTCCTCACCTTTCGCAAAATTCTCCTTTGGTTTGCCATCCTTGCCAAGCCCGACATCGACAAGCGTCACGCCGCGCACGGCCGATCCATCCCAGATCAACGAAGATGCCGACAAGCCGGTATAAATCTCAACACCTTCTTTTTCCGCAACGCCAGCCAGCCAGGCGGTCAGGCGTGACAACGAAACAATCTGATCACCCTTGTGATGCATGCCGCGCGGGACCAAAGCGCTCGGGACACGCAAAGCGGCTCGCGAGGTCAGAAAATACATCTCGTCCCGCTTAACCGGTGACATCTGCGACAGAAATGAATCCGGTCGCTCGCGCCAACCTGGCAGGAGCTCATCAAGACAGGCAGGCTCAAAGACCGCACCGGAAAGACAATGGTTCCCGGGCGATGCCGCCTTGTCGATCACAAGAACCGCGGCGTCCTTGCCCGCGCGCTTGAAACCCTGTTTCAGCCGGATCGCTGCGGCCAAGCCCGCCGGCCCAGCGCCAATAACCAAGACATCAGTTGATATCATATTTTCCTCTTGGGAGCGATTGTATCACGGACTGCCCGGCGTTTGAACAGTTACCTGTTCCGCCAGCACCTTTAAAGTCTTTAACCCCATAAGCCCATCAGCCTTCAGGCCCTTGGACCGCTGGAACTGGCGTAACGCCTCGCGCGTCTGCGATCCGCCGCGACCATCCGCCTTGCCAGGATCGAACCCGGCCTTGATCAGGGCCTTTTGCACGGCCTTGACATTGACCTCAAATTTATGAACCAGCGGCAACTTGAGATACGTCTGCATCCTCTCCCAGGTCGCCTTGTCCACGAACCGCGTGACCTCCAGGTCTTCATCTGCCTGAAACTTCGCGACCGCCACGCGCGTGGACGAGCCAAACTTTCCGTCGGGCCGACCAATGGTGTAACCGAACAACCGCAAGGTCCGCTGCAATTCCTCAACCTTCGCATTGTATTCATTGAACGTATATTCCCCCAGGATCTGCCGCTCCTCGCCGCCAGGCTTATGCAGAAACCCGTAAAGCCGGTCACAGCCAGAGGCCGTCAGCCCAACCAAAAAAAGAAAAAAGAGTATAGGAAACCGCATGTGCTGGGACACTGACCCTGCCCTGACTTTCTATTCTTTTCTCAAGCACTACCCAAGAAATGCTTTTATAATAGTCACGCCAGACTTTCTGTCAACCCCGCATTTACGCGGTAACACATCTATGACAACACGCGAACGTTTCAACAAATTCCTCTCCTCCGATGCCGCGGTGATCGGGCTTCTGGCGGTCATTGGCATCCTCATCTACATCAATTGCCTGCCCAACGAGATGTTCTGGGATGATGATGACTTCATCCTCAATAACCGCTACATCCAGGACTGGGCCTTTTGGCGGGAAATGGTAACGCAGAATATCATTGCCGGCGCTGGCCTAATCAGCAATTACTGGCGACCGCTCTTGTCGAGCCTGTTTTCCCTGGCCTGGCACATCTGGGGCGCCTGGACGCCAGGCTGGCATGCGCTCAGCATCAGCTGCCACATTGCCGCCAGCATCCCGCTCTTTTTTCTGATCGAAATGCTTTTCAAAAATCGTCTGCTCGCGCTTTTGAGTGCCTGCATGTTCCTGGTCCATCCGGCCCAGACCGAGGCTGTGGTTTATGCCAACGCGCTCGGCGACCCGCTGGCCGCCATTTTTGTCTTCTGGGGGCTGGTCTTCTTCCTACGCTTTCGACTCTCGGGAAAAAGCATGCTGGCCAGCCGCAACTGGTGGCTCGCCCTGCTGTTTTATCCGCTGGCCCTCTTATCAAAAGAGACCGGGATCCTGTTCGTCGCTTTCGCGATCCTGTGCGACTGGATGATCCTCCCGACGACAAAAATCTTCCGACAAAGGCTCATCACAACCGCAAGAGCGGTCTGGCCGTTTGTCCTGATCGCTCTCACCTATCTTCTACTGCGCGCCAAGGTGTTCAATTTCGCCAACTCATTTAATTTCTACCACGACGCCAACGCCTTTACCTCCAGCCTGGGAATGCGCCTCGCGGTTTTTTTCCAAAGCCTGGCGACCTATGCCGGCATTCTTTTCATGCCTTGCGACCTGCGTGTTGAGCGCATGGTCCAGCCGCCCGAGACGTTCCTCACGTCAACCACAGCGCTGGGTGCACTCATCTTTGCCGGACTGATCCTGGCGGCCTGGCACTGGCGCAAAACAAGGCCGGAAGTCACCTTCGGCATCCTGTGGTTCTTTGTGGCGCTGGCCCCGACCTCGAACATCCTGGTCGTCATCAACGCGATCATCTACGAACATTTTCTCTACACCGCCTTGATCGGGATCTGGCTGGCCGTATTCTGCCTGCTGCTCCAGTGGGCCGCAACGCCGCAACGCAAACGGATCATCAGCGTCGGGATAGTTGCGCTCTTTGTAGCCTTCAGCGTCCGCGTCATCTGGCGCAACACAGACTGGCGGTCCGCCATCGGGTTTTACGAAAAGCTCACCCTGACCGCGCCGAAGAGTTACCGCGTGCTCAATAATCTGGGAATGGAATATAACGAGAAGGGACTAAACGCCGAGGCCGAGGCGACCTACGCCAAAGCCATCGCGCTGGACCCGACGAATGCCGTGGCCTACCACAACCTCGCCCGGGTCTGCTACGAAACAGGAAGGACCGAACAGGCCATCGCGAATTACGAAAAGGCGATCGCGCTTCAGCCAAACTTTCTGTTTTCCTACCAGCCGCTGGCCAGACTTTACTGGGAAATCGGAGATCAAGAGCGCGCCCGGGCACTGATGAACAGGCTGCGCGAGCTGGCCAGATAATAACCCGTCTTGCTGACCCTGTCGCCGACGCCCGCACCTTGAACTTCATAAAAAAAGACCTGCGGATCGATCGCGCAGGTCTTTTGATATCTAACAGATGACTCTTTACAGCTCCGGAATAATTCCTTTGGCCGGAACGATATTAACAACCAACGGCGAGAATCCGGCAACACCTTCAGCCCTGATCCGCTGAACCTCAGCCGGATCAACCGTGACCTTGACCCTGTCGCCGGTCCGCTCAACCTTCATATTCATCATGGCGGCATCAAGGTTAATACCACCAACCGTATCCAAAACCTGCGGCTGAGCAAAAGGATCCGCTTCTGCAGCATCCGTCGTAGATTCTCCATCTTGAGCCATGTCAAACTGCTGAACTGTCACACGCCCGTTCTCATGCACGATAACATGTGCATTCTCTAAAACCAGCTTTCCGGTCTGTTCGCCTCTCGGAAGATCAAGAACCTTGTTCAAATCCACACCCTGAGGCACTGCCTGACTTAACACCGTCAAAAAGTCAGCAAGACCCTCAAACTTTTTACTTGCAACCAGATCTTCTTTAATCCTATCAAAAGGCTTCTTCAAGAAATATTCTTTAGGATTGGCCGGATTCCTCTCCAAATACCGATTGGTCACCAACGTAGCAATAATCTCCTCCGCATGCGGATGAGCGGCCATAAGCAACTCGCGTCTAACAAGCATCTCTCCCTGACCTGCGACCTTCTTCAGGGCAATCAAGAAGTCTTGGACATCCACAAAAGCCTTGCCGTGAACATCAACTACATTAGGAACGTTTTTTCCCACCCCATTCTTTGTCAATTCATCCTGTATCGCGGCAACCGTCTTTTTAAGAAGAAGTTCGCCGGAAGGCAATCTCACAAGGCTCTTGCTCTCGATCAACGCCGCAATAATAGCATCCGCCTGCGAACTCGCTGCCTGAAGTGTTTCTTCACTAATAGCCGCCTCGATCAGAACATTGCCGCGCAGGATAGCATCCCTAAATTGAACAACACACTTTACACTCAACTCTGTCAGGTTGAATAAATCCAACCGGCCAAAGGCATCCAGAAGCCGCTGAAAATCACCATAATAAGAATCCATTTCTCCGCGGCTAGGCAGATGCCCTGGTTTTTCATTGACAGGCGTAAAGCTGTCTGGATCCACAGAAAAATGATCCGTGTAGGCATACACATAATGATCCCAGCCGTTCTTGACCGGCATAAAAAGCCTGTGCCGCCAATCTATAATAAGCACAGGACAAATAGCCTCCAGAAGCCCTCTGTTCAAGCGAGCAATATTATCCTCTGTCAACGTTGGATCTCCAGCCTTGGCTCTTGTCAACAATCTATCTGTTTCCTTATCAATGGTATCCGCATAAAGGTTTTCCGGAACACTTGCATAAAACTTCGGTGTTTGACGAATAATGCCGCCGAGAATCTTCAACAGCTTCTCTTCATCCAGCGCATTAATATTAAAGACAGAAGGAAGACCTAACACCTCTGCCACGGCAGGATTATTCTTCAAGAAATTCTTAGCCCGCGTAACCTTCAGGTCACCCTCAATATAATCCACCGGACCTTCACTGATGTTAACAAAATGAACCAATCGTCCATCCTTGAATTTCAGATCCGCCATAAGCTGTCTGATCTGGTCACCCAACGCCTTTTTCTCTGGCGTGCTGTCATCAGCCATGGCGAGCAAGACAAAGCGATTCAAATTCAAAATGGTGGACACCAAGGCGCCCTCCAACTGCTTTACCAGCACCACCTGGGCTCCGCCGGTTGTCTTTCGAATTTTTTCTTTCAAATTCTCAATGATCTCTGGCGTAATGATCTCAAGAAATTTGTCCCTGCCAACAAGCGCTTCCAGTTTCTCCAGGAAAGGTTTCAGAAGATTGTCGTAAAGAAGCGCTGTGTTGCTGTTAAAAAGCTGCGGACCATCGCCTGGCCTAAAGCCAATACGAACAAACTCTTTCTTATCCTTGGCCTGGGCAAGTTCCAAGATACTCGGGACCCAAACCACTTTTCCCGCCGCAACCACCTTCTCCAAAACAAAGACCCCGCCCTTAGCATCAGGTCCCTCGCGCTTGACACCCTGGATCAGGATCGGTATATTTTCGTTCACCATCGCGCCAACGAGCGACGGGTCGCCATCACTGGTCACTCCGTCACCATTACGCAAAACCCTGATCTTGAGCAACACAGTCCCCCTGGCATCTGTTGGCAACGCATCAGACAGGATCTCAAGGAACGCTTTTGTCGGAAGCTGTCCGTGGCCAATAGGCGCAGTAAACTCATTGGAAAGCTTTCCTTTATCAGGGCCGTCTGCCAGAACAACAGGCAAAGAGCCGACAACGATCTGCGGTGCAATAACAATGCCCCGTCTTTCCCGTGATCTCATCCGGCCTGTTAAGACGGTCAGGCAAATAAATCATCTCATCCATGAATTTATTAATCAAAGCTATCCCATCGGGAGTGAGCAGTTCCTGAAGCTCCAGTTGGGCATAGCGTTTTTTCTTGCCAATCTTAGCCATATCGATCAAGAACTTGATCTCTGTAACACTAAGCTTCTCATTGAACGTTTTTGGCTGACCCCTCTCGTCAAAGCCCTCCATCTGCAACTCATAAGCAGCATCAATCCCTTTTGTGCTAACCGAATGACGCGACCAGGTCAGCAGATCATACAGTGCGCGCTCAAAATCCGTAGTTCCCAGTCCACCATTAACTGACGTATGCTTTACGGACACATGCGTAGCTGCTTCAAGATTCGCAGTTGTATGCAATCTTTCATTCTTTAACACGCCCATCATGCCCAACTGATCAGGCGTCATTGTTGCTGTTGGAACAAGGTCCGGACCCAGCGCCTTTTTAGAACCTCCGACGCTGCCTTGAGACTTCTTATAAAGCGCTCCTGTTACTGAAGTATCAAAACCATTCAACTTGGTCAACGCCTGCTCCAAGATGGGCATGAGATCACTGGCAAGCTGCGAACCTACTGTCTTTAATGCTGCCTCTATCACCTTGTTGTCAATACCAGGATTCAGTCGTACCTCTGTCGGAGATTCCTGCTCCCAAAAGCCGCCTTCCTTAGCCGTCTTATTGAGATCAAATGGCGTACCCGCGATGGGAAGGCTCAAAAGCGTGGATCTGGCGACAACACCTGTAAAATCCTGTATATTACTGCTAATAATGTGCTTCATCTTAAGACCCGTCATCTGCGAACTATCGGGCCCGGGGACATTACGGCTAACCACGATTGTAGCCTGAGTGAACTCGCCGACCTTAGACGAAGGAACCTGACCTGCAGAAGTCTTGCGAACATCCTCTGTCCCAGACAAATGAACAAAATCACCACCGCCGGAAAAATACTTGCGCGGGGTTACTTCCTGCGAAACCGGGTCGGTCTCTTCTTTAATATAGTTGAACACACCCTGCTTGTAGGCATCGATGTAGCGCTCGTAGATCTTGTCCTTTTCCGCTTTATCCGCAATATCCACGCCCTGGACCTTGTTCTGGTCAGAATAAACCTGCGACAACAGGCTCTCCCGCAAAGCCTTCTTGTACCACGTCGCGAGGATCATGGCCTGGTAGATCTGACGAAGAAGTGCGAAATTCTTTCCGATATTAACCTCTTTCTCGATCTCAGGCAGAACAATATCCCGCATGGCGCTGGAGGCAACATGGCTGCTCTCTTTAACCTGATCGTCAGAAATCTGGTCGCTTTCAATCGTCGAATTATTAAGATTTTTCTGCAGCGCCAGATAATCCTCTTCCATCATGACCTTCAGATGCGACTCGCCAACCACGGCGGTCGTGCCATTGACCTCATAAACAACGGCCTTGTCCGGCATGATCCAAACCTTGTTAAATGTATTGGCCGGAAGCTCGCTCGTGCCCAATTCCTTTTGTGCGCGGCCATAAACACGAGCCCAAAATTCCTTACCTAACTCCTTTTCAGGATAAACCAAAGACGCTGTCAGCTGTTTCAGAATATAGTCCTGCGCCAAAAGGTCGCGCCCCATTCCGGTCTGGCCAAAAGCCTCAGGGACAATACGGTCGTTCTCATAGGGAGACAGGTTAACCCAGAGGTCTTTTTCCGGGATCGTCAACGCAGCGAGAAAGTATTTCGCCATTTTCTCTGTTTCTTGCTTTATTTCTTCCTGACTTGCTTTGGTATTGCCGCTATCGATGATGAAATCAAAAACAAAAGGCTGGTCTGGATGCACCGCTATTGCGCGAACCAGGACCGGAACAAACGCCTCTGACGGCAGGACCATCTGGGACGGCCGCGGAAGATCAATCACGCCTTGTGCATAAGTTGTTGTGGGAGAAAGAGTAACGGCGGTAATAATAACGGATGCAATCCACTTGCGAAGAAACGATGAGCGAGAAGCAATAAACACGTTGTTCATACGAACCCTTTCTTGATAATTTTTCTGTCGAGGTTTTGCGAATAGTGCCAAGCTTCTATCAAAAGTATGCTTGAAAAATATCAAAAAAGCAAGTCTCCAAGACAACTTTGTCGCTGAAAAATTAAAAGTAGACACTTTTGGGTGAATTTAACGTTTAAAAGTAGACACCTTGTTTATATTCCATACTTGAAAGAAACGGAGGTTCAAGTATGGGCGCCCATGTCCACACCAAATTCACAGATGATCAGGTCAAAGAACTCTTGCAAAAATACGTTGCTGGCGGCGTTGAGCGAAAATATTTGCAAGAAATCCTTGGGATCAAGAAAGCAATGTTCTTCAGACTGCTTAAAAACTATCGAGAAGACCCTTTGGGGTTCTCCGTCGAATATAAACGTGCCAAGTCCACGCGCACTATTGATCCGGAAATCAAAAACAACATTGTTAAAGAGCTGGCCATTGACAAAGCAGCGATTAAGAACAAGGATGTGCCGCTTTGTAAATACAATTACAGCTACGTTCAGAAACGGCTGGAGCGCAAATACAAGCAGACGGCTTCAATACCAACAATTATTCGCTACGCTAAAGCCAATGACTGCTATTTGCCAAAACGAAAGAAAGCCAAAACCCATGAGCGCGAAGTTTTAACCACCCACATTGGCGAATTAATTCAACATGACGCATCTGTTCACCTCTGGGCTCCCGATTCTGGCAAGAAATGGACACTCATTACATCCCTGGATGACTACAGCCGATGCCTGCTTTATGCTCAATTCGTTGAACACGAATCTTCATGGGCACACATCCAAGCATTACAGCACGTTGTCCTCAAATATGGCGCTCCATTGGCTTATTACACAGACTGTCATTCCATCTTTCGATATGTCAAAGGTCGTGACCAGCGGCACATGAGTTTTGAAAAATTTACCGACGACGTCGACCCTCAATGGAAAATGGTTGTCAAAGACTGCGGCATCAAACCGATCTATGCCTTATCGCCTCAAGCCAAAGGAAAAATTGAACGACCTTACGGCTGGCTTCAAGATCATATCGTCCGCACTTGCATCCGCGAAAATGTCAAAGATATCGGCCACGGTCAACGCGTGCTCAACTATGAATTCAACCGCTACAATCACCATCAAATGCACACCACAACCAAAGAAATCCCAAATCGAAGATTTAATTCCGCAAATGAGGCAAAAAAATCTTTATTCCGCTCCTGGGTCATTCCCACGCCTTTTTTAAGCGTCCGCGACACCTTCGCGCTACGAGCCGTCCGCTATATCGATAACTACATGACCGTAGCAATCAGAAATCACCCGTGCAAACTATCAAACATCGAACCTCAACGCCCCGTCGACATTCGCATCTATATCCTTGAGCCATTCTTGAATGAACTCAGATTTTGGCATAACAGCAAACTGGTTAAGGTTGAACGCGTCAAAGATTCTGACCTTTTACCTGTCCACTTTTAAACGTTAAAGTGTCTACTTTTAAAATTTAAATAACAGTCTCCAAGACAACTTTTCTAGAAAACGACCATTCTATTTATTTTTCCTCCCTGTGGATAACACTGCAGATATTGCCATAAAACACTGTTGTTTTCAAGAGAAATCTATCCGCCCGTTTTCCTGCTTCTGATCCCCAAAGGTAAAAATAGACGCAATGTTGACATTATTTCCAACGATTTCTTAGGATAAAAAATGATGTTTTTACCTGTTAAAAGATGTTCCTCTCGACCAAATGGCTCCGGCCATCTCGATAAGACAAAAAATAACCGAGGGCGAACCCTTCCCTTAACGCGGGAAAAATTCGCCCTCGGATTAATTACGGGGGTCGTCAAGGAGGCAAGGAAGTACTCGATGAGCTTGGTGGATTCGTCTTTTTGGGAGGACCTTGACAACCCCGTATCTCCAAAATCATAGCTTGGATGGAGCTGAACTCCCTTACATCAGGCACGGCGTGAACGCGGGGCTGACATCCACGATCTTCCCCGGTTCCGGCAGCGATAATCTTCCTGCGCTGCCACTGACCTGACGCTCGCCAGTATAGATACTATCAATAAAAGAGCAGTGATCGGCCGCAGCCAATCGTTCAACCTTTCCCTCCCTCGATCCACTCCGGCACCGATACCGGCGCCTCACCTTTGCCTATGATGAAGGATACACTATAAATCGAAAGAAACAAGGCCTCGGAGCCGTTTTGGAGGAAACGCTTTCTCCTCGAGCGGATCTTTCAGCCCATTCTCGACGACAAAAGACCAAAGCGACCATTTCTGCCAAAGCATAAATTACTGCCTTTGCCCTCCCAAAACCGCCTTGACAGCGCCGGCCAGTCCGTTCTTATATAAGAGATCCGCTGGGCAATTGGCCAGCGCGGAAAATTTACGGAAAAAATAATATGTCCTGATTTTACCCGATGATACAATGTCAGCCATGAACCAGCATTTCTTCATCGGCATTGATATCGGCGGCACCAAGATCTACGGCGGGCTGGTCAGCCCATCGGGTGAGATCATCGCAACACAGAAGATCCCCACGCCCTCCAAGGCGAATGCCAAGGCGATTCTGGCAACTGTCGACAAGACCATCCGGGCCCTGTTAAAGGAAGGCCGCGCATCGCTCAAAGATATCCTGGGGATCGGCATCGCGGTGCCCGGCATTGTTGACAACACCGGCTTTGTGGTCATCACACCCAACATCAACCTGTCCAAGACCGATCTGAAAAAAATCCTCGAGAAACACTACCGGACCAAAGTTGCCGTGGGCAATGACGCCAACCTCGGCGTGCTGGGCGAGAAATGGCTCGGCGCGGGACGCAAAGCCAAAGACATTGTCGGGATCTTTCCCGGAACCGGCGTCGGCGGCGGCGTCATCGTCAAAGGCGAATTCATCACCGGCTGCCACGGCGCGGCTGCGGAGCTGGGCCATATCCAGGTTGATCCCAACGGCCCGGCCTGCACCTGCGGTAACATTGGCTGTCTCGAAGCCCTGGCCGGACGCTGGGCTATTGAGCGGAACCTGCGCGCCGCGATCAACAAGGGCAAACGTTCGGTCATCACAGATCTGACCGGAAAAGAACTGAAACAGATCAGAAGTTCGGCGCTGGCCAAGGCCCTCAAGGCCAAGGACCCGCTGGTCACCTCTGTCATGACCGCAGTCGCCGAGGCGCTCGGCAAGGCCTGTGTCTCCTTGAACCACATTTTTGATACCGAGATGTTACTCTTCGGCGGCGGCGTCATCGAAGCCTGCGGCGATTTTATCCTGCCCAAGGTCGAACGGGCGCTCAAGGATGATCCGTTCTTCGCGCGGCTGTCCACACCCCAGGTCGTGCAGGCCAAACTGGGGGATGATGCGGTTATGCTGGGCGCGGTCGCTGCGGTCCGCCAGATGCTAGGGCTCAAGGACCTAGGCGGCGCCTACTACCCTGTGGTCCGGCTGACCCCGACGGGAAAAGTGACGCTCAAAGGCCGGCGCCCGGCCGAAACCTTTGTCATTCGTGCGGACGGCAAAGTCAAGGAACCGAAAGATTTTATTCCGCTGAAATTATCCGATGAAGAACTTGAGGAAATCTGCAAGAAAGGGCCGGATGTTCTTTTTATCGCGAGTCCCCGCGGCCGCAGGATCTCGATCGCGCCCAAAGGGCTTCGTTATCTGAAGAAAAAACGCATCCTCCCGCGCATCCTTCCGCTCGCCCAGGCCGTCAAGGCCTACAACGCATCCGAAGACCGCAAGGCCGCACTGTTCTACTTATAAGGAAGACATTCTGACGCGCAGGCTGCGGGCAAAAACCTTTTCCAAAAGGTCGCCCTTGGTCCTGGCAAAGACCATTTCCGCCTCAGCGGGCGCTGAAGAGCTCGCCTTGATCTCGATCCGGTCAGCCCCAACTTCAACATTGAGGTCCTTGATGACGCTCTTGTGGGTCCGATCCAGCCCGTCGGCAACGCGCAGGATCGCCGCAAGCACATCCACGATCCGCTGATCCTCTTTCGAAAGATCCTCGTAATACCTGTGCTTAGATTCCGGCATGGATCGGCGATGGTAACGCGTGATCAGTGCCACGATCACGCGGTCTCGGTCGGCAAATGGGACCTGGTTCGCCTTGAGGATCAGATCGCGTGAGGCCTTGTGGTGGCCGTCAACGCCATAGACCAGCCCGATGTCGTGCAGAAGTCCGGCGGCCTGCACAAGGAACCGTTCACCCAGCCCCAGTCCGTGCAGGTCCCTGGTCTCATCAAAGATCCGCAAGGCCAGCCGCGTGACCTGCTGGGCATGTTCCTTCTCGTAGCGGCACTCTTTGGCCAGCTGCAGCGCGGAGCGCAAAACCTCATCCGGCCCGGCCAACGCTTGCCCGGCCAGGTCATCCAGACTCTTGGCTTCGGCGAGCATGCGGATAAGCCGCGCCGGGAACTGCAGCGCCTTCATCTCCGCGGCCAGTCCCTGGACGTCGTAGCTAACCCGAAACAGCTCCGCAGTCACGCCCTGATCAGTAATCTCCAGGATCGCATAAGAGGCACGCGTGTCGCCGTCAAACGGCCGGCCCACGCTGCCGGGATTGACAAAAAACACACCCGCGACTTTCTTCTGAAAAAACCGGTGCGTGTGTCCGCAAAGGATAATATCCGCCTTACTATTTAACGCCAGCGCCTCGAACCGGGCCAACGGCGTCGTATCGGCCAAGCCGTCTTCAATTCCCTCGGGGCTGCCATGCGTCAGAAGCACGCGCTGACCCTTGACCTTGACGCGTTCCGTCTCGGCCAGGCTCTTAATAAAAGAGACGCTCTCAGGACTCAGATGCTGATGAGTCCACTCAAAGGAGAACAGCTTGTCCGCGTCTTTCTGGGTCTTCCGCATCTTGGCGATGCGTTCAGCGGAAAGGACCTTGAGATCATAATTCCCGACGATGTGTTGAGCGCAGGTCTGTTGCAGGAGAGCGATGGTCTCATTGGGGAAAGGCGAAAACCCGACCATGTCGCCCAAGTTCCAGAATTCATTGACCTGGCGGCTGCGAGCGTCAACAATGACCGCCTGCAGGGCCGGAAGATTGGCGTGAACGTCGGAGAGAATGGCTATTTTCATCAAATCCTACTGCCGGTCCAGAGTGAAGAAGCTCAGCTTGGCCCAGGTCTTGCGGCGCTTGAACCCGGCCCACAGACGGATAAAATCCTCATAAGCCGCTTTGCGCCGGCGCAGACATTCATCGGTCAGGAACCGGACCGCGCCCCGAAAATGCCATTCACGGCCTGAGCTTTCCTTCA
Source organism: Candidatus Omnitrophota bacterium (assembly GCA_015233705.1). Next base: position 37,514 of record JADFXE010000003.1, read on the forward strand.
ATATCCCCATGAGACCAAGCCACACGTCGTAATTATGGACTTCGCCCAGCGCCTTCTGCACGCGCATGGCTGACAGGGCGAACGGCCTGACCTTGTGCGCGCCGTAAAGCCGCTGAAAATTCTCCAGCGTGTAGCGCAAGTTCTTGGCCGCGACACGCATCTCGTGAAGTTCCTTGAGACACGCCGGCCGGCGGACATAGGGCTCAAGGGAAAACATCTTTTCCAAACGCGCCAGGATACGGTTCTTGGCAAACTCATCCAGGACCATGCCCGTCTCCTCCAGCGAAGGCTTCAAACGGGAAATGGAACGCAGAACCTGCCGCTGATGTAAACGCGCCATGTTCTTGCGGATGCGCGGCTGGATCTCGGCGCGGTCTTCCTGAAGCTCGTCGATGATCTCCAGGATCCCGGCCTTGTGCTTGGCCGCGGACGGTGACGTCAGAAGACTGTTGAGGAAAGAGACCTTGGTATCGATATCCCGCGCCTGGCCCAATGAACGCAGAAGCTTCTGGATAGCCATGAGTGAAGAACCGTAATCGCGTGAAGGAAGGAGATCGCGAAAATCCGAAAGCGTACTCTTCAGCCGACGCAGAGCCACCCGCATCCGGTGAAGATGTTCAATGTCCTTGTTCTTGCGGACACCGTCCACCTCCGCTTCCACTGCGACAATGTGCTTGGCGACCAGAGTTACGAAGAGCTTTCTTTCGTCCATCATGCGGCGTAGTGGCGCAGGAAGAATTCCTGGGCATTGAACTTGTCCTCATCCGCCTTCAAAAACGCATACGATCGCTGCGGCAGGAGGCGGCGCACTTTCTGGTTATCCTTCCAGGAAGTCTCGAGAATAAAACGCAGCTGCTCCTTGAGGTCTTCCTTCTGGATCTCGAACATGAGCTCGATGCGCCGGTCAAAGTTGCGCGACATCCAGTCAGCCGATGAAAGAAAGACCCGGAAGTCGGAATTATTGTTAAAAAGAAAGATGCGGCTATGCTCCAGGAACCGGCCGACCAGGCTCTTGACCGTGATGTTCTCGCTCAACCCCGGCAGGCCGGGAACCAGAATGCAGATCCCGCGGACGATCAGTTGAATCTTAACCCCTTCGCATGAGGCCTCATAAAGTTTATTGACGATCTTGGGATCTTCCAACGAATTCATCTTGGCAAAAATAAAGCCGTTCTTGTACGCCTTCTGATATTCGATCTCCTTGTCGATCATCTCGAAGAAATACTCGCGCAGATCGTACGGTGAGGAAATGACACGCTTCCATCGCGCCGGCTGGGAATAGCCGGTAATAACGTTAAACACATCCGAAATGTCGCGGGCAAAATCATCGTTGGCCGTAAAATAGCCGATATCCGTATAAACCCGAGCGGTTTTCTCGTTGTAATTTCCCGTCGAAAGATGAACATAACGGCGTGTGCGGCCCTCCTCGCGGCGGATCACCAGCGTGATCTTGGAATGGATCTTGACGCCGGGAATGCCGTAGATCACATGACACCCGGCCTCCTCCAGCTGACGGGCCCAGGCAATGTTACGCTCCTCATCAAAGCGCGCCTTGATCTCGACCAGAACCGTGACCTGTTTCTTGTTCTTGGCCGCGGTCTTCAGGCTCGCCACGATCTCGGAGTCCTCGCTCGCCCGGTAAAGCGTCATCTTGATCGCCAGCACATCCGGATCGTTCGCCGCGGTTTTGATGAGGTCCACCGTCGGCTGGAACGACTGATACGGCACGTGAATCAAGAAATCCCCTTCCTTCATCCGGTCAAAGATATTGTCGTAAGCGATCTTGCCGGAGGTCAACGCCGGATAGGACAGCTGCGGCTCAGGAACCTGGCTAAGAAGCTGGAACAAAAATGTCAGGTCGATCTCGCCGCTGATAAAGGTCGTTTCCTCCTTGAGGAATCCCAGCGCCTCGGTCAGGACATCCTGAAGCCCCTCCGGACAACCCTTCTCAATGCACAGCTGGACCACGCGGGCTGACGGACGCTTCTTGATCTCCTCCTCAATAGACTTGAGAAGATTTGGTGAGAATTCCTCGTCCACGGCCAGTTCACTGTCGCGCATCAGGCGGAACAAAGTCGCCCCGGTAATATCGTAACCGCGAAAAAAGGCCTTCAGGTTCTCGCGAATGATCTCATCGATCAGAATGAACTCGTAGGCATCCTTGGCCGACGGCAGCTTAACAAGACGCGAAACACCCAGCGGAATAGGAATGATCGCCAGATGCGGCGCGTCCTTGCGCATGAGATGCACCGCAAAAGAAATGGTGCGGGAAGCCAGGACCGGAAACGGATGGCCCTGGTCGATCGCCATCGGCGTGATGATCGGATACAGTGTCGTATCAAAGAACCGCTTCACAAACTTCTGCTGCTCGCTGTCCAGCTGGTCCGCCTTCTTGATCACGATCTTCTTCTGGGCCAGTTCAGGCTTCAGCTTTTCCTCATAAATGCGGTACAGCCGCTGGATGAGCTCCTCGGTCTTTTCAGTAACCTGACGATAGGTGTCCTGGGGAAAATACCCGTAATTATCCTGACGATTGTACTGGGCATCCAAAAGGCGCCTTATCCCTGCCACCCGAACCATGAAAAACTCATCCAGGTTATTGGCAAAGATCGCCAGAAAGCGCAGGCGCTCCAAAAGAGGATTCCCGGCCTCAACAGATTCCTCGAGCACGCGCTCGTTAAACTGAAGCCAACTCATGTCCCGGTGGATAAATTTATCTTTGTCCTGAAGCTGTTCGGCCATATCAGAAATTCTCGTTGATGACAATCTTGAGCTTGCTGCCACTGATAGTCTCAAAAAGCTCCTTCTTTTCCATAAAATCATTCTTCTCGAGGAGAAAATTCTCCTTGGTATCGACCTGAAGGACGATATCATCACTCTTGCCATTAAGAACGTGCAAGGCCTTCACCTTCTGGCGGTGCGAATGGTCAAGCGCATTGGCGATTCGCAGCAGTGCCGCCAACTTCTGCACCACGATTTGTTTATCCTCCGAAATGCTGTTGTAGACCAAGTGGGACTTGGCCGGGTCGCTGCGACGGTGATAGCGGGCCACACAGGCAATGATCTTAATTTCCTCATCCGTCAGGCGAAACAGGTTGAGGGAACTGATGATGTATTCCGAATGCTTGTGGTGCGAGCGATTCGAAATGAATTTCCCGATGTCGTGCAGATACGCGGCCAGCATCAGATACAGAAGCTCATTCTCCTCAAGGCCGAGATGATGCCCCACGCCCTCAAAGAGCGACTTGGACAAATGCGCCACATGTTTGGCGTGATCCAAATTGACATTGTATTGCTCGCAAATCGAATGGGCGACAGACACCAGCTGGTTGCCCTTGTTGTAGCGCTTGGAAAGTTCCAGACTGAGGACCTTGTTCGCCAGGACCGCCTCAGCAAGCGACGTTTCCAAAATATACACGTGCGGATTCTGCGTCAAAGAAAAGAACATCTTGAGGATGATCATATACGGCAGAAGCGTGTCCACATTCTCTGCCGGAAGATCGTATTCCGCGGCGATCTCCTCCGGAGCCTTGGTCGACAGCTCGGCGATCACCTTCTCGACTTCCTGGACGCTAAACTGGAAGAAATTTGTCGAAACCTTGGTGTGCGGCAGGATGGCCTTGAGATATTCCTGATTCTCATCGATCAAGAAGATGTCGTCCACGTGCGCCCGCGGCAGGCGGCTCTCAAAATAGGAGAACTCATTCTCGATATACTCCTGGATCGTCTCGGCCAGCTCTTCGCGGCTCCCGTCGACCTTGCTCATCAATTGCTTGAAACGTAGCGAGCCCAGCGCAAGCCCCATGTTCATCAGGGAAAAGCCCTTCTTGAGAAGCGAGATATCCAGACTGCCCGCGCCCATTTCCGCGATCAGCAGGTTCTTGTTGTGGATCGGATACGTGTCCTTGAGCTTGTAGGAAATGTAGGCGTCAATATAAAAGACAATGTCGCCGACATTCAGAACCTCGATCTCCAGGCCGGTCTTTCGGCGGACCGTATCGACAAAAATATTGCGGTTGCTGGCCTCGCGCACGGCGGTGGTCGCGATCACAAAGACCTGGCGGATCTCGTACTCGGCCAGAACCTTCTTGTATTTCTCAAGGATATTGATCGTCAGGTTGATGAGCTCCTGGGTGATGTGCCCCTTGATGAACGTCGCCCGCCCGATAGGAACGATATTCTTGAGGGATTCCAGGATCATCACGTCACCGGAAGTCGTCTCACCGATCAGAAGCTTGATGGAATTGGAACCGATATCGATTACACCTGCAGCCATACTTTTCTCTCCTCACAGGAAGTAACTGTACCACATGACGTCGAGGTTGGCAATCTCTTCGCCGGAGTCTCGAAAAAACAGAAGGCACACGACATTGAACACGCATCCATCTTCCGTGTCCTGAGTCCTGTGCCCATTAAATAATCCTGACCTTGAGCAACTCCCCCAGCATCTCAAACGCCCGGCACCAGCGCCGGGCCGTCTCATCGTTCTCCGCCGCCGCCTTTCGGGCACGATACAAGGTCTGCCCGATCGCGTAATAGATATTCTGCGCCTTCCAGAAATCCAGCTCCAGACGAAGGACATCCAACAGCTTCAGCAACGCGGCCAGATACTCCAAAATGTCCGCATTATCCGGAGACTTGGCAAACTGCATCATCAGCTCATTGACCTTGTGCCCGCCGATGAACTCCAAATTCTCCTTGTCCCGCTTAAACGGCCAATTGCTGACCTCGCGCACCAGGCGATTTAACTTGTCGAGCGGAATATTCTCCATCTCCAAAAGACGGACCATGTCGCGGTTCAAAACGAACTCAACAACCCCTGACAAAATCTTTGGCAGCGGCATGCGGTTTTCATTGATCATGCGGATGAGCGAGAAGTGATCTTCATAGATCTTGCGAAACGAAGTCTCGACCTCCTGCATCGTGCTTTCAAAAATGCTGTCGAGGATCATCTGCTGTTCGTGCTGGAAAAGATGCCACAGGGAATAATTCTTTGTGCCGTAGTAGCGATTGATGACCTGGATCGTCCGCGGGATGTCACCCTCTGAAAACATGGTCTGAACCTCGCGCAGGACGCGATTGAAATAGGCCTCATCCTTGAAGTAATCGACACCGGTAATAAAATTATGATCCCCCAAATGAAGAACGGCGAACTGAACATCAAAGGTGGTCCAGGTGACCTCCGAACAGATCTCCGCACGGCCGATGACCAGCTGGAGCTTGCCGTTCAGCTGCTTTTCGTAAAACTTGCGCCGAACCGTAAAGCAGTACATCTCCGATTCATCGGCATAATTCGTATACAGAGAGCTCATCGCATAGTGCGCGCCGACCCTGAGAATATCCACGATCGACGGCTCAACATAATTCTTGTAGATCCGTGCGCCATTGTCCGCCTCAGGGACATTGCTCTTGGCCTTTCCCAAAAGCTCGATGAAACCAAGCTCTAACTCCTCGCCGGTCACACGGCGGATGAGCTGGATCGCGCGCGCCGCATACTTGATAATCTGCACGGTCTCGATCCCCGAGATATCGTCAAAGAACCATCCGCAGCTGGTATACATGAGCTGCGCATTCCTCTGCAGCTCCAGGCAGCGCAGGATCTTGTTCTTTTCCTCAACGCTTAATCCCGGCCTGACCTTCTGTTCCAGGAAACGCTCGACGGACTCATGCCGCCGGTCGAGAATGACCTGGATATACTCATCCCGAAGCGCCCAGACATCGCTGACATAAGCCTGCAGTTCCCTCTCGAACACGACCGCCGCGCGGTCACGAAGCCAGTCCAGGGCCTTTCGCAAAGGCGCGCGCCAGTGCTGATGCCAGCCGGGCTTCCCGCCGGAATTGCATCCGCAATTGTCCCGCCAACGCTCAACGCCATGAATACAGCTCCAGGAACTTTTCTCAACGATCTCGACCTCATACTGCGGAGGATGTTTTTCCAAATATTCGCCGTAGACGGTCAGCCTGGCCCCACCGTTCTTTTCAATATAATGCAACCCGTAGGCCAAACCCATGTCACCGAACTTG
>JADFXE010000039.1 GCA_015233705.1 Candidatus Omnitrophota bacterium
GTTTACCGGGGCTGAGATCAATTACAGATTGGGAAGGCCCTATCAGTGGGGGCGTAGTGGATATGGCAATATTGGAGGAGACGCAAAGCTTTATAAAGTTTTTATAATGCAGGAACGCGGAAGGGTCGACTGGCTATATCTGTTGAATAAGTGTTTTGCGTCGGTTCTGGTGATATATTTTGTCAGTACGGTCGTGATCCTTGTGTGTGTCGCTCTTTGGCCGGGATTGGCCGTCAAGATATTTTTGACAGGCAGATGAAATAGGACAGGAGTGAGAATGGAAGACCGGATCACGGAGCTTGAGAAAAAGGCAGCGTTCCAGGAGCATCTTTTGGCGCAGTTAAACGAGATCGTCCGGGAACAGGAGAAGAAGATCGCGCTCCTGGAAAAGCAGATCAAGGCGGTCAAGGACCAGGCCCGGCCAGAGGATATGGTCAGGCCGCTCTCCGAAGAAACCCCTCCGCCGCACTATTGAAGGCCGGGAAGGATTCTTATGTGGGTGAAAAAAAGTGAAGATGAGCTGGCCTTGGAAGAGGGCAAGCGGAAACGCTTTGTTCATTGGGGCGTGCTGTTTTTGGCCGCGTCTGTTTTCTTTGTTTTGTTGCAAAGGATCGGCCTGTCGCATGATTGGGAGGATCTTTTTCGTATATTGTTTCTGCTGGGGCTGTGGCTTGTCCTGGCTCCGTTCTCGCAACGCGCGAAAGAGTCCCTGTCGCGCGTTTGTATCAGGTGCGGCAAGAATCTCTCTGCTTCCAACGGCAGGTGGTTTTCAGTCAATGATCCTGTGTCCTGCTGCGGCGAGGTTCTTCCGCTTTATAAGCTCAACTGGGTCGAGGATGGCGCGGCGCCGGGGCCGGGACAGGGTGTGCCCGGGGTCGGCGCTGACAGTACGGGTGGAGCTTTTTCGTCGGGACCGGAGAATTCCCTGCTGGTCGTTGATAAGAAACTCTGGGTCGCGCTGGGGCTGAACTTTTTCTTCTTTGGGCTGGGATATTATTATCTGGGCGATTATACAAAGGCCAGGAAGCATCTGCTGTCCATGGCGGTTATGTGCGCGGCCTTTTGGGGTTTGATCGGCTACTGTTTGCTGCCTGCCACCAGGGTCTCGGAGTGGGTCCCGCCGGCTCTGGTATTGATGGTCCTTTGGTTCACTTTTTACACCGTTCCTGTCCATGTCGGGCTTTGCCGGGATGTCCTGCGCTTGCAGGCGAGGCAGGGCTGTGCGGAACGCTACACGTGGATCGGTGTTGTTGCTGTGCTGGTATTTTTTGTCCTGAGTGTCAATGTGATCGCCTTCAAGATCGTCAAAGAAAAATTTTTACATCCCTATCGAGTGCATGCCAATGGCATGCAAAGGACCTTGATCGAAGGTGATCGTGTGATCGGAGACATGAACGCTTATCGGCATTCTCAGCCTCAGCGCGGGGATGTGGTCTGCTTCCTTTATCCGATCATGAGGAACAGTGTTTTTATCCAGCGAGTGGTCGCTGTTGCTGGAGAGACTGTTCAGATCAAAGATGGTCAGGTGTTGATCGACGGAAAGCCAGTCACCGATGGCGCGATCGCGGGTATCCGCTACGCTAACGCGGGCGATTATTACGGTTCGAAAGGACGGGCTGTCACAGTACCGGCCGGGCATTATTTTGTCTTAGGTGACAACACGGCATCCAGCAATGACAGCCGTTATTGGGGCTTCCTCCCCAAAGAGCTGGTGTTCTCCAAAATATATAAGATATTCTGGCCGCCGGAGCGCTCCGGTCCGCTGCGGTGATCTGCCGACCGGGTTCTTGCCTTCGGAGCCGTGTCTGAAAGCCAAGGATTTTGTTGCATCAGCGGCGGTTTCAGCAATAATGAGCCTATGGCTCACACGAGCGTTTCCAGGCAATATATCCTGGCCATCGACCAGGGAACAACGGGTTCGCGCGCCTTCCTTTTTGATCACAAGGGAGGGGTCGTGTCATCCGCTTACCAGGAATTCCGCCAGTATTATCCCAAGCCAGGATGGGTTGAGCACGACGGTGAGGAGATCTGGCGTTCGGTCCAGAGCGTCATCCGCAAGGCCGTGACCCAGGCGTGCATTGATCCGCGCAGGATCGCGGCGATCGGCATTGCCAACCAGCGGGAAACGACTTTGCTCTGGAACCGGCGCACGGGCAAGCCCTATCACCGCGCCATTGTCTGGCAGTGCCGCCGTACCGCGCCCGTTTGTCAGCGTATTCACAAGCACGCCAAATTTTTTCAGCAGACCACGGGGCTTGTCTTGGACGCTTATTTCTCCGGCACCAAGGTCCAGTGGCTGCTGGACCATGTTCCGGGTCTGCGCGTCAAGGCCCGCAGGGGTGAGGTGGCCTTTGGGACCATGGATTCCTGGCTGATCTATAAACTTACCGGTGGACAGGCGCACGTCACGGATATGACCAATGCCAGCCGCACGCTCATGTTTGATATTACCAAGCGTTCCTGGAGTCCGCAGCTTCTTAAGTTGTTGAATGTCCCCGCGGCAGTTCTTCCGACGGTTCTGCCGTCTTCGTCGGTCTTTGGGCGCACGGCGGGTGCGGCGGCGGGGTTGCCGGCCGGAATTCCGATCACGGGCGTCATGGGCGACCAGCAGGCCGCGCTGTACGGTCAGGGCTGTACGCGGCCGGGCATGAGCAAGAACACTTACGGCACCGGGTGTTTTCTCCTGATGAACACGGGCCGCAAGCGCGTCCGTTCCGCCCGGGGATTGCTGACAACGCTCGCCTGCGACGAGAAAGGCCAGCCCATTTTTGCCTTGGAAGGCGCGGTTTTTATGGCAGGCGCGGTTGTGCAGTGGCTGCGCGATGAACTTAAGGTGATCACGGATTCGTCCCAGACCGAGAGCCTGATCGCGGGCCTCAAAGATACGGGGGGTGTCTATTTTGTCCCGGCCTTTGCGGGAATGGGCGCGCCTTACTGGGAGCCGCGCGCCCGGGGCGCGATCGTCGGGCTTACCCGCGGGTCGAATGTGTCCCACATCATCCGTGCGGCGCTGGAGTCCATGGCCTACCAGGTCAGGGATATTTTCGGTCTTATGGAAAAAGAATCGGGCCTCAAGGTCAAGACCCTGGCTGTCGACGGAGGGGCGTGTCGGAACAATTTTCTGATGCAGTTTCAGGCCGATCAGCTGGGGATCATGGTTGTGCGGCCGCGGATGGTGGATTCCACTGTCGCCGGGGCCGCCTATCTGGCCGGCGTCTCGGTTGGTTTATGGAAACCGTCGAAGATCTTTAAGTCCAAGCCCATTGACCGGGTTTTTGCGCCGAGCGTGTCCCGGGCCAGGGCCGAGGGGCAGTACGCAGGCTGGAAAAAAGCTATTGGCCAGGTCCTGGCTGGCAAAGGATAACAATGCAGCGTGACATTTCCCGTTTGGAAAACAAGACATTTGACCTGCTTGTGGTTGGCGGCGGCATTAACGGCGCTTCCATTGCCCATCTGGCGGCAGCTGCCGGCGCGTCGGTCGCGCTCATTGAAAAAGACGACTGGGCCAGCGGTGCCTCGAGCGCCTCCACCAAGCTTTTGCACGGCGGGATCCGGTATCTTGAGCATTTCGAGTTTGACCTGGTGGCTGAGTCCCTGCGCGAGCGGTTCATCCAGCTGCAGATCGCGCCGCATCTGTCCCGTCCGCTGGCGTTCATCATTCCAGTCTATCGCGGCGATGCCCGGCCCTTGTGGATGATGGCCTTTGGTGTCTGGATGTACCAGATTTTAAGCGGCTGCTGGAGCCTGGGCCGGCACCGCGGCCTGTCTTTTGATGAGATCATTGCCGCGGCGCCTGGCATTTCGCGCGACGGGCTGGTCGGCGGTGTCGAATATTTTGACGCCCAGATGGATGACGGCCGGATGTGTCTTGAGAATGTGCTTATGGCTGATCAGTTTGGCGCGGTCGTGGCCAATGATCTGAAGGTCGAGGAGTTCATCAGGCTCAACGGTAAGGCGGTCGGCGTGAAGGCGCGCGATGCAAAGAGCGGCCGGTTGATCGAGATCCGCGCTTCCCGAATCGTTGCGGCTGCCGGGCCGTGGTCAGATGAGCTCATCCAGAAAGTCCATCCCGGCGCGCCGAAACGCTTGCGCGTGACCAAGGGCGCGCACGTCATTTACGAGGGGCAGATGTCGCAGAAGGCTTTTTTGATCCAGAGTCGCCAGGACCGTCGCGTCTTTTTTATGATCCCCTTCAAGGGCCATTCGCTGATCGGCACGACGGATACAGATTATGATGGGAGTCCGGATAATGTGCAGGCCGACGAGGCGGATATCCAGTATCTTTTAAAGGAGGCGGCGCGCGTTTTCCCGCAGGTGACCTTTGAGCGCTCCAGGATCATTTCTTCCTTTGCCGGCTTGCGGCCGCTGGTGGCTGAGGCAGGGCATCCCTCACGCATTTCGCGCAAACACGCGCTTGATGTTTCCAGCGACGGTGTTTATTTCCTGATGGGCGGGAAATACACGACCTACCGTTCGATCACCGAGGATGTGGTCAAGAAACTCCTGCCGCGCCTGGCCCGCAAGGTCATGCCGTGGCATCAGTTCAGGCTTTTTGGCAGCGGCGACGGCGGGATGGATGCCAGGACTTTGGCGTCGCAGTTCGGGGTTGCCGAGGAAACCGCCAGCTATCTGAAGGGATTCTACGGCAGCCGGGCCAGGGATGTTCTGGAGCTGACCCGTCGGGATCATTTATTGAAAGAAAGAATCTGTCCGTGCTCGCCGGTCATTGCCGCCCAGGTGGCTTATGCCCGGGATGTGGAAATGGCGCGGTCGGCCGAGGATGTGATCAAGCGTCGTCTGGGGCTGTCCTATGTTCCCTGTAAAGAGGGGAATTGTCGCCGGACAATTGAGACGATGATGGGCGGGAAATAAGAGAACTGCAATGGATGGCAAAAGTCAGTCGATAGATGAGCGCAATGGGCGCGGCGATGAGCGGGTCGGCCTAGTTCTTGGCGGCGGAGCGGCCCTGGGGCTGGCGCACGTGGGTGTGATCCGCGCTCTGGGGCAGGAGAAGATCCGGGTGGATGTGGTCGTTGGTTGCAGAATGGGCGCGATCGTCGGCGGACTGTGGGTGACCGGACGCAATGCCGATGACTTTCAAAAGATCGCCGGGGAGTTCTCAAGCAAGGTCGGAGCGCTCAAGATATTTGACCCGCCGATCGGCCGGGGATTGATCCTCCTGGCGATCAGCGGCCTTTTGTGGCTTTTCGGATATACTGCTCTGGCCGCGGTCGGGGTGGTTCTTCTGGCCTTGCTCGGATTGGTGCCGGTATCAGCTGTGGTCAACGGCAAGGTGATCGAGCGTTGGCTCAAGTCCAAGTTCGCCCAGGCCACTTTTCAGGGAACGAAAATTCCTTTCAAGGTGATCGGGCATGATCTTTTACGTCGGGAGGATGTCCTTCTTGACCAGGGGTTGCTTAGCGAGGCTGTCTTTAAAAGCATTGCGCTTCCCGGGATCATCCCGCCGGTCATGGCGTCGGGGCAGATGATTGTTGACGGAGGAGTTTTAAATCCTTTGCCGGTGAATGTCCTTCGGCAGATGGGGATCAGGAAGATCATTGCAGTCAATGTCCTGCCGTCGCCGGAGGATGTCTGCCGCGGGGAAAAGCAGGCGGCCGAGCGGCGCGAGCAGTTATCCAGGATTTCCTTATTCCGGCATCCGTGGAAGGTTTTGGCGTTCCGTCTGGAGATGCTGGCAGGGCGGGCGCTTTCGCCTAATATCGCGGATGTCGTGGTGCGCTCGTCGCAGAGTGCCCAGTATGTTTTTGCGAAAGAGAGCGGCCGGCAGGCGGATGTACTGATCGCGCCGGACCTGGGCGGATTTCAGTGGTTCGAACTTTATGAGGCTGAGGCGCTGATCCAGTGCGGGTATGACGCAGCCATGCGGCAGATCGTTGAACTCAGGCATATGAATGAGTCAAAGATTTCATAATCAGGATGCGAGGAGGGCAATATGATTAATTTCTTGGCAAGAGTTGCTGTTGCGGCGATCCTTGGTCTTGCGGGTATGGCGCCTTCGGCCATGGCGTATTACAAGAACAATCCGCCGAATTCTTTTAAAAAAGGTCCGTTCCACCACGTTTCAGCCGAGGCCATGGCGGAGAAGGATGTCCCGTCGTTCATCAAGAAGAGTCCGGATTTCTCGCGTCAGGTCTATTCGCTGGATGTGGATGGGAACGGAACCCGGGATTATGTTGTTTTTGTGCTGCACGGCAAGGATACGCTCTTGAGCGAGATCCATATTTATTTGGGCAAACCCGACGGCGGGTACCGGAAGATCTCTTTTGTCGACGATATCGCGGCGGGCATTGAGGACATTGTTGATATCAAAGGTAACGGCAAGTGGGAAGTGATCCTGGGTGATATCTACACCAGCAAAAAACAGAAGTATCTTTCATACAGCGTGTATCAGTTTAAGAATGAGCGGCTGGTGAATGCGGATAAGCGGTTCAAGGGGTTCCCGAAATTTGTCTGGTTTACGCGCAAGAATAATGACAAGGATACGATCCATGTCACGGCCAAAGAGCGCAAGAGACACGTGTGCCAGAAGAACGCGAAGATTTTATATGAAGACATAAAAAGACGTGTCAGAGGCTATGAAAGGGGTTTGGGAGTGAATTGAGCCCCGCTTACCTTGATTCAGAAAGCGGGGCGAGCTGAACGACAAAACCCCTTTTATGGCCTCGTGAGGTAGCTATGCGAAATTTCAAAGACCGTAAAATTGCAGTTTGAGCAGGAGGATCAGGGGATTATGAGAACTTTTGTTATCGGCGACATTCACGCGCAGTACAAGGCCCTTATCGGGTGCTTGAAGGCGTGCAGTTTTGATTATGAGACGGATCGCCTGATCGCACTGGGTGATGTGTGTGATCGGGGCGGCATGACCCGGGAGTGTATTGACGAGCTTTTGAAGATCAAAAATTGTATTTATATCCTGGGCAATCACGATGCCTGGGCGCTTGACTGGGCGACGCTTGGTAAGATCAATCAGACCTGGATCGAGCAGGGTGGGGAGAGGACGATCCTCTCTTATGGTGCCGCCAAGATGGCCAAAGAGCATGTTGAATTTCTTTCGCATGCGCGCCTGTGGTTTGAGGAAGGCGATCGGCTGTTTGTTCATGGCGGATTTCTGCCGGGAACGCCTTTGGACAAAACACCGAAGGATATCTTTATCTGGGATCGTTCGCTGTTGGAAAAGGCCATTGCCATGAACGAGGAAAGTCCGTTCTTTCGTCTCGGCGGGTATGACGAGGTCTTCCTGGGGCATACGCCTCTGCTTTTTATCGGCAAGCATCAGCCGCAGAAATTTTGCAATATTTGGGCCATGGATACCGGCGCTGGCTACGGCCGGATGCTGTCGATCATGGACGTTGAGACCAAGCAGTTCTGGCAAACCAAGGTGGGGGAGTGATGTAATGGATAAGATTGATTTGGATTATGACGGGGAATTTGGGCCGGAATTGCAATTAGCGTTGCCGTATGCGTACTATCTTTATAAAAACAATTTATTAGGAAAGACCATCAGCTCAAAAGACACGAAGTGTTTTTACTATTTCTCGGAAGACCATGAGGATAGTTATGGTGTTAGAGGGCATGTTGAGCCCGGCAAAAGAAAAGCTCTGCCCAATAGGAACGAACATGTGTTTAGATTGAACTCATCCCAATGGATTCCGCCTCCGTACAGGGAAAAATATTCGAATCAAAGGTTTGTTTGGGGTAAAGAGCCGTTAGTGATTTTAAATAAGTTTAATACGGGACGGTGCAGTAAAAGTCCGATCAATTTTATTGATCTTCCTGTCTTAGAGGAAATAATTCGTATTCTCGGGGATAAATATCAATTGATTTACTGCAGGGCTTTGGCTGGAGACATTACTGTTGATAATAGTAAGATTTTGTCTTTTGGTGATTTTGATCTGATCGCGCGGTTTCCGGAGGTCCTGACCATCCAGGAACTGCATAAAAGAAGCCCGGACTTGAGTTTCAATACGCTGCAGTTAATGGTCTTTGCCAATTGCCGTAAGTTCATTTCTGTCCAGGGTGGCAATTCGGTCTTGGCGAGTTATTTTGGAGGAACGAATATTATTTATACTCGCAAAGGCCAAGAGCTTTTTTGTGGAGATTATAATCATTTTGTTTTATATAGTGGTGCTCGGGTATGCCCCTGTTTAAGTACTCAGGATTTTCTGGATTGCATTAGGAAGCTTTATGGCAATGCTCTGGGGCAGGACGGTGTGCCTCACCGGGTGAATCAGGTCGTTGCTGTTCAATTCTTCAAGTATAATGTTTTAGGTCTATTCCGCAGCTTAGGTAAGCTTTGGACTTCATTAAAGAGAAAATTTCTGCCGGCCAACCTCAGGCTTGCAGTAATTGCAGGTATCAAAAGAATGCGACTTCGGGCTGCTTTAAAGACAACACTTCAAACCAGATGTTTTGAGTGCAATCCTGCTGCGCGCACCGAAGTGCATTCGCTGATTTGTCATCGCTATTTAAACATGTACATTGCGGCGATAAAATCGCTTTTAAGGTTTTATAACAATCTGGCTGTCATTGTTCATGATGACGGAAGCTTGACTGATAAAGATATGGCTTTGTTAAGGAGCCACGTTAAAGGTGTCGGAATAATTGGCAAGAAAGAAGCTGGCAAAAAGATCTTTGCCGTATTACAAAAGTATCCAAATTGTCGAAAATACAGGGAAGATTGCATTAACGCGCTGCAGCTGTTTGATTTCGGCCTTCTTTCTAACACCGGCAAGATAATTGCCATGGATTCGGACGTTTTGTTTTTCCATTTCCCGGCAAGGTTGGTCGAGTGGATAGAAAATGACACAAAAGAAATCATCCACTATCAAGAAGAATCTCCGAGTCAGCAGAAAGAATTTCTGTTGGCGCAGGGATATAAGGATTATTGTCCAAATCTTTCGTTCGGCTTTGTGTGTTTTTATAAGAATATAATCAATTTAGAAACAATAGAGTTCGTATCAAGTAAAATTAGCGACAGGTCATGGGTGCTCAATCAAAATATATTTGCAATACTTGCGCGTAACATGTCGCATGAATATCCCAGGAGTGTGTTTGATAAGAATACATACAACGATATAAAGAATTTTACAGATGAAAAAATTTTTAGACATTACCAGTCGAGCTTAATATTCAAGAACGCTTCCTACTTCCGCTTGCTGGATGTATATCGGGAAGATGTCAACAATGTTCTCAGTGAGATTGTAAAGAATTAGGCTGTTGGATTCCTGGCCAGCGGCATTTTGATTGAGTTAGGGAATGCATGATTCGTGACCTGATCTGCCTGATGTGTCCCAACGGCTGTCACCTGAAGACCGAATTGAAAAGCAGCGGCGCGCTTGAGGTTCAGGGAAGCCGCTGCGATAAGGGCCTGGCCTTTGTCCGCCAGGTCATGGCCGGCGAGAACCTCAAGCCTTCCGGCCGGATCCTCTCCGGCGGCAAACGTCCTTCCTATGATGACACTGTCCTGAAAGAGATCGCCGGTCTGTGGGGCATTGCGCTCAAGAGCGTCCGGCGGCATCTGATGCCTGACGGCAGTCCGGAACGGACGCTTTTTCGCGTGGTAATCGAGGACGAGAACAAGTCCCTGTTTGTCCTGGAGGAGATAGCGCCTGCCGCTTACCACACCAAGATGAAGATCGTAAAGACGCTTGATTTTTTGTCTGCCAAAGGGATGTCCCGTATTGCACCGTATCGCGTCAGCAGCAGCGGAGCGCACATTCAAAAGTACGGGGAAGATCTTTGGCAGGTGGTGCCGTTTATTCCCGGCGTTCCGCTGGACCGGGAAAAGTATCTCTACGAAGCCTGGCGGGCCAATGTTTTGTCCGGCTTTCTGCTCGAGCTTTCCGAAAAGGTCAATGGGTTGGCTTTTCTTTCGCTGGAGAAGCCGTTCTCGCTGAAGGCCTATATCTACACGCTCCTGCGGCAGATCGAGCAGCGCCGGCCTGAGATCGTCGGTAAGGTGCACCCGGTCGTGGCCTTTCTGGAGCGGGATTTTACGGCTGCGCACGACACGCTTCCGCTGCGATTCTGCCACGGGGATTTTCATCCTTTGAATGTGGTTTGGGGGCGTGACGATATCCGTGCGGTCATTGACTGGGAATTCCTGGGAATGAAGCCCGAGATCTATGACGTGGCCAACATGATCGGGTGTTTGGGCATGGAGCATCCTTCGAGCCTGGTCAGCGATCTTGTGGTCAATTTGATCGTTCAGCTTAAGGCGTCGGCGGGCTTTTCAGCGGTGAGCTGGCAGTATTTTGTCGAGTTCCTGGTCGCGATGCGTTTTGCGTGGCTGTCCGAGTGGCTGCGAAAAGAGGATGAAGAGATGGTTGCGCTTGAGCTGGAGTATATGAACCTTCTCATCGAGAACAAACAAAAACTGTGCAGCGAGTGGTTCAGGGCGTAAGGTGTGGGGCGGATTTTTGATCCAGACCGATGGATTTCACATCCTGCGGAGTCACATACCCGCGCCCCTGGATA
>JADFXE010000040.1 GCA_015233705.1 Candidatus Omnitrophota bacterium
TTTTTTCCGGCTCGAGCCATATCTCTCATGGGTGATGGGGAGATGTTTATTTCTCGAACTGCGGGTTATCAAAAAGGATCGGCGTTGTCCAGGTCTGGTGGGCAGCCATTTCCCTGGCAGTCTGGGCGTAAAAAACCTCGTCCGGATGCGTCATGCTGACAATGCCGTTACCGAGCATGAAAAACACGTAAGACAAAGCCAACAAAACAATGATCGAACGAAAATTCACTTTGGGTATCAAGAAGCCTCCTTGTTCATTAAAATTCGGAGCAAACAATGCCAACAATCCTGCATCGACGGGCGCCGAAGCGACAGTCCCCGCCGATATAAAATTCAGAAGCCCGCAAACCCTTAAAATCCGTTTACCCTGCCATAAAGGCATTCTTGAGAAGATCACCCGTCAGCGTTCCGTCCGGACCGGCATGGACCGCCAGGACATCAAAACGCGAACGCACATCGACCCGGCCGAACTTCTCGACCAGATAACTTTCCGCGACCCGCACGATCTTTCTCTGCTTGCCCCGGTGGACCGCCTCAAAGGCATCCCACCCGCCCTCGGTCCGCGCCTTGACCTCGATGAAAACAACCGTTCCCTTGTCGTCGGCAATGACGTCGATCTCGCCCATTTTGACGCGGTAATTGGTCTCCAGAATCTTGTAACCCTGGGCCGAGAGAAAGTCCAGAGCGAATGCTTCACCGTCTTTTCCAAGTTTGTGAGATCTCATTTGCGCCGGTCAGGAGACTCGAAATGTTTTTCTGTGGATCGGCGAAAGACCGAACTTTCTTATCGCCTCGCGATGCACGAGCGTCGGATAACCCTTGTGCGCCTTAAACCCATACTGAGGATAAATCTGATCGTATTGCTCAATAATCCTGTCCCGGGTGACCTTGGCAATAATGCTGGCACAGGCAATGGAAAGGCTCTTGCCGTCACCGCCAACGATCGTCTCAATGGAATAAGGCAACCGTCCGGTAAAAAGATTGCCATCAATGAGGACCTTCACCGAACGCCGGAAATCCTCCACCCCGCTGATGTCCACCGGAAGATGCTGGACCAGATCATGGACCGCGGCGGTCATGGCCAGATGCGCCGCGCGCAGGATGTTGATCTCGTCGATCACCTTCTCATTCATGATCCCGATCCCAAACCAGGCGCGTTCCTGGATCTCCAGGAAGGCCCGGTCACGCTGCCGGGGACTTAACAGTTTTGAATCAGCAATGAGATTTTCAAAATGGGTATCCTTGAGAAGGACCGCGCCCGCAACCACTGGCCCGGCGAGAGGACCGCGGCCCGCCTCATCCACGCCAAAAACAAAGCGAAAGCCATTGGCTTTCGCTTTAGTTTCGTACATCAAAAAATCCTGTTGTGCTGCTGGCAAACGCGCCATCAGGCAGCGGCAGGGGCCGAGGCCGGAGCCGCGGCTTGCGCCTGAGCGCTCTCGGTAACAGCAGTGGTATCAATGCGTGCACCCTTGCCACTCTTATCACGAAGATAGAACAGCTTGGCACGCTTGATCGAACCGCGGCTGACGACCTTGAGGCTCTCAATGACCGGCGAATGGAGCGGAAAAATCTTTTCCACGCCCTCACCAAAAGAGACCTTGCGCACGGTGAATGTCTTTTTGCTGCCCGTGCCACGCTTGCCGATGACAACGCCTTCCCACGGATGAAGACGGATCTTGTCCGCCTCCTGCACCTTGATCTTCATCTTGATGGTATCCCCGACGTTAAAATCCGGGATGTCTTTGCGGATGAACTGCTGCTCGAATTTCTGAAGTTTCTCAATACGGCCTGACATGATGCTCTCCTTGCATTACTTCTCTAATAGATCTGGTCTTAACCTCTTGGTTCTCTCGACGGACTGAGCGTGTCGCCACGCCGCAACCGTTTTATGATTGCCGGATAATAGCACAGCAGGTACGCTTTTTCCACAAAAATCTGCAGGACGCGTGTAGTGCGGGTATTCCAGGAGTCCGCCTTCAAACGACTCCTCCTCCAGCGACGCCTCCTTGCCTACCACACCCGGCACCAGGCGCGTCACGGCATCGATCACGACCATGGCCGGCACTTCCCCTCCGGTCAGGACATAATCGCCGATCGACAGGCTCTCATCCACCACCATCTCGCGGACACGCTCATCGATCCCTTCATAATGACCGCAGATAAGGATGACATTTTTGACCTGAGACAGCTCGCGCGCCTTCTTCTGCGTAAAGGTCGCCCCGCCCGGACACATGTAGATCACCCGGGCCTTGCGCCGGCCCTTGATCTTCCTGACCGCATCGATCAACGGCTGCGGCGTCATGACCATGCCCGGCCCGCCGCCAAAGGGACGGTCATCGACCTTGCGGTGCGGATCTTTGGAATAATCCCGCAGATCATGAACGCGAAAATCAACCAGTTTCTTTGCCTGCGCACGCTTCATGATCGATTCATCCAGCACAGCTGAAAACATCCCAGGGAATATGGTGATGACGTCAAAACGAAGCATACCCTATCTCCCGTCGAGGTCCAGGTGGAACCGGTGGAAGGCGCGGTGAATGAGCGGAGCGAACAGAATGGCAAGGACCGAAAAGAAAACAATTGCGCTTAAAATCGCATAAAAACTTGTAAAAACCTTGGCCGCCGCGCTCTGCAAAGTGACGGTCAGCCCCAAACCGGTCATGACCAGAACCGCGTTCAGAAAAGCATCGACCCAGGACAAATGCTCCAGGGAATGATAAGCCACAGCCCCGATAAAGACGGTCACGGCCAGCATTCCGACGGAGATCAGCGCACAGATACACATCCTCTGAATGAATTTGCCTTGCGCCAAAAGCGGCTGATGACGATGTTCGAACATGATCTTCTCTTTCTTTTAGAAATCTCGCGAGAAAGTATACCCGCTGTCAGGCAGGCTGTCAAAGCCGGCCTTGATCACACTTGAGAAAGTATCCCCTTCTCGACGTAAACCGGACGCACCTTGGCGCGAAAATGGGGTAGGTAAAGCCAGAACAGAAATCCAGCCAGCGTTGCCAGACTACCCGCAAGGACCATGGTCCCGACGATACCCACACGTGTTGCCAGAATACCAGCCGCCAGGCTCCCCACCGGGGCCATGCCAACCAGGGCCAATCCGTAAAGACTCATCACGCGGCCCCGCTTGTCCTCATCCACCAGCGACTGCAGAATGATATTGCTCCCGCCGATCCCCAGGATCATGGCCAGGCCGCTGGCCAACGCCGCAAGCGACGCCAAGTGCACATCAGCGAGCACCGCAAAAGACATCATGGCCGTTCCAGCGGCCATGCCTGCGACCGCAACGTGACGCCCGAGGCCGACCACGGTCTGCCGACCGGCAAGCCAGAATGCGCCGACCAAGGCCCCGGCACCGGAAAAAGACAGCAAGAACCCGAGCGTCTTGGGGCCGCCGCCAAAAACCTCTTTGGTAAAAACCGGCAAGAGCGTCTGAAACGCACCCATAAGAAGGCTCAGCGCGCACAGCAATAACAGGATCGCCCGGATCGGCATAAAACCAAAGGCGTAACGAACCCCCTCCTTGAGCTCCCTCATCACATCACCCTGGCCTGCCTTGCGGACACGCTTCGGCATCCGCATCATAGACAAGGCCAGGAGTATCGGGATAAAGCTGATCGCATTGCAAAGAAAACAGGCCGCCTCGCCCCACAGCGCAATGATCATCCCCGCCGCAGCCGGTCCGATCAGACGCGAGGCATTAAAGACAGAAGAATTAAGCGCGATCGCATTGCTGAGATCATTCTTGTCCTCGATCATGTCCTTAAAAAACGTCTGGCGGACAGGAAGGTCAAAAGCATTAAGGATCCCCAGAAAAACGCTGAGGGTCATGACCTGCCAGATCTGAATGCTATGGGTAAAAATAAGCACCGTGAGGATCGCAGCCTGCAGCATGGACAACGCCTGGACCATAAAGAGAATTTTGCGGCGGTCAAACCGATCGGCGGAAAGACCCGCCAAAGGAGAAAAGATGATCGCCGGAAAACTCAGGGAAAAGCCCACGCAACCCAGAAGAAAAGGGGAATTTGTCAGGCGATACACCAGCCAGGCCATGGCCACGGTCTGCATCCACGTCCCCACCAAGGAGACCAGCTGGCCGAAAAAGAAAAGACGAAAATTGCGATGCTTCAGCGCACGGAAAATACCGTTGAGACTGAGCCTCCTGGGAGATAAATTCTGCTGGGCCGAAGCCATGGAACACGCCTTTGTTCAATTACGGTTTCAAATGCACAAGCTGTGCGAAATGCGAGAACAGGAAGATTCCCAAGCCCAGGACCACCAGCCCAGCCAGGATCTTGAGCCACTCGCGCCCGGTCATGCGGTAGGCGCTTGGCACGACAAACAGCGTAAAGAACGTCGATACAATGACGCCGCCAATGACCGCAATGGCCATCGGGACACGGATCTCCGCGCCCGGTCCCAGGGCCAGAGCCGGCGGGATCGCGGCCACGATCGTCGCCACCGAGGTCATAATAATGGGACGCAGCCGGATCGGACAAGCATCTAAAAGCGCATCATCCACACTCTTTCCCTGCGCACGCAACTGGTTGGTAAAATCGACCAGAAGAATGGAATTCTTCTTCACGATGCCCATGAGGAGAATGACTCCGATGATGCTGTAAATATTCATCGACTGCCTGCCGATCAACAGCGCCACGACCGCGCCCGAGATGCTGAAAGGAAGCGCCAGGAGAATTAAAAGAGGATGGACAAAACTGTCAAACTGGGAAGCCAGGACCATGTACGCCACGACGATCCCCAACCAAAAGACCAGAGCCATGCTCTGGGAGGATTCTTGGTAGGTCTGGGCGCTGCCACTTAAGGTCATGTGATAGCCTTCCGGAAGGATTCCTGTCCCGACCTTGAAGGCCGCCGCGATCGCGTCTGCCTGTGATTTTCCGGGAGCCACATTGGCAAAAAGTGAAATGGCCCGCTCTCTCGCACGGCGCGTAATGATCTGGGCCGTCGGCTTCTCCACAACGGTCACGACATCCTTCAGCTGCACCCTCTCTCCGCGGTTATTCCAGACCCACAGCTGGTCGATATTTTCTTTTTTCGTTCTCTGGTCGGCCAGCAACCTGACGCGGACATCATAACGCCGGCCGTTACTGGTGTACTTTCCGACACGATCGCCGCCGATCAGGGTATTAATCGCGGAACCGATCGAAGCAATGGCCACCCCCCGATCATTCGCTTTCTTCCGGTCCGGGACGACCTGAATCTCCGAAGCCCCGACGAGATAATCGGTATCAACGTCCACCATAAGACCTGTCTTGGCCATGCCGTCCTTGATCTTCATGGCATAATCGACGAGCTTTCCCCAATCCGGGCCCGCGACAGAGATCTCAATGGGAAACCCGCGCTTGGCCGAGAATCCGCTCAAGGACAGGTCCTGCACAAAGGCCTGGATCCCCGGAACCTTGTTCAGTTCTTTTCGGAACAGGATCATGAGCTCCCCTTGCGACAGCCGGTGTTTTGCCTTCGCATCCACGGGGCGGTCCTTGGGATCCTTAAAAGTCATAAAAAAGATCCCGGTGTTCACGTCACCCCCGTTAAACCCGCCGATGGCCTCAAAATACCTCAGGGTCTCCGGACGGGACGCCACAAATTTCTCTGCCTCGCGAAACCGCTCATTGGTGAAATCAATGGACGATCCCGGCGGAGTCTTGATCGAGACCATGAACATGCTCTGGTCCTGCGGAGGGACGAACTCATTCCTTAACAGTTTGGTCAATCCCAAAGAAATCACAAAGACGACAAGCGCACCAATAAAAATCATCATGCGGTGACGGAGCGCCCAAGTCAGCGAAGACCGATAGCCGGCCGCCAGAGCCTTAAAGCTCCGCTCCACACCCTTGCCGAGCCAGGTGGTCCGCGCATGGATCTCCAGGAATTGTGAACAACGCATGGGCGTGAGCATCAGCGCCTCAAGCAGCGAAAGCCCGACGGCGACCGAGATCGTGATCCCGAACTCATAAAAGAACTTCCCCATGATCCCGGCCATAAAAATGACCGGAATAAAGATCGCGATCATGGCCATGGTCGTGGCTGCGGCCGCGGGAGTGATCTGCCGCGCGCCCTCCTGAGCGCCTTCCAGCCGGGCATACCCGTTCTCCCGGTAGCGCACGATATTCTCAAGGACCATGATCGAATCGTCGACCACGATCCCGATGGCCAAAGACAGTCCCAACACCGTAAAGGTATTGAGCGTAAAATGTAAGAAATTGATGACCAAAAACGTCCCCAAAATCGACGTCGGAATGGCCAGAAGGATGTTCAAAGTCGCGCTCCATGCCCCCAGAAAAAGCCAGCAGACCAGCGATGTGATCAGGGCGGAAAGAAGCAGGGTGATCGTCAATTCATGGATGGAGTCCTCGATAAATTTGGTCCGATCGACCACGATCCCCATCTTGATCCCCGGTGGAAGTTCCTTCTGGATCTGGGCCAGACGCTCCTTGACCCGGTGGGCGATCTCGACTTCGTTGGTGCCCGGCTGTTTCTTGATCCCCAGGCCGACCGCCTGCTCGCCATTAAACCGGGACAGGCGCCGGATATCCGCCAGGCCATCCTCGATAGTGGCAACATCCTTCATGTAAATAGGCCGATAGATCGGAACGGTGGCGCGTTTGGTGATGAGGATGTCGCCGAATTCCTCGGGATTCCTCGCCTCACCCATCATGCGGACATCCTGCTCCTGTATCTTGGTCTCAACTCTTCCTGCCGGAAGTTCGACATGACCCTCGCCGATCGCGCTGACCACATCATCAACCGTCAACTCGTAAGCGTTCAATTTGTTCACATCGACCCAAACACGAAGGTTCGGGTCCACATACCCTCCCAGCATGACCTCACCGACGCCGCTCAGGGAAGAGAACTTATCCTGCAGATGACTCTGGACATACTCCATGAGCTGCCGCAGCGGCTTATCCCCGGTCACCGCCATCCAAATAATCGGCTGTTCCGCCGGATTGACCTTGGTGATGACCGGCGGGTCCATATTCGTCGGCAGGAGCCTCTGGGCCTGTGCAATCTTGGTCTGCACCTCCTGCACAGCAAAATCAATATCACGCCCCTGCTCAAACTCGAGCGTAATCGTGGCCTGGCCCACGCGCGTCGACGAGGAAATATCCTTGATCCCCTGCACGCCCATGACCGCCTGCTCGACCTGGTCCACAACATCCGTTTCCATGACCTCAGGCGCCGCGCCTTCCCAGGTCAAATTGATAGATACGACCGGAAAGTCAATGTTCGGAAGCTGGCTTACGCCCATACGAAAATAACTGAAGAGTCCAAAGAACATGAGCCCGATCATCACCATCCAGGCAAAAACCGGTCTTTTGATCGAAATGTCGGCGAGTGTCATTTCTCAATGTCTCCTGTGGCAACTTTCAAATTCCAGTAGGCGCGCTTGGCATTGCTCTTGGCCGCGACATAGTCCCGGCGGACGCTCTCCAGATCCTGCAGCGCCTGAAGCACATCCAGGTTATTGACCAGACTGTGGTTGAAATCCTCCTGCTGCAGCTGATAATTTTTCTCCGACGCATCCAGGGCCTTTTGGAGCGCCAAAAGCGTCCGGCCAGCGGCCTGCCATTTGGTGTAAGCGCTCTTGAGGTCCAGCAAGGCCTGACGACGGACCAGGCTCAGCCTGAGATCAGCCTCGTTCTTCTGCGCCTTGGCCTGGGCATAGCTGCCGATATCGGTCGTGCCATTGAAGATCGGGACCGAGACAGTGAGCGTCGTGTCCCAGTCATTACCTTCATAGGTGTCCGAACGTTTCGTGTACGCGTTCCCGCCGATAGAGACGGATGGGAAAAAGGCAGAGCGCGCAGCTGTCACATTATTCTTGAACGACTCAAACGATTCCCGCGCCGCCACCACATCCGCCCGCTGGTCGATCTTGCCAGCCAGCTCATCCAGCGAACCCTTCTCCTCCGGCAGGTCCCCGTCCTTCAGCTGATCAACGCTGCGGCCGATCAGGAATTCCAAAAGCTGGCCCGCCACCTCTCGCTGGGCGCGCACGCTCTCCAAAAGCGCCTCAGTCCTCTTCAACTGAGCGTCAGCGCTGGCAACCTCGCTGGTGCGGGAACGGCCAATGGCCTCGCGTTTCTTGAGCTCGGCGAGGCGATCCTCTGCCGCCTTGGCAATGCCCTGGACCGTTGCCTCATCCTCCTGATAGCTTAAATAGAGGTAGAAGGCGTCCGACACATCCGTGAAAAGAAGCTCCCTGGCCCGCTGCAACTCGGCCTGGCGCTGCTTGCCAACATGCTTGCTCGCGCCGATCGCAGCAAACTCCTTAAATCCTGTAAACAAAGGCTGGGTCAGCGTGAATTTGGCCTCAGGCGCGTAACCGCCGTTGATCTGCTGCTTGCCCTCATCCTGCCATTTCTGGGAATAAGCAAAGGCAACCTTGGGAAGCGCTGTGCCCAACGACTGCAGAATCAGGCCTTCGGTTTCCCTAATAAGCTCCTTCTGGATGCCGATGGTCTCGCTGCGCTTGAGCGCCAGGTCATAACATTCCTTGAGGGTCAGGCTGTCGGCCGCACGGACGCTCGCCGCACAGAAAACCAAGAACACAAACAGGAGAAGTTTTTTCATAACGCCTCATTGATTTTTTTTAGTATTTCCAAATATTTTTCCGCATCTTCACGCGGGATCTTGGAGAGGATCTCGGTCCAGCGTTCAATAACAACTGCCCGTAATTTATGAGCGAGTTTCTTGCCTTCAGCTGTAAGCTCAACAACAACCACCCGGCGGTCCTCCTTGTCCTCCGACCGGCTGACATACCCGGCTGTTGCCAGGCGGTCAACGATACCGGTGGCCGTCGGAGCCGCGACCTTCAGCTCCTTGACAATGTCCGAAGAACGGCATGGACCATTATGAAGCAGACACATAACGACACACATCTGAGCCGGCGTAATGTCAGCAACTCGGGAAAGGTCAGCCAGGATCTTGCGGCCGATGCGCGGGCCGATCATGGCGACTTCTTCAGCGATCTGTGCAGGGGTTTTCATCTCTCGGGAACTCCTTAGCCTTGCTAAAGATTAGCATGGCTAATGAAGTTGTCAAGCAATTGAATTTTAATTTCCTGCGAATTCCGAGCCGTACTTGCGGAAGAACTCCTGCTGGAATTCCTCGTAGCGGTCATCCTCGATGGCCTCGCGGATGCGAGCCATGAGATTGACGTAGAAGTAGACATTATGGTAGGCGGCCAGTTTCAGCCCCAAAACTTCGCCGGCATTGAACAAATGCCTGATGTAAGCGCGGGAATAATTGCGGCAGCTGGGACAGCCGCACTCCGGGTCCAGCGGTGAAAAATCCTCCTTGAACTGACCGTTGCGGATCACGACCTGCCCGCGGCTGGTAAAACAGGTGCCGTAACGGCCGTAACGCGTCGGGATCACGGTGTCAAACATGTCAATGCCCATGCCAACGGCCTTGACGATCTGGTCCGGCATGCCGATACCCATGAAATAGCGAGGCTTATCCTCGGGAAGCATGTCCACGACCCAGCTTAAGACCTCGAACATCTCCTTGACCGGCTCGCCGACCGAGACGCCTCCGATGGCATAGCCGTCGGTGTCCAACGCAATAAGCTCTCTGGCCGACTGCTCGCGCAGGTCCTTGTAGACCGAACCCTGAACGATCGAAAAAAGCCGCTGGCCGCGCTCGCGCATGCCGGTCTTGTCAAAATGCGCCTTGGTACGCTGCGCCCACATGGTTGTCCGCCTGACCGCCTCAGCCGCCGGTTTGTATTCGCACGGATAGGGCGAACATTCATCAAGCGGCATGACCATGTCAGAACCCAGGATCGCCTGGATCTCCATAACGCGCTCAGGCGTCAGAAAATGCTTAAGCCCGTCCAGATGCGACTGGAACTCAACGCCTTCATCCGTCAGCTTGCGCCAATCCGTCAGGCTGAAGACCTGGTAGCCGCCGCTGTCGGTCAGGATCGCCCTGGGCCAGCTCATGAACTTGTGAAGCCCGCCCGCCTTCTGGATAATGTCGCAGCCCGGACGGAGAAAAAGATGGTAGGTATTAGACAGCTCGACCTCGGAGCCGGTCGCGTGGAGATCTTCCTGAGACAGGGTCTTGACCGTTGCCTTGGTGCCGACCGGCATGAAAAACGGCGCCTGGATATCGCCGTGGGCCGTATGCACGACACCCCGACGGGCTTTGGTGGTCTTTTCTTTCTTTATAAGGGAATAAAATTTCATAAGGCGGGCATTATTGCACAGAGAGAGAACTCGGACAACAACGATAACAGGAGAC
Organism: Candidatus Omnitrophota bacterium; assembly: GCA_015233705.1. The sequence continues at coordinate 10,285 of JADFXE010000040.1, forward strand.
TCAAATTCCTTCTTCCCGCTCCAGACGAGCCCTCAGCTCATCACAGGCGTTCCTGAGCGACTGGATCTCGGATTCCATCTTACGGAT
>JADFXE010000041.1:0-4502 GCA_015233705.1 Candidatus Omnitrophota bacterium
GTTCGATGAAGGGGTTGTCGAGGCGGCCATTACCCGCCATCCCAAATATCACGATATGCGCCAGGTCGCCCGCAAGGGTTCCGGGGACGGCAAGGAGGCGGTGACGTATTATACGGTCATCAAGCGTTCCAAAGGTCTTGCGGCCTCGGCCAGGGTCAAGTCTGTCAGCGCCCTTGCTCTTTTTCCAGAAACGGGCCGCACACATCAGTTGCGCCTTCACATGAAGCATATCGGTCATCCGATCCTGGGGGATGACAAGTACGGCCACAAGGACAGTTTCCCTCGTTTGGCCCTGCATGCCCAGTCGATTTTTTTTCATCATCCGTCATCAGATGAGCCGATGGAGATCTCGGTTCCTTTGCCAGAAGAGTTCAAAGCATTTATATAACTTGCACTTAGCGAGTTTTTTAGATAATATCTTTACTTCTCAGGCGTCTTTTTTATCAGTATCGGATTTTGGGTTTATAATGGAGGCTATATGGCATTGGTTGAAAAATCTTCGGGAGTGAATATGAAAAAGAACAGCCACACAGCGGTCATTATCCTTGCCCTTTTTGTCGTCATTCTTGCCTGCGCGATCGCCATCAGCCTTTTTTATCTCTCCCAGGAGTCGCAGGGACGCAAGGAAGCCGAGACATCCCTGGCCGATGCCCGTGACCGGAATATGAAGATCGAGGCCGCGCTGAAGGAGGCCCAGGAAAACATCGATGTGCTTAAGGGCAAGAACAAGGACGCGGACGAGAAGATCAACAATCTGATGCAGGAGCTTGATCTCGAGAAGAATCTTAAGGAGCAGGCCAAGACAGAAAACAAGAAGTTTAAGGACGCTTTAGAGGAAGAGGCCAAATCTAAAGTGGACATGCGCCAGAAGATGACCGCCCAGCTGGAGGCGATCCAGGCCAGTCTTAAGCAGGCTGAGGAGAAGTTGCGCAGCCAGACCGATAATACGACCGGACTTCAGCAGAAGGTCGATGAGCTTCAGAAAAAAAATGATGATCTGGAAAAGAAGGTCAAGGATTTCGAGCAGGCGGCTGCCACGGCAACCGCTGCCGCTGCCTCTGCAAAGAGAGATCCCCTGGAGAGGAAGGTTCCGGCCAGGGTTAATCAGGATCGCGTAAGCCTTGACCGCATTGTGGTAACGCCTGACTCTGCCCCTGAAGGGCGGGTTCTTAATGTTGATTCCGAGACCGAGTTTTTGATCTTTGACCTGGGTGCCAAGAATAATGTCAAGGAAGGTGATGTCATGTCCGTCTATCGCGGCAAGACCTACCTGGGTGACGTTAAAGCGTCCCGTGTTCAGGAAGAGATGTCAGCTGCGGATTTCATACCGCCGCTTACCAGCCATAAGGTTCGCAAGGGCGATCAGGTTGTCCCTAAGAGGTAATGAGAGAGTCAGGCCTGCTGCGTCGGTCAGCAGACGTGTGGCGTAACTTTTTACTATGACGTTCAAAGTCCTTTCCGCCAAGAAACTTCAGGGCTCGATCGAGCTTCCTGCTTCCAAATCCTATTCCATCCGTGCTTTCTTTGTTGCTGCTTGCGGTGGAAGTTCCACTCTCATAGCGCCGTCTGACTGCGATGATGCCAAGGTCGCGCTGCGTGTGGCCCGGGCCTTTGGCGCCAAGGTTACAAGGACGGGGCGGAAGTATTTTATCGAGCCGTCCAGGGCCGTTGCGCTTCGCAAATCTTTGGCGGTCGATGTGGGTGAGTCAGGGACATCGCTGCGTTTCGTTCTTCCGCTCTTACCTTTTTATTCCAGGACAGCCAGGGTTTCAGGGAAGGGCACTCTCGTCGGCCGGCCGAACGGTCATCTGTGCGAGGCCTTGCGCGGCTGCGGGCTTGACATCAAAGGCATTGGTCCCAAAGAATCAGTGCCGATATCATTTAAGGGTGGCGAGATCAAAGGCGGGCTGATCAGTGTTGACGGCTCGGTCAGTTCCCAGTTTATTTCAGCCTTGATGATCGCCTGCCCGCGGGCTGTTGGCAACACGCGCCTACTGCTGACTGGCAAAGAACTTGTTTCTCGCGATTATATTGTCATGACCCGCCAGATCCTGGCCAGGGCCGGAATCCGTATTCTGCAAAGGTCGGCTCGTGAGTTTGTGATCCCCGGCGGGCAGGAGTTCGACGGCCTTCAGGATTTTCATGTTCCTTCGGATTACGGTCTGGCCGCTTTCTTCATGGTTGCGGCCGCGCTGCTTGATTCTGACGTGACGCTGAAGGGGAAGTTTGATAACAGTTTGGTCCAGTCCGACGGCGCTATTTTGGGATTCTTAAGGAAAATGGGTGTCAGGATGAAGCGGACCGGGCAGGCCATCCATATCCAGGGGCCAGCGCTCTTGAAGGGCGGCGTTTTTTCTCTCAAGGATTGTCCGGACCTGGTACCGATCATGGCAGTTGCGGCCATGTTCGCCAAAGGTCAGACGCATCTTAAGGATATCGGTCATGCGCGGGTCAAGGAGTCTGACCGGATCAGCGATCTTCGTAAGGAGCTTCTGAAGGTTGGTGCCAGGATTGAAGAACGTCCGGGTGAGCTTATTATTTATCCTCAGGATTCCTATAAAAAAGGTGTGGCTTTGGATCCGCATCATGATCACCGGCTGGCCATGGCTTTTGCTGTTTTGGGCTTGCGGGTGGGGGTGAGTGTTAAAGATATGGAATGCACGGCCAAATCTTATCCCGGTTTTGTGAAGGCCTTGCGCTCCTTGGGCGCCTAGAGCCGCATCTTTCGTCTTAAATCATCCTTTTTCAAGCGGTTACGCCCCGGCCCCTTAAAAACTCTTTGACTTAATATTTCTTTTCAGATACTATAAGGTCACATTTTTTCCGGGAAATATTGAAAAAATATCTTTGTTAACGTCTCCTCGACAAAAGGGACACTCATGATCCAAAAACTTATCAGATTGTTCCAGAACCTCTGGGACCAGTTCCTCGGCCTTTTCTCCAGCGATCTCGGCATTGACCTCGGCACAGCCACGACCCTTGTGTTCGTCAAGGGCGAAGGCGTGGTAATCTCCGAGCCGTCTGTCGTGGCGATTGAGAAGGAGACCAACCGTGTTGTGGCGGTCGGGGACGACGCGAAGAAAATGCTCGGCCGTACGCCGGGAAGTATTGTCGCCATCCGTCCAATGAAGGACGGTGTCATCTCTGATTTTGAGGTCACGGAGGCCATGCTCAAGTATTTCATCCGCAAGGCCCAGCCGCGCAAGCTGTTCCGCCGTCCGTCGGTGGTTATCGCGATCCCGTCCGGGATCACGGAAGTTGAAAAACGCGCGGTCATTGATTCAGCTGAGCGGGCAGGCGCCCGCAGCGTGGTCCTGATCGAAGAGCCGAAGGCGGCCGCGATCGGCGTCGGTCTGCCGGTTCAGGAGCCGGGCGGCAACATGATCATTGACATCGGTGGCGGTACAACCGAGTTCGCGGTGATCTCATTAGGCGGCATTGTCTATGCCAAATCCATCCGCATCGCAGGCGATGAGATGGATATGGCCATCGTGGAATATCTGCGGAAGACTTATAACCTGATGATCGGCGAGCGCACCTCTGAAGAGATCAAGATCCGCATCGGGTCCGGATATCCCTTGGAAGAGGAGCTCAGCATGGATGTCCGCGGGCGCGACCTGATCGCCGGGCTTCCCAAGACGATTTCCATTACCTCAGTCGAGATCCGTGAGGCGCTGGCTGACACTGTGCAGCAGATCGTGGATGCTGCCAAGTCGACTTTGGAACATACGCCGCCGGAGCTGGCGGCTGACCTCATCGACCGCGGGATCGTGATGGCGGGCGGCGGTTCGCTCTTGCGCGGGGTTGACAAGCGTATTGCTGAAGAGACGGGCCTGCCGGTCCATGTTGCCGAGGACCCGAATACGGCTGTTGTGCGCGGGACAGGGGAGACGCTGAATATGCCCGCCTCTCTCCGTCGGCGTTTGATGGCACAGGCGAAATTGGATTTCTAATAAGACACTGGACACTAGACACTAGAAGGTAAAAAGGAGAAGATTTCTTTTCTCAAAGGTTTTTCTAGTGCCTAGTGTCGAGTGTCTTTTTCTATGTTCCGCAAGATCCCCAAACAAATTGTTTACAGCCTTTTTGTTGCGATCCCCTTTATTCTGATATTTTTCAATGCGTCCTTCTGGCATGAGGTCAAGATGGCGACCATGTCTGTCGGGACATCGTCCGTCTCTATTGTGCGTTGGCCGGTCGAGGAGGTGCGGCGCCTCCTGTCTTACCGCAAGACTTGGAATGATTATCAGAAACTGCAGCGCGAGGTGAGCACTCTGAAGGCCCGGGTGGTCGGGTTCGAGGAAATGTCGCGGGAAAACCGGCGTTATGCAGAGCTTCTGGATCTCAAGAGCCGGTCCATGTTTTCTTCCGAGGCGGCATCGGTCATTGCGCGGGATCCGTCCAACTGGAATTCGTCTTTGATGATCAACAAGGGCCGTTCCGACGGTATTAAGGCCAATATGGCGGTCGTTAATTCTTCCGGTGTGGTAGGCAAGGTCGCC
>JADFXE010000041.1:4565-9959 GCA_015233705.1 Candidatus Omnitrophota bacterium
CGCGGGAGAGCGGGCTTTTGAGCGGCTCTTTGTCCGGCCGCTGCCGCCTGGATTACCTTCCGGAGGATGCCGATATTCGCGTTGGGGATGAGTTGGTAACCTCGTCCTTGAGCGGCGCGTTCCCGGCTGGCGTCATGGTCGGCGTTGTCCGTGATGTGTCTCCGGGCGGTCCGGGAGAGGCGCCGCGGGTCGAGATCGATCCGGTCGTTGATATCGCCAGGGTGGAAGAGGTTCTTGTAATTAAATAAGTTTCCCAGTCAGCGGTCAGCTGACATCTGCTGACAGCTGGCGTGCTGACAGCTGACTTTTGATATGCTTCAGATCATTATCATTCCCATTACCTGCTATCTGGTGCTCCTCTTGGAGTTTACCCTGTTCAATGTCTTTGGACGCTGGGGCGCGCCACAGCTGCTTTTGCTTGTCGTTATTTTTTTCTACCTTTATTCCGGTATCCGCTACAGCCTGTGGGCCGCATTCTGGGCCGGCGGGCTCAAGGATTGTTTTACGACCCTGCCTTTTGGCGCGAACATCTTTGCCTTTGTTCTGTTTGCCTATCTGGCGACCGTGATCCGCCGGTATTGCTACGAGCGTGGGTCTGATTTCTCCAAGCTGTGGATGGTTCTGTGTGTTTTGACCGCGCATACCATCATCATGGGCATCCTTCATATTATGACATTTGAAGAGATCCGCTGGGCCGAGGCGTGGGGAAGCATCTGGTTCCCGCAGACGGTCATGACCCTTCTGGTCACGATATTTGTTTTCGAACGCCTGCGTGGAGTTGCCCGGGCTTTGAAATTTTAAATGAGCGCCCCATTAAAATGCGTATCCAAATTATCCGCAACATCATTATTTTCCTGTTCGGCCTTATCGTGCTGAACCTGTTCTATCTGCAGGTCATCCGCGGCGGATATTTCCATAATCTGAGCCAGAGCAATTCCCTGCGGGTGGTGCCTTTTGAGGGAGAGCGGGGAGATATTCTGGACTGTAACGGCAAGGTCATTGCTGACAGTCAGAAGGCCTACCATGCCGTGATCGTGCCTCAGGATCTGGGCAGGAAGACCGAGGTTTTTGGTTTTTTGGCCAAGGTCCTTGACCAGCCGGCTGAGGAATTACGGGAGCGTTACCTCAGGAACAAGCTGACGCCGTTCTCGCCGGTGAGTGTGGCTGAGGGGATTTCCCGCTCGCAGGCGATCGTGATCCAGGAGAATGCCTTCCGCTTTCCCGGGCGCATGGTCCTTGAGTATTACCGACGGGAAAACCCGTACGCTGAGGCCGGGGCGCATGTGATCGGGTATGTCGGCAAGCCTGATCCTGACCGTGTCCGCAAGATTACCGAATACGGCTACAGCGCCGAGGAGATGATCGGGTATTCTGGCATTGAGGAGTTCTACAATGACCTTCTGCGCGGCAATGCGGGTGGCCGTGAGATCGAGGTCAACAGCTTGGGCCAGCAGATGCGGGTCCTCAGCGTAAGCGAACCTTCCAAGGGCAGTGACGTTCAACTGACGATCGATATGCGTATCCAGAAGGCGGCTTACAATGCGCTGGACGGCCGGCGCGGTGCGGCTGTGGTCCTGGACCCGGATACCGGCGAGATCCTGGCCTTGGTCAGCTCTCCGGCCTTTGATCCCAACGCTTTTTTGGATCGTGATGATCGCAGTCGTGTGGCAGGATATCTGCAGAACGCGGATTCGCCTTTGCTGAACCGCGCATCTTCGGCTGCTTTCCCGCCGGGTTCGGTCTTCAAGATCCCGGTCTCTTTTGGCGGTCTTGAGGAGCGCAAGATCAAGCTGACCACGACCTTTGACTGCCCGGGATATTTTGCGTTGGGCGCGCGCGTGTTCCGTTCGCCGCATACCTGGGGTGTGCAGGATATGACCGAGGCCATGGGGCATTCGGCCAATGAGTATTTTTTCCATATCGGGCTTATGCTCGGGCCGGAGAAGATCTCCCGTTATGCGCGGCTCATGGGCCTGGGGGAAAAGACTGGCGTCGACCTGCCCTATGAAACGCGCGGTAGAATTCCGTCCTTGTCCAGCCGTCTGCGCTGGTTCAAGGGGGATACGGCCAATATGTCGATCGGACAGGGGGATGTGCTGGCAACGCCGCTGCAGCTTGTCAGGATGATTGCAGTTTTTGCCAACAACGGATACTTGGTCAGGCCTCATCTTCTTAAGGCTGTCGCAGGACAGGAGATCTGCGGGGACACTTCTGTAGCGGGTCGTGTTGGACTTTTTGGCAGTAAGGCAAAGGATTTTCAATGCCTTCGGTCGGTTACGCACATTTCTTTTCGTAATGATGTCTGGCAGGCCATGCGCCGAATTCTTTATGCGCCGGTCAAGATGGAAAGCGGCACGGCCCATGTTCTGGATATGCCTGGCTTTGATACATTTGGGAAGACCGGCACAGCGCAGGCAGGTTCGGGCCACATGGATCACGCCTGGTTTACCGGCGTTACGATCACCGCAAAACGGCGCATTGCTTACGCTGTTCTTTTGGAGAACGGTGGCGGGAGCGCGAACGCCTGCGCAGTTGTCAAGCAGATGCTATTGGACATGAAAGAAAAGGACATTCTCTAGGACAAAAACTAGGACAAAAACTTCTGCTTGACACTCTAAAACCTTGTTGATACTATGGTTGCAACATTTTTCCTGAGGAGGGAAACTTATGACCAAGAAGGACATTGTTTTAAGGATCACGGACTTGACGGGGATCAAGCAGGTCGACGTGAAGCGCATTGTGCAAAAAACGTTTGATGTGATCGTCGACAGCCTTAACCGCAACGAAAAAGTGGAGTTACGCAATTTCGGTGTGTTTAAGGTCAAGGAACGCAGAGCCCGGTTCGGACGTAATCCCCGCACGGGTGCCAGTGTCCCGGTTCCCCCGAGGAGGGTTGTGGTGTTCAAGCCCGGCCTTGAGATGAAGCACAAGATCAAGTAACAGGCAGTTCTGGAAGTTAAGTGATCCCAAAGCTTATAAGAGGTAACTTTTAGGGCGTGATAACGGTCACGCCCTTTTTATGAGCACACAACTTATGGAGCGAAGATAAGTTGTTGTGCGAATTAACCCCGCCCAACGTGCTTTTTGGCAGACAGGGGCGGCGGCAACTTACAGCATAACGATATGTCCATAAAGCTTTCCAATCCCCGCGGCACCGCCGATATCCTTCCAGATGAGATCCCGTCTTGGCAAGCTCTCGAGAGCGCAGCGCGTCAGCTTTTGGTCAGTTATGGCTATCGGGAGATCCGTACGCCTATCTTTGAAGAGTCTGTGCTTTTTAAGCGTTCCCTGGGCGAGACCGCTGAGGTGGTCAATAAGCAGCTTCTGGAGGTCAAATCCCAGCGTTCCGAGTCCGATGAGGCGAGTTTTGCGCTTCGGCCTGAAGGCACGGCTCCGGTCGTGAGGGCCTACAATCAATATAATTTTGGTCGCGAGGCGTTTCTTTCCAAATTTTTTTACATTGCGCCGATGTTTCGCGGCGAGCGGCCCCAGAAAGGGCGTTTGCGTCAATTCCATCAGATCGGAGCTGAGGCGATCGGTCGGGGAGCTGATCATCCGTTGCTAGATGTGGAGATGATCGCGCTGGCGGTCAATTTTCTTAAGTCTTTAGGGCTGGGTGGTTTTAAACTCAAGATCAATAGCCTTGGTACAGCGGAAGATAAGGCAGGTTTTGCCCAGTGGCTGCGAGCCGAGCTGAAAGATAAGATCGGCGCGCTGAGCGATGAATGCAAGAACCAGTATGAGCGCAATGTTTTCCGTCTGCTGGATTCCAAGGATAAAGATTGTCAGGCGGTTGTGCGTAGCCTGCAGATCGGCACAGCGCATCTGTCAACCAAGGGCCTTGAATACTTTGACGCTGTCCGACGCGGCTTGGACAGTTTGGGGATCGCTTATGAGGTATCATCAAGCCTGGTGCGCGGCCTGGATTATTACACGCACACGGTTTTCGAGATCTCCTGTGAAGGTCTGGGCGCGCAGGATGCGATCGGCGCCGGCGGGCGGTACAATGGTCTGATCGAACAGTTGGGTGGCGGTGATCGGCGTTCGGATGGCCCGGTCGGTGCGATCGGATTCGCACTTGGAATAGAGCGGATGTTGCTGGCGCTCGAGGCGCAAGGCAAGCTTCCCAAGGTCAAGGCGCATCTTGATGCCTTTGTTGTGGCCGGGAATGCGTCTTTGGAAGGCGAAGCGTTTTCGCTTTTGCAGAAGATCCGCGCAGCCGGCATTTCGGCGGACATGGATTTCGGCGGCGGGCGTGCCTTCAAAAAGCAGTTTGACCAGGCCGACAAGCTTGGCGCGCGCTTTGCGGTCATTGTCGGGGAGGATGAGGTCAAGAAGGGGATCGTCAGCATCAAAGATATGAAGAGCGGGGAACAGGTCGCCGTGTCTTTGGGCGATGTGATCGCAGAGTTAAAGAAAAAGTCAGGAGCATAGATCACTAGAAAGGTATTGAGATGTTACGTACGCACACTTGTGGAGAATTAAGACCAACACATAAAGACCAGGAAGTGGTCCTTACCGGCTGGGTCCATCGTCGCCGTGATCACGGCAAGCTCATTTTTATTGATATTCGCGACCGCTATGGTATCACGCAGGTCGTTTTTGTCCCGTCGGTGGCTAAGGCAGCGCACGACAATGCCCAGAAACTGGGGCCGGAGTTCGTGGTTCGTATCAAGGGGCAGGTCAATGTCCGGCCGGACAAGAATGTCAATCCTGATATCGCGACGGGCGGTATCGAGCTTCTGGCCAAGGAGCTTGAGATCCTCAACGACAGCAAGGTGCCGGTGTTCGAGATCGCCAGCGAAACGAATGTGGATGAGGAGCTGCGCTTGACCTACCGGTATCTGGATATTCGCCGGGACAAGGTGCGTGATTCTTTGCTCCTGCGCCACAAATTGGCGAATACGGTTCGGGCATTTTTGAACGCGGAGAATTTCTGCGAGATCGAGACGCCGGTCCTGACCAAGTCAACGCCGGAAGGTGCGCGTGACTTTTTAGTTCCTTCGCGTCTGAATCAGGGAATGTTCTACGCGCTGCCCCAGTCGCCGCAGCTTTTCAAGCAGCTTCTGATGGTTTCCGGCATGGACCGTTATTACCAGATCGTCAAGTGTTTCCGCGACGAGGACCTGCGCGCCGACCGTCAGCCTGAGTTTACCCAGATCGATATGGAGATGTCTTTTGTCGACGAGGAAGATGTGTACAGCCTGACCGAGCGCATGTACCAGAAGATATTCAAGGAAGTCAAGGGGGTCGACCTTCCCATACCATTTCCGCGCATGACCCATGCTGAAGCGATGTCCCGCTACAACAGCGACAAGCCGGATATCCGCAAGGACAAGGCCAATAAGGAAGAATTCGCTTTCCTGTGGGTCACGGATTTTCCGCTCTTCAAGT
>JADFXE010000042.1 GCA_015233705.1 Candidatus Omnitrophota bacterium
CTCTGGAAACACTGCTGATGACCAGCGTTGGCGCATAACCAGGCTCGGCCAATTCGTCCTGCCGCTGCATCATGGCATCATACGCATTATCAATCAGGTTGAAAAAGACCTCCTGGATCTGCGTGAAATTCCCCTTGACCTTGAGTCCCTCGGGAAAATTCTTCACCAGCTTCATTTTCTCAGGTTTGATCTTAAACTGAACCATTTCCCAGGCCGAGGCAAGGATAGCGGCCACCTCGCACGGACCGAACCCTTCCTCACCTTTGCGGGTGTATTTCATCAAGCCCTGTACGATGTTGCGGCCGTGCACCACGTTCTCCTCAAGCCGGGCAAAGCCCTTGCGAAACTCCTCTTCAAGAGCCTTCAGCTCATCCGTCGTAAAAAGGTCCTTTTTCATGACCAGAGTGTCCATCATGTCTCCGGCGATAAAACCCATTGCGTGCAAGCGGTTGTTGATCTGATGCGACAGCCCATCAGCCATAATACCGATCGTGGCCATCTTCTCGGCCTTGAAAAGCTGCTCCTGCGTCCGCTTCATATCCTCGTAGAAAAGAGCATTCTCGATGGCCAGTGCCGCCTGGTTAGCCAGGATCGTGAAGACCGAGATGTCGTCCTCGACGTACATTCCATTACGGCTCTTGGGCCCCAGGGCCACAATGGTCATAAGCTCTGACCGGATAAAGACAGGAAAAAGCAGAGAGATCCGCATCCTGGCCATGTCAGCGGCCATGGCCATGGCCTCCGGGGTCGCCGCATGCAAAAGATCCTCATAGATCAACGGAAGGCCATCCTTGCGCAGGGGGCGGAGAAGAAGCGAATCCGTTGGAAAGGTCTTGGGGACCTCCCAATCATTCCCCTTAATGCGCCGAAAAGCGCCCAAAGCATACTCTTGGTTTTCTCGACAAAGAAGATAGATCATCACGTGTTCGATCTTAACCGCCCTCGTCAAAATGAACGCGATCAGGTTCAAAAGCTTATCAAGCTCACGGATGCGCCCCATGCCAGCTGAGGCCTGGGTCAATGTCTTCTGGTAACGCCGCTGCTCCCACAGCAATTGCTCCTCAGCCTTTTGCTGAAAGTAAAGATAGGCAAAAGGACCGACAGTCGCCAGCACGCCCATCAAAGCCAACGGGATAAGCCAGGGCCCCTGCCCCATCATCCAAAACCCGATACCAACGGGGATCCCCAGGACCAAAGTATAAATGGTCAAAAAAATCCCGGTACGAACCAGGACGACGTTGGTATCCATGAGACGGTATTTGATGATCGCGTAACCGAGGAATCCCAAATAAAAGAAAACGAACAGATTCCCGACCGGAGGCAGATGAATATTATAGAAATAAGCAAAATTCGTTGCTCCGCCGGAGAACCCGATAAAAAGACCTATAAAAATAAGCCGGAGTTGATTTCGCCTGATGCCTACCGCCTTGTGATAGGACTTGAAGATCAGCCACAGCGAGTAATAACTGTAAAATGTGAAGAAGGTCAGGAACGGCAAATAGAGCGGTCCGGGCACAGGCCATATCCGAAAATCGAATTTGGGCTCAAGGCCACGAACCAAGAGCGGCGTGAAGGCAAAAACCGCCAGCCCCAGGGCCATGACATAACCGAACCACAAAAGGAACGACCGCCTTTTCTTAAGACTCACCAACTCAAGGGTAAAATGAAAGAACGAGATAGGGATAAAGATCGAGAAAAGATGCAGCCGACGATTCCACCACAGGGCGTCCAATACATCAGGGACCATGTGACAGAGAAAAAGCGAAAGACTCCACAGGCCGATGAACAGACTGAGCAGGGCATACAACACATTCAGCGGCTTGGCCTTGTTCTTGTGATAGACGAAAAAGCCAAGGCACAGGCTTCCGATACCGGTAATAAAGGCGGTAATAATATAGAACTTCTCGACGATATTGCTCTCAAAGAAGATCACGGATCATCCAGCCTTTCTCACGGGCCATGGCCCGGAGCCCCTCATCAGGATTCACAGCCACAGGCTTCCCGACAAGTTCCAACAGAGGCGCATCAGAAATATGATCAGCATAAACAATAATATCGCCATAAGCCCCGCTAGCCTGCAGAAACTCCCTTAAGGCCTGGGCCTTCTGCGCGCCGTAAGGGACCTCCCCGCTGATGCGTCCCGTATAATGCCCGTCTTTGAGCTCCAGACGAGTTGCGATCACCTGATCAACCTTCACATGGCGGCCGATGAGGTCCACGATCGCGGACAGCGAGGCTGACAAAAGAATGACATCATGCCCCTTACCCCTGTGCTCATCAACAAGCGCTACCGCTTCGCTGGAAATCCGTGGCCGAATCTCATCATTGAAGAAATCCGCCATAATGCGCTGCATGTCCTGTTCACTCCAGCCCCGAAAGGTCTGGTAGGCTACCCGACGGATAACCAGCGTATCCCTGCTGAGACCCACCTTGTAAAGCAGGAACCACAGCGACGTGCGCAAAAAAACCGGCAAACTCATTTTTCGATTCTTGAAAAGATACGCGGCGAGAAACTTTTGGGTTGTTCCCTTGACCAGAACCCCATCCACATCAAATACGGCAAGGATCTTTGTCATTTCCTGACCTTCCTCCGAAGAAGAGCATCCTCCCACTCCTGGCCAGCCATCTTGGCGATCTGGTCCATGATGCGAATGGCGACCCGCTCCAGATCATGGTCCGTCACTTCCTTAAGATGTTTTTTACCGTAGAAGATATCGCTGAGCGCCGGATTGTTCAATGAAATATCAATCGGATCGCCCACGATCAGCTCACAGCGCTTCAGGCGCGGCCAATTCTTGTGCGGAGGCAGAACCTTGTAAGCTCCCTTCATAGCCAGCGGAATAACAGGCACGCCTGTCTGCATAGCCAGCTTCACAAACCCGATTTTAGGCCGCAACATCCGCCCAGTCCGGGAGCGGGTCCCCTCAGGATAAATGACAACAATATGCCCCTGTTTCAAGCGCCCGACGACCTCACGAAAATAGGAATACCCTGGCTTGTTGGGGTTAATGTAGATCAGGATATTAAGCTTCATCAGCCAGGAGACAAATTTGCGACGCAAGAGATCCTGGTTGGCCAGAAAGACGATATACCTATTACTGTAAACAGCCGAGAGTACGGCCCAGTCAAAATAGCTGGTATGATTGGAAACAATGATCACAGGACCTTGCGTCGGAAGCTTTTGTGGATTGCGTATCCGTCGCAACCAGAGCCGAAAGCCGAAATACACCATGCCTCTCACCCAGCGGAACTGCCCGCGCCGGAAAGTCCGTACCCTAAGTGCAACAAGATCCTGAACAAAGGAACGGCATTTAGAAAACCAATGGCTGACGAATCGGGGAACAACTTTCAGGCTCGACATATTAATAAAACGCAATGTGCTTGTTGTTATCATCAAAATTTATACGTTGTCGTTGCGTAGGTCATGCTGATCCACTGTTTATACGTACCCGCCGGAGCATAAGAATTATCGATCTTGCGATCATCGTAGAGCAATGCTGACCAGGCAAAATCAAATGTCAGATTCTTGGTGATGTCATAACCAAAGCCAGTCGCAAAGCCATTGGAATCCGCGTCCGGCAAGACCGGTCCCCAGGTAACGGACGGGATCGGGCTCTCATGATGATAATACCCTCCACGCAGACGGAAATTGTCAGCCATCTTGTATTCCGTGCCCAAAGAGAACGAGAAGACACTTTTCCAGTCCTTGGAGGACGCCGAATTCCCCTGCTCAAGGAAAGCGCGCCTCTGGGCATTAGACTCCGAGGAATAATCAACATATTGATGCTCCACGACACTCCAATTCATCCATTCCAGGTCCGCGTTGAACGTCCACTTGTCGTCAGGCTTGAAGCTGTAACCGAACACAATGCTGTCGGGAAGGGTGGACTTGTAGGTGATCGGGGTTTCGTAGGAACCGGTTGTTGGATCAAAGTCATATGCCCCGCGGACGATGGGATGCATCCCATCTATATGAACCTTACCCTCGTACTTGTGGCGGATCTGGCTGCGGTACATCAAACCGAACTGGTTCTGCTCATTAAGGCGGAACATCCCTGCAACCCGAAAGCCGTAAGCCGTGTCCGTTCCCTTGAGGCGGACATTGCCGTCAGTGCCGCCCACACCGGACTGGTCGAACTTTTTCTGCTGATCAAGGCTGGAGTCATCAATATCAAGACCCAGCGCCAGGGAAAGCTGGTCATTGACCTTAAGCGCCCCGGCGAGCAAATAATCCTTATTCTGCATAACGGTCTTGGTCGAATAATACCTGGCGAATCCATTGGGAAGCCATTCCGTCGTAAGCCCCCAGTTGGACATCATGCCGACACCCAAGGCAAAACTTTGAGCGCCGTAAACATAATACATATGCGGAATGCCGAAATTCCCGGGCTTCATCTGGCTCTGGTCTCCGCTGGCACTTTCAAAAGATGCCCGCGGTTGAACAAGACAGGCGCCGGTTGAAACGGCCTGTCCAACGATCTGCGTCATCCCCGCCGGATTCCAGTAAACCGCGGCCGGCGTATTCGCCTCGCCGACAAATGCCGACCCTTTGCCCGCTGAACCCGCGTCCGGAACCTCCAGACGATAAGCACCGGAGCCCGCCATGGCGCGAACAGTCGTCATGGTAAAGACTACAAAAAACAGCATTAAACGTAGAACAATCAGCATCATCTTCTCCCCCTTGCAAACGGTTAGACGAAGAAATACTAATCTTATTCTATCTGCAAGAAAAAGGAGCGGTAGTGTTTTTTGATAAATTTTGCAGGTCTTCCGACGAGGCTAAAAAGGGAGCGCGACGATGTCTTCGGGGACTTGAATGTTGTGGACGTTAAGCGCCGGATCGATCTTGCGGACGAGGCCCTTGAGGACCCGTCCTGGCCCGATCTCGACGAGATCCGTGACGCCTGCAGAGGCCATGAACCTAACAGAATCAACCCACTGGACCGGGGAATAGATCTGCTGCGGTAGCTGTGTCCGGATCGACACAGCCGTTAGCTGAGGCTTGGCTGTGACATTGCTAATAACCTTAATATCAGTAACGATCAAATTAAATCCTTTTAATGACTCCGCGAACTTGTCAGCCGCGGGTTTCATAAGGGTCGAATGGAACGCACCGGCCACATCCAGAGGGATCACTTTCTTGCCGCCCGCCTCAGTGATCAGCTGACAGGCCTTCTCAACCGTCGAAGCAGATCCTGTGATGACGATCTGGTCCGGCGCATTGAAATTAGCAACCTCACAACCGGCCGTCTGGCAGATCGCGACGAGCTTGTCCCTGTCGAAACCAATGATCGCCGCCATCTTGCCGGGATTAACTTTGGCCGCCTCTTCCATGAGCTTAGCGCGCTTGTTGATCAACCTGAGACTTTCTTCCAAAGACAAGACACCGGCCGCGCACATCGCGCCATATTCGCCGAGACTCAGCCCCGCCGCATATTTCACGGCCACGTTCTTGAACTTGGGACTGGCCTTGAAGGCCGCAAGAGCAGCCATGCTCATGGTAAAGATCGCCGGCTGACAATACGCCGTGGACATGAGCTGGTCCTCTGGCCCCTCAAAAATAATCTTGGACAGATCCGGACCAAGAGCCACATCTGCCTTATCAAAAACAGCCTTGGCCTCCGGAACAGCGTCGTAAAGTTCCTTACCCATGCCGACCTTCTGCGCGCCTTGACCGGGAAATATAAGTGCAATGTTTTTCATGAGAACCTCATTTTGAAAGTCAACTGTCAGCGGTCAGCAGAAGAAACTTTCCGCTACCGCCTCCTGCTGCTGACAGCTGACTGCTGACTATTAGTAGCTCCACTCCACGATGTTCGCGGCCGCAACCAGACCAGCGCCGAATACAACCAGTGCGATCTTGTCACCCTTCTTAATGCGGCCCGTCTCAACCGCCTCACAAAGCGCGACCACGACGGAAGCGGCCGAAATGTTGCCGTACTTACCGATATTGATGAAGAATCTTTCCTTGTCCACGCCAGCCCGCTTAGCCACGCTCGCGATGATCCGGTCATTGGCCTGGTGCGGGACAACGCACTTGATCTCATCGAGCGGGACGCCGGCCCTTTGGGCCGCGATCTCAACCGCCTCAGCCATGCCTGGCACTGCCTTCTTGAAAAGGTCCTGACCGTTCATCGTGACGTAAGGAAGCTTCGCCGTCTCCAGCCCCTGTTCCAGCGGCGTGCGGACCTTGTCCGCGATAACGCCCATCAGGGACGCTGATTCTCCATCGGAGATCAGATATTCGGAAAGGATCCCGCCGTGCGTGACCGGAGCCAGCACACAGGCGCCCGCTCCGTCGCCGAAAAGCACGCAGGTATTGCGGTCCTTCCAGTCAATGATGGTCGTAAAACGATCGGCCGCAATGACGAGCGCATTCTTGACCATGCCGCTATGAACGAACTGTTTTGCCGTCGTAAGAGCGTAAAGAAAACCGGAGCAGGCCGCGCTGATGTCATACGCAAAAGCCTTCTTGGCGCCAATGGCCTTCTGGACCAGGCAGGCCACGGAGGGAAAATTGCTGTCCGGAGTGACGGTCGCGACAAAGATCGCTTCGATATCCTCGGCCTTGACCGGAGAATTCTTCAGAGCATCCCGAGCTGCCGCAATGGCCAGGTCGCTGGTCTTCTCATCGGGTGCCGCGATACGGCGCTCCCGGATCCCGGTGCGCGTCATGATCCACTCGTCGGTGGTCTCGACCATCTTTTCCAGATCCGCGTTGGTCAGCGTCCGGGAAGGAAGATAACGGCCGAGAGAAACAATGCCAATTTTATTCATTTGAAAAACCTCATAAAAAATTCAAGCGTCAGACGTCAACCGCCAGACGATATTTCTAACTAATCACCGCCGCCTTCAGCTTATCAAGCATCTTATGCTCCACCTCGCGCATGGCCGCGCGGATCGCGTTCTTGATCGCCTTCGGCGAGGAACGGCCGTGACTTTTCATGACAATCCCGTTGACGCCCAGAAGCGGCGCGCCGCCGTATTCCGAATAATCCACGTTCTTCTTGACCGTCCTGAGCGCTCCCTGCATCAAGAACGCCCCCAGGATGGCCAGCGGATTCTTTTTGATCTCGCGCTTGAGGACCGTGCCGGCGGATTCCATCAGCCCCTCAGACAACTTGATGATGACGTTGCCGACAAAACCGGAACAGACAATACAATCAGCCTTGTTCTTAAAAAGGCTGTTGGGTTCAATGTTACCAATAAAGCCCGGCATCTTTTCCTGAAGGAGCTGGTAGGCCTGCTTGTCAAATCCCGACCCCTTGCCTTCCTCTTCGCCGATATTGATAAGACCGACGCTGGGATTCTCCTTGCCCATGACGCTCTGCATATAAACGCGCGCCATGTGGCCATACTGATAAAGGTGTTCCGGCTTGGGTTCCGCATTCGCGCCAACGTCGATCAAAAAGGCGCAGCCATCGACCTGCGGAATCATGAGCCCGATCCCCGGACGGTCCACTCCCTCGATCATGCGCAGATAGAATGTTGAAGCCGCGACCAGAGCCCCGGTATTTCCGGCGGAGATAAAGGCATCAAATCCGGGTTGTTTAAGGAGATTGACCCCAACGGCCATGGAACAGTCGCGCTTCTTGCGGATGACATCCAGCGGATTGTCATCCATGTCCACGACCTCAGGGGCATGCAGAACCGTGATCTGGTCTTTGGGATAAGAAAACTTTTGAAGCTGCGCCTGCACCTGGCCTTCAATACCGACAAGAGTGATGTTGACCGGGAACTGCTTGACAGCGTCAACCACGCCGGCGACAACGTTCGCCGGGGCATGGTCCCCGCCCATCGCATCAACGACAATTCGCACGGAAGGCTCCTTTGGAAAAAGTCACAAAGACACAAAGTCACAACGTCACAAAAAAGAACTAACAATTAGCTGAGAAAAATCCAACAAAATCGCAGGAGAGACTTTCCTAAAAATCTTTAAGTAATAAATCATCTAAAAGAGTTATCAGGAAGAATTTCTGATCTTATTGTTCTTTTCGCCAGTTTACTGGCCTTTCCACTTTGTGACCTTGTGACTTTGTGACTTTACTTGCTTTTCTTGAGTTCAACGACCTGCTGGCCCTTGTAGCAACCGGTGATCGGGCAGATGCGGTGGGAGAAACCCGCCTTGCTTCCCGCGCCAGTCATACTGGCGGTGACGATCTCCAGCTTCTGGTGCGTGCGGCGCCTTCTGGCACGCGCCTTGGAATGCTGACGTTTTGGATTAGGCATGACTACTCCTTGTTAGACTTCTGTTTAGGACATTCACATTCTTCGGTGTTCAGATACGCACCGCACCCCTGACATATCCCCTTGCAGTCCTCCTTGCAAAGGACGTGCGGCGCATAACTTATCAAGATCTCTTCCCTCACCCGCGAGCCAAGATCAATGAACTCGTCCCCTTTACGGAACTCGATCTCAAACTCTAGGTCGACGCTGACATCGCCCTCGACCGAATCCAGGCAGCGCGAGCAAACCATATCCGCGCTATAGGTCACCTTGAGCCTGGCCAGGACAAACTCATCGACCCGCTCCAGATGCCCCTCAACGCGGACCGGCTTTTCCAGGTTCAAGAAATCTTCTGAAAGATCAAGGTCGGCCGGCATGACCTGTTCAATGATATCCAAGCCGTCGCCGACAATCTCGCGAATTTTTATCCTCATCCCTTCAGTCGCTCCCGCAGGCGCCTCTCCACGCACTTGGGGACAAAAGAGGAAATGTCCGCATCCAGCTTGGCAACCTCCCGAAGGAGCGTCGAGGACAAAAACGAGAACCTCTCCGACGGCATAAGGAAGATCGTTTCGATATCCTCAGCCAGGCGGCGGTTCGTCA
Organism: Candidatus Omnitrophota bacterium; assembly: GCA_015233705.1. The sequence continues at coordinate 8,830 of JADFXE010000042.1, forward strand.
GCGCCATTTGAAATTCATATTCAAAGTCCGAGGTCATCCGCAACCCCCGGACCAATACATTCGTCCTGTTCTTCCGGGCGAATTCCGTGACCAGTCCGCCGAAGAAAACGACCTTGATCCCCCTCATCCCCTTGGACGCCTCCTTGACCATGTCCAGGCGTTCCTGCGGCGTGAAAAGGTATTTCTTGCTCGCGTTATCCGCGACCGCAATAATGACCTTGTCAAAAATACGAGCCGCCCGCTGCATCACATCCAGATGACCGTAGGTCACGGGATCAAAACTCCCCGGATAGATCGCAACTTTGCCCATGATCAACCTCCCGCTTCCGGCTCAACAGCAGACAGGCCTTCCTGCGGTTTCTGATAAACGGTCAGGTAGGATGCACCGTACTGCTTGTGCTTGACGAGGACCAGTTTTCCCTCGGTATCAGGCATTTTCTCATCGAGACCATACTGCGCCACGACGAACGAAAGAGGGTGCAATATATCATGCGTCAATAGCGTTTTCAAGGCTTTTTTCGCGAGCTTGAGGCCGAACGGCGGATCAAAAAAAACGACGTCAAATGTCCGTTTTTCCCGCGCAAACTGCTTGATCGCGGCATAGGAATCTTGATGGATCACATTGGCCTTAAGGCCTCTTTCCACAGGATTGAAGATGACAATATTGTCATGCAGTCGGTTCCGAAATGGACGAGTACGTACATTCCCCAGAATTGGAAGTGCCG
>JADFXE010000043.1:0-7040 GCA_015233705.1 Candidatus Omnitrophota bacterium
GTTCAAGTATACGCCGGATGGAGGGGGGATCAAAGTCATTGCCGCGCTGCAGGACAAGGTCGTTCGCGTTGACGTCGAGGACACCGGCGCCGGCATCCCGCAGGAAGATCTTCCCAGGATCTTCGAACGTTTCTATCGCGTCGACAAGGCACGCTCGCGGGAGCTCGGCGGCACGGGCCTGGGGCTTTCGATCGTCAAGCATATTGTCCTCGCCCATGGCGGGGATGTCTGGGTGCAGTCCGAAGTTGGCCGCGGATCGACCTTCAGTTTCACAATTCCTCTCGCGTAACCCACTATTTTCCAGCAACTTACCTCGTTCACACAAAGTTCACTTCGTTGACATTCCTCTGCCACATCCTTCTTGTATCCTTGTCCCAACAACTGGACAACGTCTAATCTAAACCAAGGAGGAGCTGATGTTAAGAAAGTTGGGAACAATCATGATCGTGGGCCTTGCCGTGCTGAGTATTTCCGCCGGTGGTGCCGTGGCCGGGGAGATGGATCTTCTCGTCCAGAAGCTGGTTGAGAAAGGGGTCCTTTCCGCCGGTGAAGCGCAGGAGCTGGTAACAGAAACGCATGAGCAGATCAAAAAGCAGAATGCCATGGGAACGAATGACCTGCTCCCGCAGTGGGTGCAGACCATGAAGATCAAAGGTGACACAAGAGTGCGTTTTGAGGCGATCAAAGATAAATCTGCCCTTTACGGCGCTTCGAAAGTCTATCCTTACGATCCTCTTGCTGGTGCGTCTACCAACAACACGAAATATCTCACCCACGAGCGGCTTCGTGTTCGGTTGGGACTTGAAGCCAACCCCAATGATCAGATGAAAGTCGGTATCGGTATTGCCACGGGCAAGGGTTCTGACCCGCGCTCGCGCAATGTGTCCTTGGGCAATGATAACACATCAACAGGGACTGACTATGATTCGGCATCTCCCAAGAATATTGTGCTTGATTATGCCTATGCCCAGTATACGCCGCTTCAGTACGCCACTATCACGGCGGGTAAATTTCAGAATCCTATCTGGAGTCCCTGGGACATGGTATGGAAGGGCGATATCACGCCGGAAGGAATGGCTGTTCAGCTTAATTATCCGATCAACAGCGACCTGAAGCTGTTTGTGAACAACCTTGATTTTGTTTTGCGCGATGCTGATGCTCTTGGCGCGAAACAGCCTGGCCTGTACGCGGTGCAGCCAGGAGTCAGCTGGAATATCACACCGAACACGAACCTGAAGAGTGCGGTTGCTTATTATCAGTTTGAGAATCTGAGGGGTAATCCGAGGATCTCTTACGGCGTGGGTGGTAACAGGGTTTATACTACCTCCGGCGTATATGATCCAATATATGCCACGACTTCCGTTTATGGCAACAACTACAATAGTATTCAGCCCAACGCTGAGCTTGGCTTCAAGGAGCCGTTCGGAGGGCTGGTCCATTATGCGTCCATTTTCGGGGATTATATCAAGAACTTGAGCGCACACCACCTGACCAGTGTCAGCGGGTACGATGTGGGCGTGAAGTTCGGCGTGGAGAAGGTGAGCGACTGGAAGGAGTGGGAGATGAAATTGGCCACTTCCAAGATGGGGAAGGACGCCTTTGTGGACGCATTCACGGATTCCGACCGCTACCAAAAAGGCATGACGGGAACCCAGTCTTATGAGGGTATTTTCGAATTCGGTCTGGGGAAGAATTCCAGCCTGGTCTTGGATTATTATTATTCTTTCTTAATAGACAAGACGAATTTGGTCAGTACCGGTCCTACGACGTATGGTTCTGGCCACCGGCCTGAACAGTTGCTTCAGATCGATTGGAACTTGAAATTTTAAGGTTAATTTAGAGGACGGATGGCGGTCATGTTCATCCAGAAAATAGAAATAAATAAGGAGAATAAGTATGCGGAAGTTTATAGGTTGTCTCATGGTTTCGCTGTTCACATTCGGGTTCGCGGCGCCGTCTTATGCGGAGAGGATCGTGCTGGAAGGCTCGACCACAGTCCTTCCGATCGCGCAGAAAGCGGCCGAGGTTTTTATGCAAACCAATCCTAACGCGGACATTTCGGTCCGCGGCGGCGGTTCCGGTGTCGGGATCTCTTCATTGCTCGCCGGGACATGTACGATCGGTGATTCGTCCCGACCGATCAAGGACACGGAGCTGGATCAGGCCCGGACATATGGCAAGGACATCAAGTCCCACATTATCGCCATGGACGGGATCGCGGTCATCGTCAATCCGGCCAACGGTGTGGGCGCGTTAAGCAAGAAGCAGGTGAAGGACATTTATACAGGGAAGATCTCGGATTGGTCCGAGGTCGGGGGCGCTCCGGGAAAGATCGTCATGGTTTCCCGCGACAGCTCCAGCGGCACGTTTGAAGCCTTCGGGACGCTCGTTCTCGGCGGGCAGAAGGTCAGGTCAGATGCCGTCATGCAGGCATCGAACCAGGCGATTGCTTCGATCGTTGCCAAGACACCGGGTGCGATCGGTTATGTCGGTCTTGGGTTTCTGTCTGTTGAAGTTAAGGCCCTCAATATCGACGGTGTTGCGCCGTCCAAGGATACGGTCCTGAGCGGCAAGTATTCCATCGGCCGTCCGTTGTTCATGTATACCAACGGCGATCCGCAGGGATTGGCCAAGGACCTGATCGACTTTATCAAGAGTGCTGAAGGTCAAAAGCTGGTCGATGAACAGGGTTTTGTTCCCTTAAAATAAGATACAACCCAGTAACAAAAGCCTAGTTATTGGTTGCGGGTTGCGGTGAGCTGTGGTGCGTTTGCCGCAACCCGACTATTTATATGATCCAATTCAAAGAACAACTCTACAAATGGTGCTTCGCGGTCCTGGCCTTTGCCTCTTTGATCTTTCTGGTCGGGATCATGATTGTTCTTTTTCATGAGGCCCTGCCGATCTTCAAGAAGGTCCATCTGTCTGACTTTCTTTTTGGGCAGTACTGGTATCCGACTTATGACCCGCCGGAGTTTGGGATTTTGCCGTTGATCCTGGCCTCTTTCTGGGTCTGCGCTGGGGCCATGGTGGTCTGCGTGCCACTGGGTGTGGGCAGCGCGCTGTATTTGAATGAACTGGCCTCTGCCCGTCAGAAGGCAGTCTTGAAGCCTTTGATCGAGATTCTGGCCGGGATCCCGTCGATCGTTTACGGTTTTTTTGGAATGGCGATCATGGCGCCGCTTTTGCAGGATACGCTCCATTTGCCGATCGGGTTGTGCATCTTTTCGGCGAGCCTGACTTTGGGAATTATGGCGACGCCGACGGTCTGCAGTATTGCCGAGGATGCGCTCAGTTATGTGCCGCAGTCTTTTCGGGAAGCTTCATTTGCCGTTGGGGCCAACCGCTGGCAAACCTTGACGCGCGTGGTCATTCCGGCGGCCGGGTCAGGAATTTCAACAGCGATCATCCTGGGGATGAGCCGCGCGATCGGCGAGACCATGACGGTCCTCATGGTCGCGGGCGGGGCAGCGGTGATCCCCAAATCGTTCTTTGAGCCGGCGCGGCCCATGACCTCGGCGATCGCGGCCGAAATGGGTGAGGCGCCCATGGGAAGCGATCATTATCATGCGCTTTTTGCCATCGCCCTTATCCTGTTTTTGATCACTTTTGTATTCAACATCGTTGCCGAGCTTATCAGCCGCCGCTTCAGGATCAAACTGGGGTTGTCAGGATGAAGAAAGACATCTCGCAAAAGATTGGTTTCGCATTTCTTTTTTTGTGCTTGGCCCTGACAATCTTGTTTCTGGGCGCGATCATCATTTTTGTCGCTGTTCACGGGTATAAAGTTATTTCCTGGGAGTTCTTGACCCAGGGGCCGCGGGACGGCATGACCGCAGGAGGAGTTGCTCCGGCGATCGTTGGGACGCTTTATCTGACGCTTGGCGCGATCCTGTTCGCCTTTCCGCTGGGGCTGGCTTGCGCGATCTACCTGTGCGAGTATTCGCCGAGCGGATGGGTTGTGAATCTGATTCGGATCAGCATCAACAATCTGGCCGGCGTTCCGTCGGTCGTGTTTGGCCTGTTCGGCCTGGCGGTCTTTGTGAAATACTTTGGGTTCGGCGTCTCGATCCTGTCGGGCAGCCTGACGTTGGGGATACTGTCGCTCCCGGTCGTTATTTCCGCGACTCAGGAGGCGCTTATTGCGGTTCCTCATTCTTTGCGGGAAGCCTCTCTGGCCGTTGGAGCGACCAAGTGGCAGACCATTCGTCGGATCGTGCTTCCGGCAGCTTTGCCGGGAATCTTGACAGGAGTTATCCTCAGCATCGGGCGCATTGCGGGTGAGACCGCGCCGATTTTGTTCACGGCCGCGACGTTTTATCGCCGGGGTTATCCGAATTCGCCTTTTTCCGAGGTGATGGCGCTTCCGTATCACATTTACGCGCTGATGACCGAAGGAGCGCATCCACAGAAGCAAAGGGCCATTGCCTTTGGCTGTAGCCTGATCCTGCTTGTGTTAGTTCTGGTCATGTCGTTCTTGGCCATCATCATCCGTCAGAGACAGAGGAGTCTTGCGAATGGGTAATAATATAAAAATGAAAGCCGAGAGCGTGGACTTTTATTACGGAAAGAACCATGCCTTAAAGGATATCAATCTTTCGGTCCATAATAATTCGGTGACTGCGGTCATTGGTCCGTCGGGTTGCGGGAAATCGACCTTTATCCGGCTTTTGAACCGCATGCACGAGTTGGTGTCGCATGCTGTGCTGACCGGGCGTATCCTTCTGGACGGCAAGGACATCCTGGCGCCTGAGGTGGATGCTGTTGAGCTGCGCAAACGGGTTGGCATGGTCTTTCAGAAACCCAATCCTTTTCCTAAAAGTATCTTTGAGAACATTGCCTACGGCCTTGAGATCAACGGCGTCAAGGACAAGCATTTTATCGAGGAACGGGTCGTTGATTCCCTGAAGAAGGCTGCGCTCTGGAATGAGGTCAAGGACCGGCTGCATGACAGCGCGCTCCGGCTTTCCGGCGGTCAACAGCAGCGGCTGTGCATCGCGCGTTGTCTGGCGATCGAGCCCGAGGTTATTTTATTCGACGAGCCTTGCGCCAGCCTGGACCCGATCTCGACCAAGAAGATCGAGGACCTGATCCTGGAGCTGGAGAAGGATTACACCATCGTCATTGTGACGCACAACATGCAGCAGGCGGCGCGTATTTCGGATTATACCGGTTTCTTTCTGATGGGCGAGCTGGTGGAGTTCGACAAGACCGAGACGATATTCACAACGCCCAAGGATAGGCGGACCGAAGACTACATTACTGGTCGATTTGGATAGAGAGATAGGACACAACAAGGGGAGAAGATATGAGCAAACCTTTTGAAGATGAATTGCAGGACCTGCACAGCGATATTTTGAAAATGGGCACTTTTGCGGAAGAGGCGATCGCCCGTTCCATTGAGGCTTTGCGTTCGCAGGACAAGGAATTGGCCCAGAGCGTCATTGACAACGATGCGCGGATCGATGCGTTGGAGCTGATTATCGATGAGAAATGTCTGGACCTGATCGCCCGGCATCAGCCCATGGCCAAGGACCTTCGTTTTATCGCGGTGGCCATGAAACTGAACGGCGAGCTGGAGCGGATCGCGGACCTGGCGGTTGATATCTGCCAGCGTGTCCTGGAAATCGCTGACAAGCCGCTTTTAAAGCCCTTGGTGGACATTCCCAAGCTTTCTGTTGTGGCGCAGCGCATGGTCAAGGCCGCGATCGATTCCTTTATTGCCAGGGACAGTGAGCAGGCCAGGAATGTTATTCTTATGGATGCCGAGGCTGATCGCCTCAAGCGCAGCATCCAGAATGAGATTATCAATGATTATATCGTCAAGGATGGCGCAGTTGCGCCGCGCGCTGTGCCATTGCTTATTGTTTCACGCCATTTGGAGCGGATCTGTGATCATGCGACGTATGTGGCGGAAGATGTGATCTACATGGTCAGCGGAGAGGTGGTCAAGCACCATCCTGAGCGTCTTTCCGGCGATCCCTCCGAGGGGCGTGGTCGGTAGAGATTATTTTTAGATCAGCGAAGTGTAAAGCTGGTGGGTCTTTTCGGCAATGGAGGTCCAGCTGAAGGATTCGACAGCGCGCCTGCGTCCGGCCTGACCCATTCTGATCCGCAGCGCTTTATCCTTCATCAGGAGATTGACTTTTCCGGCGAGGTCCCTGGCGAACTGCTCAGGATCTGTCGGTTCAAAAGAGTTGTCCGTCTTCTGCTTAAAGGGGACAAGCAGACCGGTCTCTCCATTCACGATCACTTCCTTGATCCCGCCGACAGCGCTGGCAACGACCGGCGTCTCGCAGGCCATGGCCTCCAGATTGATGATCCCGAAAGGCTCGTAGATCGACGGACAGCAAAAGAGCGCGGCATGGGAATAGTCGGCACATCAACCATTTCCTGGATCCAGAGGACATCTTTCCGGATGCGCTGGATCTCAGCGACGCGCGTCTGCATTTCAGCAGCGATCTCGGGGGTATCGGGCGCGCCGGCGCACAGGACTACCTGAAAGTCAGGGGACATGTGGCGGATCGCGTTCACCAGATGCGTGATGCCTTTCTGGCGCGTGATACGGCCGACAAAAAGGAGATATGGCCTAGTCGGGTCAATGCCGTAGCGGGTCAGACGTGCCGGGTCCTCAGTGCGATGATACTCCTGCAGGTCAATGCCGTTGTGGATGATGTGGACTTTTTGGGGATCGACCTTGTAGAATTTCAGGATATCAGCTCTGGCTTCCTCGGAGACAGCAATGACGGCATCCGCCATCTCCAGTGCGGTCCGTTCGACCCAGCAGGAGAAATCATATCCTCCGCCGAGCTGTTCGCGCTTCCAGGGGCGCAGCGGTTCGAGAGAATGGGTGGTGATGACCAGCGGGAGCGAATAATTCAGCTTGGCCAGAATTCCGCCCAGATGCGTGTACCAGGTGTGGCAGTGGACGATATTCGCGTCGATTTTCTCGGTGTTGAAATCAAGGCAGCGTTGGACAGCACCAAAGGCTGAGCGCAAAGGCTGGGGCGCGGTGTAGTTCTTGTTGTCAATAGGATAGC
>JADFXE010000043.1:7081-9532 GCA_015233705.1 Candidatus Omnitrophota bacterium
ACGGACATCGACCTTGCAGAGTCTGGCCAATTCGCGGCTCAGGTAATCCACGTGAATGCCGGCCCCGCCGTAGATGGTGGGGGGGTATTCGTTGGTCAGCAGGAGGACTTTCACGGGAGCTATATTATCACAGGAGGTCGCTATGAACAGCACCTTTTCTTCATTTGAACCCAAAATCCGGGTTGAAAACTTTTCGCCTGATGATACAATGCCCACTAATATCTTCAGACAAGAAAGGGAAGAAAACCTATGTCATCCCCCAAGACCGCTGTTAAGGGCACTGTTCCAATTCCTGCTGTTAAAAAGAGCGTTTATTCTCCGCGTGTCATGGTGGAAAAAGTCACGCCCCAGATCGATGGTGGTCTCTTTCCGGTGAAGCGTGTTGTCGGCGAGCGGGTCGTTGTGCGCGCCAATGTCTTTGCCGATGGGCATGATGAGGTCAAGGCTGATCTTTTTTACCGCAGCGTTGAAGATAAGGACTGGCATGAAGTCCCGATGAAGGCCCTTGGCAATGACGGCTGGGCCGGGTCTTTTGTCGTCGATAAATATACGGATTATCTCTACAGCGTGCGTGGATATGTCTGTGAGTTCTCCTCCTGGTGTCATGATCTTAAGAAGAAGGTCGATGCCGGACGGGACGTGGCTGTTGACCTTAAGATCGGCAGTCAGTTCCTGGTCGAGACCGCCAGTCGAGCCCAAGGTGCCGAGGCGGAGAAACTTTTGGCGTGGGCTGATGAACTGGCCAAGCCCACGAGTATGGAGGCGGCGCTGAAGCTGGCTTTCAGCGAAGAACTTTACAAATACATGGATGAGCATCTGGACCTGGCGAAAAGCGTTGTTTACCCTAAGGAATTGCGGGTCAGTGTCGAGCGCGCCAAAGCTGGCTTCAGCAGCTGGTATGAGTTCTTTCCCCGTTCGTGGGGCGCGACGCCTGGCGTGCACGGCACGTTTAAGGAAGCGGCGCGCATTTTGCCCGAGATCGCCAGGATGGGATTTGATATCGTCTATTTGCCGCCGATCCATCCGATCGGAAAGTCCTTCCGCAAGGGCCGCAACAATGCGACCACCTGCACGCCAAGCGATCCTGGTTCGCCGTGGGCTGTTGGCTCAAGCGACGGCGGACACAAGACCGTGAATCCCCAGCTCGGCACATTGGCTGACTTTCGCGATTTTGTCGCCAAGGCCAGGGAGAACAATCTCGAGGTGGCGCTTGATATCGCCTTCCAGTGTTCGCCAGACCATCCGTATCTGAAGGAGCATCCAAGCTGGTTCAAGTGGCGCCCTGACGGCACGGTCCAGTATGCCGAGAATCCGCCCAAGAAATACGAGGACATTGTTCCGTTCAATTTTGATACCGACGACCGCGAGGCGCTTTGGCAGGAGCTGAGGAGTGTTTTTCTTTTCTGGATCGAGCAGGGCGTTAAGGTCTTTCGCGTCGACAATCCGCATACCAAGCCGTTCCTTTTCTGGGACTGGGCCATTACCACGATCAGGAAAGATCATCCGGATGTGATGTTCCTGGCCGAGGCCTTCACGCGGCCGAACATCATGTACCGTCTGGCCAAGGGCGGGTTCACGCATTCCTACCCCTATTTTACCTGGCGCAATACCAAGAAGGATTTTCAGGATTATCTGACCGAGCTGACCCGGAGTGAGGTTGCGGCATTCGTCCGGCCCAATTTTTGGCCGAATACGCCCGACATCCTGGCCGAGCATCTGCAGCATGCGGCCCGTCCGTCGTTTGTCATGCGTGCTGTCCTGGCCATGACGCTTTCCTCGAATTTCGGCATGTACGGACCGGCCTTTGAGCTGTGCGAGAACGTGCCCATGCCTGGCAAGGAAGAATATATTGATAACGAGAAGTACGAGATCAAGAAATGGGACTGGAACCGGCCGGGGAATATCAAGGGTGTGATCACGAAGCTCAACAAGATCCGCCGGGAGAATCCGGCCTTGCAGCTGACGCGCAATGTCCGTTTCTGTTCGATCAGCAATGACCAGCTATTAGCCTATTGCAAGGCAACAGCTGACTGTTCCAATATTATCATCGTGGTTGTCAATCTGGATCCGCATCATGCCCAGGGTGGGATGCTGGATATCCCTCTTGATGAGCTGGGGATCGGCAAGGATTGGGCCTTTCCGGTGCAGGACCTTTTGAGCGGGGAGCAGTTCAACTGGCAGGGGTACAAGAATTTCGTGCAGCTGGATCCAGCCAAGTGCGGCGCTCACGTTATTCGGATCAGCAGACAGTTCGCGCCCAAGCAAGATCCGGATTATTTCATGTGATGGTGGCTTATTTCAGGGAATGAACGGCGCATTAGGAAGATATTGCCGGGAGTTTGCGGGATTTCTTCTGGTGTTTCCTTGGTACGGGATGTAAAATTAGTCCGTTTCAAAAGAGCTTTTATTTTTGAAAAAATAAAGGAGGCGCGAATGGTCAGAAAGATTCTA
>JADFXE010000044.1:0-450 GCA_015233705.1 Candidatus Omnitrophota bacterium
CCTTTACGCGCCGCGATCATCTGGGCATCGGCAAGGCCGGCCATCTTCCCCAAAACCGTGTGCGCTGCCAGGCAATAATCACAACTGTTCTTCTGGCCGACCGCCAAAGCAATAGCTTCGGTCTCGACACCGCTGAGCGATCCCTTCTTGAGCCCTGCGTTATAACCCATCATGGCCTCCAGCGTCGCAGGCGAATGGGCAATAGTGGCATAAATGTTGGGAACCTTTCCCATCTTGGCCTTGATCCCCTCAAGGATCTGCTTTTGCTGCGGCGTTGCTGACTCAATTCTGACCGGTTGAATGTTAGGCATACATTGTCCTTTCTTTTGATCATTAGTCGGCGCGTGAGCCAGAACTTACAAAAAATCCCCCGAAAATTCTCCAGGTGCGCGGACGACCATTCTCTCAAAATACCGTCAGGCCGCAGGCAGCATGACCGTGAAGGTGCTC
>JADFXE010000044.1:529-9438 GCA_015233705.1 Candidatus Omnitrophota bacterium
CCAGTACCGTGGCCCACAGGCTTGGTGGTAAAAAAGGGGTCAAAAACCCTGGAGATCTGCTCAGGCGGGATGCCGCAGCCGTTGTCGCTGATATCAACACAAACGTATCCGTCCTTCTCGTAGGTTTTGATCCGAATGACGCCCTTGTCCTTGGTTGCATGGGCCGCGTTGGTCAGAAGATTGACGAACACCTGCCCCATCCGGACCGCGCTGCAGTTCACGACCGGCGTCTTGCCGTAATTCTTCTTGAGCTCGGCGCGATATTTGATCTCGTGCTGAACGATCCCCAGGATTCCGTCGATAATCCCCTCGATCCTGGCCCGTCCCATGATCTCCCGGTCCTCCCGGGCAAAGGTCCGCAGGTCCGCGACGATCCGCTGGATCCGCTCGACACCGCCCTGCGACTCTTTGACGATCTTGGCCAGATCAGTCGCAATGAGATCAAAATGGGTCTTGTCACGCAAGGCGCGCATGTCCTTCAGCACGCTCTTAACGATACCATCGGCTTTGTTCTCAACGGCGTCCTTGAGTTTCTCCATTAATGCGAACATCCGGGAATACGTCGCAATATGCTGCTCCAGGACTTGGAGATTGCTGCTGATAAATCCCATCGGATTGTTGATTTCGTGGGCCACGCCGGCGGCCAGCTGGCCAATGGCTGCCAGCTTTTCGGACTGGACCAGCTTTTCCTGGGCCAGTTGAAGGTCCCTGTACGCCTGGGCCAGTTTCTCCTCGCCGACCTTGCGCTGGGAGATGTCCCGGATAACGCCGACGATAAATTTATTGCCTTCCAAATCAACATAAACCGTCTTCTTGGTGATAATGGTCTTGACCTCACCCCGGGCATCTGTAAAGAACTCCTCATTGATGTTCTCCTCGCCAGAACGGAAGACCTCTTCGTCCTTGGCCCAAAAAACATCAGCCTGCTCCTTGGGAAAGAAGTCATAATCCGATTTGCCCAGAAGTTCCTCGAGGCGACGCCCCATGAAAGCGCAAAAAGCCCGGTTGAGCGAGACCCAGCGGTGCCGGGCATCCTTGACAAAGACCGGATCTCCGATCGAATCAATGATCCGGGCCAGGTATTCCTTGGATCCGGCAAGCGCCGCCTCCGCCCGCCGGCGATCTGTGATATCAAAGATGGTCGAACGACTCATGACAAAATGCCCGTCTTCATCCTTGACGGCCGTTGCGCTGACCAGGACCGGAAAGACCGACCCGTCCTTGCGGACAAGCTCCAGCTCTGTATCCCTGACCCAACCCTGCTCCAGAAAACGGGGAAACTCCTCCCGGAAGGTCTGCAGACTCGCCGGAGTCAACATGTCCGGAAGCCTCATTTTTCCAACAACCTCCTCCCTCGTCCGCCCCAGCCAGCGCAGCTCGGTATCATTGATCCGCACAAAACCCCCGTCCTTGTTAAGCGAATGATATCCGCACGGCGCATTGTTAAAAAGGTCGTAAACTTCATCGGACGCCTGTTGATGAAGCTTGAGAAGATGCAAAATGAACAAGGCCAGGAACGTGATCCCTGCCAAAAAAAGACAAAAGACCAACAGGAGCGAAGCCAGCCGCTTGTCCCGCATGACAAATGCGATGCGGGCCGGCTGTGTCAGGACCACGCCCCAACCGAAATTATCCACCCTTTTAAAGGCCTCAACATGCTGTTCCTTCTCAATAGGGTCACGCTCGACCAAAACCCCAAACTGACCGGACAAAAGCCTTTTGACCGTGGGGTCAGCGGAAAGATCCAGGATCTCCCCCTGGGGATCATGGTTCGGATGGAAAATAACCTGGCCTTTCTGATCGACGAGAAAGATCCGTTCGCCTGGTTCAAGCTTTATCGGCGCAACCCACTTGGCAAAAACATCCAGCTTCAATTGCAAAACAAGAATACCAAGAATTCTCTGCGGCCCCAACTCCCGCGGGCCCGTGCTGTAGGCCGCGATATCAGCCTTGATCGGGATCGCAACGTTGACCACAGAATACCGCGGAACAGCCACGCGTTTAAAGACCCCGGAAACATACGGCGTCCAGTCCTTCCTGACCCCCTGATACCAGTCCGTCTCCGCCCTGTTCAGGTCAATGGCCCCCGCGATGGTCGGCATGTCGGCCACAATGGTTGCCTTGGGATCGGTCAGAAAAATCCGCTCAATAAACGGGAAATTCTCTTTAACGCCGCCCAAAAGTTCAATTGCGCCCTGCCAATCACCCTTGGCCGCACTCTCGACGAATTTTACGCGAGTTGCCAGAGCCACGCCCAGGTTCACCGTGTCCGTCAGTTTCTGCTGGATCAGCGTGGCGGAGAGGGCGACCACGGAGGCCTTGCGGGAGACCTCAACGCGCGTCAAAGCCTCGGAGGCCGTCAAATACCCGATGCCGGAAACAATAACGACAGGCGCGATGAGAACTAAAAAAAGATAAAAGCGGGCGCGCTGAGGTACCAGGCCGCGCTTAAAAAGAATGCGGCGAAAAAACGCGGTCAGCTGGTTAAGGAAATGGGATCTGTCCATGCATCCCCGATTAAGGAAGACTTCACTTGGAGGTTATCTTGACCGTGTGGTATTTAATGGCCGCGCTCTTCTTGGCCACATGGTCCTGCTGCACCTTGGCGGACAGCCGTGCCGTGTTCTTGTCGTTGGGCTTGTCGGTCATCCAGACGAATTTGGGGAACCCTCTGAATTTCTTGTCCGCGTTGGCAAGCTTGCCATCCTTGAATTCGTAAATTGAATAGGCAAAATAATTGTGGCGCTTGCTCTCGTAGACATCCGCAATAATGACCTCGTACTTGCCGTCATTATTAACGTCAACGAAATCCTCAATCCCCGCGTAAACATCCCTGGCAACCGAGATCTTCTGGAAAAGGCCCTTCTTTTTCTGGAGATAGATATGAAGCTGGCCGGAAAGCTCGGACGCTCCAGGATGAAGGATGACAATGTAGTCCTCCAACCCGTTACCATCGATGTCAAACGCGTAGATCTGGCTGGGATCAGAGAGGTCAGAGTTCTTCTTCACGAAAGCCGGGGTCTCTTTTAAGGTGAGTTCCCGAGCCTTCACGGTCTTAGGCGGACCCTGCTTGAGGAGATACGGCGGATACTTCTTGTAGTAAGCGTTGGCGCTGGGGATAGAGACAACAAGCAAAGCCGCGATCAAAGCCCATACTTTCACGCTCGCACCTCCGAAAAGATAAGGACAGCTGTCTTGCGGCCTCGCAGCGCCTTGGTCGCGCCGCCTAGCGCAAAGCATCTGCCCTTATACATTATTTCTTTGCTTTAGGAGCAGCTGTTTTCTTAGCAGCAGCCGGCTTGGAGCAGCAGCAACTATCCGCATTGCGGTTGAGCCACTCTTTAGCGGCGCGCTCGAAACCGATGTCATAACCGGCCTTCTCGCTTTCGATCCACTTGTAGCGATCGATCTCTGCCTTGACCTTGCTGTCGTTTAACAAATCTGCATTCTTTGTGCTCGCCATAAACCCTCCTTGTTAGTAATGGGTGCATTATATCACAAGCCTTATAGAGGCAAGAGAAAAGTAAAGAACATGATCTTCAAAAATCTTGCAGCAAAACGATTTTTCGGTACAATAATTTCCAACACCATGAAAAAGCTCACTCGCCAACTTTTTCAACTCAAAAGCCTCAACCTGAGCCTGGCGGAAAGCCACGATCCCCAGCACAAACTCAAGAAAGTTCTCGGACCGCTGGAGCTTATCCTTTTCGGGATTGGCGTCATTGTCGGCGCCGGCATCTTTGCAACTGTCGGGACGGCCGCGGCCGGCGACAGCCTGCGCCCCGGAGCCGGGCCAGCCCTCATCGTATCTTTTGCCATGACCGCTGTGGCCTGCGGGTTTGCGGCCCTGTGTTACGCCGAATTCGCCTCCCTGGTTCCCATTTCCGGCAGCGCCTACACTTATTCCTACGCCACCTTCGGCGAAATGATCGCCTGGATCATTGGCTGGGACCTAATGCTGGAATACTGCGTGGGCAGTATCGCCGTGTCTTTGAGCTGGTCAGGATATTTCACAGGACTTTTAAACAGCCTGGGGCTCCACCTGCCGGCCTGGACCACGATCGACATGCGCTCAGCCATGCAGGGTTACAACAAGGCCAGCGCGCTTTTGAACAGCGGAACACCTTTCGCGAGCCTGACACCGGCGCTGCAGAACGCCTGGAATGCGATCCACGCGGCCCCGCACATCTTTGGGATGCCGCTCACCTTCAACCTGCCGGCCTGCGCGATCGTCCTCATCCTGACCGCGATCCTGGTGCGCGGCATCAAGGAAAGCTCTCAATTCAATGTCGGGATCGTGATCATCAAGCTCCTGGTTCTGGGATTTTTCATCGCCCTCGGCGCGTTTTACGTCAAACCGCAGAACTGGGTGCCGTTTGCGCCCAACGGGTTTGCCGGCATTAAGGCGGGCGCGGCCATCGCCTTTTTTGCCTACATCGGTTTTGACTGCGTCTCGACCGTGGCTGAGGAGACGCGCAACCCCAAGCGGGACATGCCTATCGGCATCATTGGCTCGCTCATTGTCTGCACGATCATCTACATGCTCGTGGCCGCGGTCTTTACCGGCATCATCCCGGTGGGACTGCTCAAGACCTCGCTGGCCCACGGCAAGGCCGAACCGCTGGCGCTGGCCATGCAGCACATCAATCTGGGCTGGGCCGCGGTGATCATTGCCTTTGGCTCGATCGTGGCGCAGATCGCTGTGCTGTTGGTCCTGCAGATGGGACAGGCGCGGATCTTCTTCTCCATGGCGCGCGACGGACTTCTGCCGCCGGTCTTCTCCAGCGTCCACAGTCGTTTCAAGACGCCGCATGTCACGACCATCGTGACCGGCCTTATTATCGCTGTAATCGCCGCCTTCACGAACATCGACGAGATGGTGGACCTGACCAACATCGGCACGCTCTTTGCCTTTGTCCTGGTCTGTTTCGGCATCGTGATCCTGCGCGTCAAGGAGCCGAACCGCCAAAGGACCTTCCAGGTCCCGCTGAACCCCGTGATCCCGCTTCTGGGTGTTGCCTCGTGCATCTTTCTGATGACCGCGCTCCCGACGATCACCTGGATCCGATTTATCATCTGGCTGATCGTGGGACTGGTCGTCTACTTTTCCTACGGCATCCGCCACAGCCGGCTCCGCAGTAAAATCTAACCTCGCCTTTCAGGCACACACCCAACCGCAATCGTCAGGTTCAGTCGTTTCAGGTTGAGGCAAAACTAGCGGATCATTCTTCTGGGAAAGTTTTAATGGCTTCTTCATATCCCGGCTCCTTCTGACAATTAGTCGCAAGGATCGCCGGGAAATAACAGCGCTACTTGATCCCTTTGAAAAAGAATTCCTGGAAACGGGACAACACTTTGGAAGGACCGGTTTCAACCGGCGTCAGGAGCAGGCCCCGTTCACGGAAGAACAGGCCCAAGGACGGATAACTGAAGAACACGGAGATCGGCACAGCGAAAAGCAGCGGGATCACGATGACCGACACCCACCAGAAAAGGGTCTTATTGACCGCATAGGCAATGACTGCCCAGACCATGGCGCCGACAGTGCCCGGCCAGTGGGCCCGGAAAGCCTCGGCGAACGACGTCTTTTGGGAGCGCCGGACCTGGCTCTTCCAGAGCAATTTCTGGCCGATCAGGTTCAGGACCACATACCAGGTATGGAAGATCATCCTGAGCGGCGCCAGGAGTGTCGAGAACACTGTTTCCAGCGCCACGCTTGCCGAAAGCCGCGCCACTCCACCGAAACGCGTCGCCTTGTGCGGAGAAAGCGCGATCAGGACCACGCTCAGGATCTTGGGGATAAACAGGAACGCAGCCGTGACCATCAAAAGATGGATGGACAACTCGCGGTACTGCACCGGCCAGTGCGGGAAAAGCATCCGCTCGGCGGAAAAATACACGGTCATGTGGAAAAAGTTCGCCACGGCATGCGCAGTCATGAGGACCAGCATCAGAAACCACAGGAAGGACGAAAAATAAAAAAGGTTGCCGTTGAGAAACAGCAACCGATGGCCGAAGGTCACGCCTTTCATAAACATAAGCCGCAGATGTTGGATATTGCCCTGACACCAGCGCCGGTCGCGCTCCAGCTCTTCCAGAAGCGTGGGCGGCAATTCCTCGTAACTGCCATCGAGCTCGTAGGCCAGCCACACGCCCCACCCGGCCCGGCGCATCAGAGCCGCTTCGACAAAGTCATGGCTCAGGATCTCGCCGCCGAACGGCGGACCGCCGGACAGGCGCGGCAGGGCGCAGTATTTCATGAACGGCGCCATGCGCACGATCGCATTGTGTCCCCAGTAGCCGGATTCATCCAACTGCCAGAAACGCAGCCCGGAGAAGAACAGCGGCCCGTAAACGTGACTGGAGAACTGCTGCAGACGCGAAATAAGGCTCGTCTGGTTCATGGCCATGGGCGCGGTCTGCAGGATGCCGATGTCCTCGCGCTCCTCCATCGCATTGACCATGCGGACCAGAAGCTCGCCTTCCATCAGGCTATCCGCATCAAAGATGATCATGTACTTGTACTGGCTGCCCCAGCGCCGGCAGAAATCGCTCACGTTCCCGCTTTTCTTGTGGATGCGCAGTTTCCTGCGGCGGTAGAAGATCCGGCCAACCCCCTCCACGTCGCGGCACAGCTCAGCCCAGGCGGTCTCCTCCATGAGGATAAAATCGCTTTCGACCGAATCGCTCAGAATGAAAATATCAAAACGCTCGATCTGTCCGGTGGCCTTAAGCGACTCATAGGTGGCGCGCAGGGACGAATAGATTCCCGCCATCTCCTCATGGTAGACCGCCCTCATGAGCCCGATCCGGGCGGCCGGATCGATCGGCCGGACATCTTTGGGCAGCGGAAGATCATCATCCTGATGGCGCAGCGAAGTAAAGAATCCGAAGATCACGGTCCAGAAATTGATCGAGATCCAGCCAAAGAGAAAGACGAAAATGGTAATGATCGTCCACGAAAGCGCCGAAAGCCCCTCGGCGCCAAGGATGATCGTGAACTTGGACCCGGCCATGAAGGTGGAGGCCGCAACAAGAAGAAAGAACGCGCTGCGGCGGACCGCCAGGAGCCGGCGGCGCGACTTATCATCATGCGACAATGACTGCGCGGCGAATGGCCGATAGGCCATGGGAGTTCGTTTGAGCTGAGGTTGTTTGCGGACGCCGATCATGGCAGGCAGGTGTAGCTCCAGGTCTCGGTCACGGCAAGCGCCCCGTCCTTGAGGAATGCGCGGAATTCAACGGCCGGCTTCTGGTTCGGCAGCAGTCCCTCCATGAACCCGGCCGTATCCCACTGGACATGAAGCACCAGCCGCCAGCCGCCGGTGACCGGATTTCTCATCAGCTGGGTGTCCGTGATCCTGGCGCCCCGGCTGACCCAGACATCAGGCTTGAGTTCCTTATTGGCCAGCACGGTCTTGAATTCTTCGCCTGTAAAATCAATGAGGAACATCGCGCCATCAGCCTTCTTCACGATCCGGGTCGCGTCCACAAAACCCTGCGGAAAACGCCGGTGCCGGGCCGAATGCCAGCTTAACATATAAGCATAACTGACCGAATCCCCGGCCTCCAACGCCCGCTCCGGGACCCAGTAGGTCACGATATTGTCGTTGTACTCACTCTCCGACGGTATCTGAACCAGTTCTAAATGGCCCTTACCCCAATCACCCTGCGGCGTGACCCACACGCTCGGCCGCCGCTCGTAGCGGGCCTCCAGGTCCTGGTAATGATCGAAATCAATATCGCGCTGCAAAAGGCCGAAGCCGACGGGCTGATCGCCGCCAAAGGCATTGAC
This sequence comes from Candidatus Omnitrophota bacterium, assembly GCA_015233705.1. The sequence continues at coordinate 8,325 of JADFXE010000044.1, forward strand.
CAGAAGCCGCGGAGGATTGACCAAAGGATGCCAGATCCATTCGCCGGAACGGGCAAAGACCAAAAGACCGTCAGAGTCGTGGACCTCGGGACGGAAATCCCCATTACCTTTCAGGCCAGCGTTCTCGCCGTAAGAGAACATGGACGTCAGCGGCGCGATCCCCAGTTTGCGGATATGCTGGCGGACAAACAATACGCTCTTGACCTTCATCACTGTCTCTTCGCCCGGAGTGACCAGAAATTCATAGGCGCCGGTCACGCTGTTACTATCCAGCAAAGCGTAGAACGTGATGCCCTTGTCCCCTAACGCCGGATGAACGATCCAGAACTCGCGAAAGAGCGGAAACTCCTCGCCGGTGTCTTCAGCGGTGTCAACCGCCAAACCCCGAGCCGACAAACCATAGGCCAGGTCCTTGCCCAGCGCGCGAAAATAACTGGCGCCCAGAAAAGACACCAGCTCATCAGCATATTTTGGGGTATTCAGCGGATAGTGGACCCGAAAACCGGCGAATCCATGATCTTCCTGAAGCCGTCCTTTGAGACCCGTATCCTCATATTCAAACAGGTCCGGCGAGAACGGGACCTCGCGTGTGCCGTCACGGTCAACAGAATGAACAGTCACCGGGAATTGGTAAAGGAAACCGGGATGGAAGAATTGGACACTGAAAGGCTGATCAACCCACAGGCTGCGGGCAGGCTTGAAGCGGATACCGCGCCACTGGTCATAACCCATCTTTTTGAGAACTTCGGGCAGGTCCGTTCCAGGGGCCTGGAAAGGCTTGGCCGACAGGGCCTTGGCCTTGGCAATGACATCCTTCAGCTGAACACGAGGGGCGGCGGCGCGTTTCCCATCAGCAAGAACGTGTGACGCTCCTGTCAGACACAGACAGCAGAATAGTCCCAGGGCCAGCAAGGAACGGCGAACCGTTCGTTGATAAGACTCACTCTCATTATCCATAACGGAAGAAGTGGAATACGCCTTTTCAGGAGAAGAAAACCACAAATATTAGGATGAAATATAGCATAAACAGTGGCGGGACACACTATTTTTTGAAGTTGGATGTCATTTGCGAATTAAAAGTAGACACTTTTTGCCGAATTTTTGATTTAAAAGT
>JADFXE010000045.1:0-4865 GCA_015233705.1 Candidatus Omnitrophota bacterium
TTGGAAGGCGCGGTTTTTATGGCAGGCGCGGTTGTGCAGTGGCTGCGCGATGAACAAAGAACCCGCAATCAATGAACGCGCCGGACTTCTTATACGTGGAAAGCTGAAGGTCCTTGGGAGGTTTCAGGGGCGGCAAAGGCTTTGAAATGACCTCGACTACCGGAGCCTCGTCCCTGATCAGCTGACGGAGCGCCTTATTGCTCAGCCCCTCTTTCACGATCCGCTTTTCCAGGGTCTTGCGCTTTTTCGGGTCGCTGACCCGTAACAACTGCACGTGATTGCTCCAAGTCAATTCTCCAGACGTCTGGAGAATCTTATTGGCAAGATAAAACCGCCGCATATTATCAAGGTTGGAAAGAGAAAACCCGGAGCCAAGCTTCTTCGAAAGATCTACGGAAAGCTTTTTAAGAATGCCTTCGCCGTACTGCGCGTGAACCTGACCGTCCTGCTCAAGCTCGACGATCTCCCGGCCGATCTTCCAGTAGGCCTCGACAACCGACCGGCGCGCGCCCTCGTATGTCCTGGCGATCGACTCCAGGGCTGTTTGATAGGAATTTTTCGCGAGTTGTGTTGGCATTGGATTACCTCAGCGTTGCTGTAAACCACGCGCGCACTTCCGCGATAAAGCGCTCGCGATTATCCCGCAGCAGGTATTCGGCGTGCGGGGCGTCCTTGAAAATAACAAGCTTCTTCGGCGAGACTGTCCGGTCGAAAAGCCTTTGCGAATGTGATGGCTTCACGACCCAATCCCTGGTCCCGTGGATAAACAGGACCGGCGCGACCAGCTTCCCGACATTGTCAATCGGCCGTTCCTTCTTAAGCCAAAAGGGCCCGGGCCGCACGCCCTTTCCCTTGCGGCCAGCCTTGTCGATCAGCGTGTAAACAAAGTCCTTCTGAAAACTGAGCTCCCAGAAATGATAGTTCACGCCCCACAGGCTCGCGGGCGCGCTGACGCAGACAAAGGAATCCACCAGCGGCTCTCGCGCCAGCGTATTGATCGCAATGCTGCCACCGAGCGAGAAGGCCACCAGCCCTGTCCTCCGGTAACGGCCGCGATAAGCCGCGAGCACGGCCTTCAGGTCATTCCCCTCTTTACTGATCCAGGTGAAAAGCCCAGAACTCTCACCGTGACCGCGCAGGTCGAACAAGACAACGTCGTATTCGCTGGCCAGGGAACGCGCCAGGTCATCCAGGACAAGTGCGTCTTTGCTGTTATAAAATCCGTGAGAAATGACCAGGCAACGGTCGTGGCCAGAGGCGTAGTGCAGGCAGCTGATCCTGTGTTGATCTTCGGTGAGGACAGATTCTTTAACGATTTTTAATGCCATTGACATTGCCTTGGGTGAAAAATCAACCCTTCCCGTCCTCGAACATCCAGTCGCAGAACGGGCAGCGCAGCGAGTCCGCCCCCTTGACGACCTTGGCCTGGTCCAGCCGGAACCACAGACCGCAGTGCTCGCACTCCTTGCCATTGAGAAGGCCGTCATCCTTCTTTTCCCTGGGCGTCGGATCCAGCGGGTCATCTTGTCTGGAAGACATTGCACTCCCTCTTTTGACTGTCAGACCTCACCCCCGCCTTTGGCGGGGTTAATTCGTCCAACAAACTTATCTCGACCCGCAGAACGGGCTCCATAAGTTCAGGACTCATTAAGGGTGCTCCATTTCATAAAGACACTGCAGGACTTCCATTTCATCCTTGTCAAACCAGACCCTGGCACACGTCGGGCACTTGTCGATCTCAACCGGATACTTGGGACTGACAAAGCGCCGGCGCATCTTGTTGTTAGCATCCAGGCACGACGGACAGGTGATGCTCTTCTCGTTGTAGATCTTGTCCAAAGGCCCCCGTTTCAAAGGCTGCGCCTGCTCACGGAGCAGCCGCGCCATATTCTGGATCCTCGGCTCGAACTGGGCCTCGCGCTTGCCGACAATATTGAGGACATCCTGCTCGCTAACCAGCCGCCCGTTGCAGCGGTCGCACAACAGCGTCGGAAAACCTTCATAATCGCAGGGCGTCAGCTTGACATTACAGCGCGGACAGAAATCCTTGACCGGGCCGCGAAGAGGGCTATCAAAGACATCCTTTATCCCGGGGACCATTCCTGCCTGATAGGTGGCCGGTTCAGTCAGACGCTTGACCATGGTGTCAGGCCTAAGCCAGTCAAAGCCCTGCAGAGCACCGAAAGTAAATGGCCCGACCCATTTCCCGTCGCGGAAGGCCAGCCACTGCTGATACTTATTCTCAGGTTGCGGCGCCTCTGCGGCCCTGACCTGGACCTGCTCAGCCGATCTCCTGGCCGCGATCTCAAGGTCCCCTTCAGGCGCGTGGGCCATATCCAGAAGGATACTGATGCGCTTTTGAATCGGCGGATGCGTCGAAAACAGATCCGCAACAAAATTCTCATTGTCCTCCATTGCCTGCTTGCGCGGACTGAGGATAAAGATAGCATCCATCGACTGCCCCGGGATGCCGCTGCCCTTCCAGCGCTGGTCAATGATGTAAAGCGCCTCGGCCAGCGCCTTGGGATTGCGGGTCAGGCGCACAGAGATCGCGTCCGCCCGGTATTCCCGCTCACGCGACACGAACATCGCGCCCAGAGTGCCGATCAGCTTAAAGACCCACGCGACAACGAGCACCAACAGAATAAGGAGCATGAGCTGCCCGCCTCCGTCCCGACGCGAGCTGCGGCCCGAGCCAGAGAAGCGCAGCATATTCGCCGCTCCGTCGCAGACATTATCAAAGACCTTGAACACAACCGTCGTGACCGTCGTCTCCAAACAGTCGCCGGAGGCAATGTGCCCGGCCTCGTGGCCGATGACAGCCTCAAGCTGCTCGCGGTTGAGCCGCAGCAGGAGTCCTTCGGTGATGCCGATGACGCTGCGTCCCTGAAAATCCTGCAAGGCAAAGGCGTTCATGGCAGAGGTCGGGATGATCCAGGGCTCGATCTGGTATTTTCCGCCAGTCGCGACCGCGGCCTCACTGACAACGTTCTTGAAGGTAAGCTCACTGGTAACCGTCGGGTTGGCCGGACGCGCTGTCATCGTCTGGAGGGTTGTGTCGATCAGAGCGTTGGTGGAATACGACCAGTGCGCCAGCCCCGTAAGACCCGCGCCCAGAAAGGTCCAGCCAAAGGTTGGCCAATTAAAAAGGGACCACCAGGAAAAGGCAGGCAGACCATAATAATATCGGTGTGACCAGGCCCCGCCCAAATAGGCTTTGACAAGAAAGACGATAACGAGCGCGGCGAGGAAATAGAGCAAAAAAAGCAGGCCCACGGACCACTCAATAGTCTTTGACTTTTCCTGCTCGATCTGGACGAAGGAATAGGGCATTATCGATAAGTTACAAAGTCACAAAGCCACAAAGTCACATAAGAACGCCCCGCATGTGACCTTGTGACCTTGTGACCTTGTGACTTCCTTAAAACCTTACCTCCGGCGCTTTGCGCTCGGCGGCATCCTCGACCTGGAAGAAGTCAAAGGCCTTGAAGGCGAACATCCCGGCAAGAATATTGTTCGGGAACACCTGGATCTGCGCGTTGTAGCGGTTGGTCTCGTCGTTATAGAACTGGCGCGAGAACCCGATCTTGTTTTCGGTCGAGGTGAGCTCTTCCATGAGCCGCATCATGGTCTGGTCAGCCTTGAGGTTCGGATAATTCTCGGCGACGGCCATCAGGCTCCTCAGCGTCGAGGTCAGCATATTCTCAGCAGCCAGCTTATCCTTGATCGAGCTCGCATCCACCGCCATCTGGCGCGCCTTGGTGACGTTCTCCAAAGTCCCGCGCTCGTGGGCCATATACCCCTTGGCTGTCTCGACGAGATTCGGGATCAGGTCGTGCCGGCGCTTGAGCTGGATATCGATCTGCGACCAGGCGTTTTGAACGCTCAGGCGCAGCTGCACCAGCGAATTGTAGATGCCGATCACCATCAGGACAAAAACAACAACGATCCCCAGGATTACCCATAATGCTATCATGATTTCCTCCTTGAATTAAAGGTCAGTTGCCAACTGTCGCTGTCAGCCGTTTTCTTCTGCTGATCGCTGACAGTTCCCTTATTTTATCCTTCCAATCTCCTTCGACAACTCCCGACGGTAACCTTGGGCAAATGCCTCGGCAAAATTAAACCCGTTACGAAAGCTCTCGATCGTGTCCTCCTCTTCCCTGGCCAAAAGGCCATTCTCGACGAGGCTAAAAACAATATACCCGAAATCATCGGTCGCCTGCACGCCCCAGTGACCGAGCACGGTCTGCGCCAGGGGGCCGAACTTCTTGATGGCCAGCTCGCGCAGACCCTGTAAAAGTTCCTCCCCGCTCACGTGCCGCTCGCGCTTGAATTTCTGCTGGGTGAAGCCAATGCCTTCCATCACAAACTCGTAGGCGCCGGGCTTGTAGCGCGGATCACGATTATAGATCTGCTCGATCTTGTCAGCGAATGTCTGAGTCATAGGCGGTATTCTAACATAAAGGAAAAAAAGCAGGACATACTATTTTGCCCGATTTACAGACGATTTTCTCAAAATAGTATGCCCCGGTTTTCCACTTTATGCCATAATATCGACCATGCACTGGCCAGACAAACTTTTCCTCAAACTTTACTGCTTTTTCTTTGCCTGGCTCGCCTTTGGGCAGATATTCGCGCTCACCCTGCCCCAGGTCGATGCCTTCGTTTATTACCACACCATGATCGCCTTCTACAAACCCAGCGGCCTGCAGTACACCCTGGCGCTCTGCGCTGCCATCCTGACCGTGGCCAGCCTCTTTCCCGTAATTCTTTACGCCTTCAATGCCCCACGCAATAGGATTTCATTATTAAAAGCGCTCTTTCTGGCCCGAATTGTGGGCGACGTGTTGGGACACAATTAC
>JADFXE010000045.1:4992-9332 GCA_015233705.1 Candidatus Omnitrophota bacterium
TCAGGAAAGGCCTTCCAACAAAGACGCCGCCTTCTTTAATCTATTTAATACCAAACTCCTGAAGTTGGTCAAGGAACGTGACCCGGTTGAACCGACCGATATATTTCCTGGCCCCGGCCTCCAGGCACCCCTTGATCTCATCCTCAAGACCCTCGATAAGCCCGACCGATCCGCCCAGCTGATCGGGGAGAAAATGGGAGAAAGCCACGATCTGGGAACGGTGAAGAAAATCATAGCACTTCAATGAACGAATCAACTCCTTCGCGCTTACGTGCCCCTTGAGGGCCACATCAATGACGATCAGGTGAGGCGTCATCTGCAGGGCCTTGGAAACGATATCCAGGGTGGTTTTTGCCGTGGTCACCAGACACCCGCGCTCGCGCAAAAGGGCCTGCATCTGCCCCAGGATCTCGTCATTCTCCCCACAGACCAGGACCTTGTGATAATCCTTGTTGTTGACAGCCTGCCGCTCGATCGTCCTGATCTTGCCGAGCAAACTGTCAATGTCCGATGTTTTTGGAAGGAAATGATCGACACCTAGCGCCGAGAAAGACTCCTTGAACACTTCCTTGTCCGTCACGATGATGATCGGAAGCGACGCTGTCCGCTTCTCCTTCTTGATCTCAAGATACAAATCAACGCCGTCCATCCGCGGCATGACAACGTCGGTCACAAGAAGGTCGATTAACTCCTTCCTGAGAACTTCCAGGGCCTCGAGGCCATCCTGGGCCGTATGGACCACATAACCGTGACGCTCCAGCTGAGTCTTGACCAAAAGTGCGATCCCGCGTTCGTCCTCGGCCAAAAGAATATTCCTGATCATTATTTTCTATCTCCTTTTCTAATCATTCTAAATGGTCCAGGAAAGGGGCGCTAGCTCTTGCCTGTCTGCCAAACTACGCATGGAAGAATGCGGACCAAAAGACTAAAAACGCTGTTCGTAGGTAGCCCGGATGATGTGCTCCGTTGCCATGACAGGTGCAGCGTAGAACGCCAAATTCGGATTCACATTCTGACCGACGTTGTATACCGGCCCCACGCCGTACTGCAAGGATAAACGTGAGTCCTTATTGCGACAATAACGCGTCTCAAAAAAGAAATTATTATACCGTTGATACTCCAGCTTGCCGCTGCTGGCCAGAGTGTTGAGGTCATACCATCTTTCAAAGGTATACCGGGCAAAGAATCCCCACTTGTCATCAGGAACAACGCTGGTCTCGATCCCGACATGATTGACATTATCATCCACATTCCCGGCGAACTTGTTGGGATTTCGAGTGTAATCAATATAAACGGTCCAAATGTCCGACGGCTTAAGTTCCAGCCCAGTTTTGAAAATATTAAAATACTGATACGGCGGCTGGGGAAAATATTGCTGGCTATAAAGATACGGCAGGCTCTCCCGGTACCAAAGCCCATTCTCCCCAAAGCCAATCGAGCTGGGCGAATTCAATGGCGCGCGCGGAAAATTCTCAATGGCACCCGTAACGCTATCATTGGTGTATTCCCACACACCATTGATCGCGGCCCAATCCGTCAATTGATAACGTGACCCCAGAGACCCGGTGTTCAAGTCCGCATCCTTGCCTTTGGAGACCGCAGGATTCGTCATAAACGCTCCCGTATCCCCGAAGGTGATATAAGGATCGTACCCCGCCATTGTTCCAGGAATATTCCGATTGAGGACCAGGGCCTTGGCCAGCCATTGATCTGTCAGCTCACAGGACCACTGGGTCCGCGCGACTGATTCGATCCTGTCGCCATTATTGTCCGTGATATAACGCGTGTCCGCCAGCCCCTTGACCTTCCCGTCCCAAAGCGCCACGTCACCGCGCCAACCAACGACCGAGCGACCGTAATCAATGCCATTACCGATAGCAAACGGCTCCAGATCATCCTCAGTCACGGCAGGAGCGGTCCCGGGAAGCTTTTTATACGGCGAAGGATAAAAGGTCAGATGCTGGCTCCAGTAGGAATCATCGCGAGTGGCATGATAATCAGAAAGGCTCGACTCAAACCCCTGGTCCATCCGGGCAAAGAAAAGGCGGCTCTTTTCGAAATTCTTGACCCCTTTGGGTGCCTGCTGAACGATATAACTTTTGTTCAGCTGTTCTTCCGGCGAAGAATTCCACTCCAGGGAAGCGTAATAGGCATTGCCGTGACTGTTCGTCCGGTAAGTGGCATTGGTCTGATCGTTGGCGCTCGTCGAAGTGCTGATCTGACCGCTCACCTTGACCCCTTGCACCAGAATCGCGGCCATGTCCGCACTTTCCACATAGTTGGACTTGTCGATCCGTTTGTTATCAACGATCCCCAGGTGCATGTTTCCGGTCAGCCCGACGGAAACCCGTTCGGCAAATTCCTGCTTCCAGCGCACGCTCCCCGGGATCGCGGTCACATCGCCGTAATTCTGCCAGGGCGTCTTGGGCGAGGCCACGACGGCTTTGAAACTTCCTCCCTCGGTAGGCTTGAGGTCAATCGCCACACCGCGCAATTCCACCAGACGCGTATATTCGCTGTCATGCGCGAGCCAGGACAAGGAACGGTCCCAACTGCCCTTGGTAAAATCTACCGGCGTGTTTCCGGTATTCACATTGCCAGGCGCCCAATCCCACAGCCAGGGGCTCTCTTCCCAGTTGATACGTCCGTCAGAAAGATGCAACGGATCGTCGCTGGTCAGCGCCTGGTCCTGGTAACCGATCGGGAAGATCCGAATATACCCCTTGTCCCCGGGTTTCACATCGAACCAAAGTTCCCGCAGCGGATTAAAAGAATATTCCATTTTTGTTTGCGGGACAGACAGCACATCCCCCCAGGTGGTGGAAACATTCTGGGCCGGCACAACATTCCCGTCGATCTTGGTCTCCGGAACAAGCAGAACATCGCCTAATTTCTTGGTTATAATATTGCGCCCCACAGTATAAGTACTGCTGCCAAAGGAAAGATACTGCACGGCCGCTTGGTCACCCCAGGCGCTGGTGGCCGTCGTGACGGCCCGGCTCTTTCCCGTGTAACTCCAGGGGTCCACGGTCAGATTCATATGCATACTGACCGGATCAATGATCGGAGCATCCATAATAAGTTTCAATCGGGAATAAATTTCCGCGTCGTAAGTGTCTTCATAATTATTAAGGCCCGCGTGGGAATTCATCCGCCAGTTACGTTCGCCGCTCATGTCCCCGTTCGCCCGGGCGAACAGAAGATCCCCGTCGGTATTGACCCCGGCACTCAGACGAACAAGGCCGGAGATCTTGACGTTATTAGCTTTGGATGGAACAACCGCGGCAGCGACAGGTTCTTTTACCGGATCAACACGAGCAACAGACGGCGCTGATCTCTCGGCGACAGAAGCCTCATATTGATCCATATCTGCATTGATCGCAACAAAACGTCCAGGGGTATCAGCCCAAACCAGAGGAGCACCTATCCACAGGACCAAGGAACACAGCAAAATCTTTTGAAGGGATTTGATCAGCATGTCGATTGATATATTAATAAAAAATTTGCTTTTGTGCTATTAAAGATAAAAATATTTTATCCCCGGCTTTTTTCTAATAAAAGAATCCGCCAAAAGCCGTAATTCCCGACGGGATATTGGTAAAAAAGGAACTCCTGACACTTCTATCAGAGGTTAATAAAGAAATCCCGAGAGCCTTGAGCATTAGTAGACTTCTGGATCTATCGGGATATTTACGCCAAAAACCCTAAAAAAGAAAACCCCTGTTACTCTTAGCTCGCCATAGCTCGCCAGGGTAACAGGGGCATCTTGGGGAATGCCTCTGCAAAAAATAAATCCCAAGACCCCGGCAAGCTGTTGGCTTGCCGGGTGGTCTTGGGATATTTCGCCAAGAATCCTTGGCAAAATAAAACCGGTAATTATCTACTCTCCCAAGCCCAAAGGGCTAAGTACCATCGACCTCGCAGAGCTTAACTTCCGTATTCGGAATGGGAACGGGTGTTGCCCCTGCAGCATTATTACCGGAGATCAGTAGACCCGTCGAAACGGGTCAAATAACACAATTATGTAATGTAAGGTTAACTATTCACTAGCAGTCGTTTTTCACACAACCCCGCTGAAGCGGGGTTAATTCGGCCAACAATTTATGTCGTTCCGCCAAAGCGGAACTCCATAAAATGGGCCTCATTAAAAAAAAGGACAAGTGTTCGGCTAATTAGTACAGGTTAGCTGAAACCCTTTCAGGTCTTACACACCCTGCCTATCAACCTCGTAGTCTACGAGGTGCCTTCACTCTCTTGCGAGAGATCGATGATTCATCTTAAGGGGGGCTTCGTACTTATATGCATTCAGCACTTATCCCTTCCGAACATAGCTACCCGGC
>JADFXE010000046.1:0-5154 GCA_015233705.1 Candidatus Omnitrophota bacterium
AAGATCATCCCGGCGTTGCATCAGTATGAGTGGATCACGGGCAACAAGCGCGAGGACCAGGAGGCTGACCTGTGGGTCAGGCGTTACCAAAGATCGCCTGACGGCGCCTGTCGAGTGGAATGGGTCAAGATCCAGCTGGTGCGTGTGCCTCCTCAGGCCCGCTATCGGGCATTTTGGATCAACCTCAGTCCGAACACCGTCCGCATTTATGTAACTGACAAGGCCGCGACGGCCGACATCCTGCACGAGCTTTTCGCTATCCTTGAAGGAACCTCGCATAAATTTAACAAGTGTCTTGAGAAAACCTGGATGCCGATATCGTTCCGCCGGATGATCTGGCGAGCGGCCCTTCGCTCTGCCCGCGGCGGCGACCACAGCGCGGGTGCGACTCAAGACGCCTCAGCCGCGGCCGCGGTGGTCCTGCCAAAAGACCTGGCGCAGGCAATCGCGAAGAATCCTGAAGCGTTCTGCATCATCAATAACCACGATCAGCTGTCCGATGTCCGCGTGAAGACCGGCCGCGCACTGGCTGTCAAGGGGCAGAAGGCGCCGCTTCTGGAGGCGACCACGCTGGACTGTCAGTCTGTCGAGATCTCGGGCACGCCCCAGCCGGTCACGCAAGCCGGCCGGACATTCTTCAAGGAATTCTTAGCGGCCGAAGGCACGTCCAAGACCTTTGTGCTGATCCTGGATGAGGCGCAGTACAAGAAACGGGAAAAACATCCTCTCGTGCCGTATCTGCAGCTGGTGCCGCATATGTTCTACAGCCTGGGCCCGGTGGAAGAAGGAAAGATGTATTGTTACGTTGTAACAAAGAATGAATTGTTGGCGCTGCGGACTCCGGCCATACGCCAGTATCTTGCGGTGAATGGGAGAGCGGTCATTCAGGAAAGGGTGGCCTACAAGGACGCGGTCCTCTGCGGCGCTCAACTGGTGTCAGGCCGCCTGATCCCCAAGACCGGGTTTAAGTTGTTTGAAAAGTTTTTGCGCGCCAATCCTGCGTTGGTCATTGTGGGAGCTGCTGTCGGGCCAGGAGGTAATCTTAACGCTGGCTGGAGAGCCCCGATCTTTCAAGGGAAGAAAGAGCTGGTTGGAAAGGAGCTGACGATCATCTCCTCCCAGGGAGAAGCTTACCGGGTCCTGTCCGAGAAGGGCGATACCGTTTACACCCGTCCGGATGAGGACACGGAAGACGCGGTCTTTGAGGGCGGCGAGATCGTCAATGGCCAGCGCGTCGGCGGCAGGTTTGTCGGTGCGTATCCGTCGCGGTTATACGCGAGCGTTGTGACGTCCTACAAAAAAGCCCTGATCTGCAATGTCCGCTGCGACAAGAACGGCGGGCTCTGGAAAGTGGACCGCATGTTCTGGAAACAGCGCCGCGGGTACGAGAATTATTCCGGCATCACCATGGTCTGGGAAGAGGGCAGGATCACGCATTGTTATGACAAGGAAGGCACACTGCTGTGGGCCGACGCGTCTGTCCAGGACCTGGGATGGCGCACGATTCGTGTAGGCGCCGAATACAGGGACGGGAAGGTGCAGGGCGGCGAGATCGTTTTTTCCGCCGAGACTGGTATCCAGGAGAAGATCCTGCGCCAATATCCGGATTGCATTATTTCGAACCTCAATGCCGCGGTCGACAAAGGGGACGTGAAGGTCGCCGGGGAACACATCCCGTGCGGCGAGAAATATATCGGGCAAAAAGGCTTTGTGGCGGTGCGCGAGCAGGGCCGATTCGTCTATTTATATGATCGCGACGGGAATGTGGTTTATTCTGATACTCCCCAGTCGCGCAACGCGGTCTTTACGTTCACGTATTTTAAGGACGGGAAATTCTGCTGGGGCGGGTTCTACAAGGCATTTCCTTTTGCCGTCTCGTCGGATGTTCCCATGGCCATGCCCAATTGCGCGATCGTCAATGTAGCAGCCACGCCTCCCAGGGGCACGGTGCAGGTAGCGCACAATGTCTTTGCCCAGGGCACGATCATCCTGGAGAACAGAAAAGACCTGGCCCGTATCTTTCGTGATTCCAAGCCCCTGGCCGTATGCGACCTGGAGGGGAATGTGCTTTACGTTGTCAATCCCGAGCGGATGGCGGAACTGGAGGCCGGGCGGGTGCCGGAGGTGCTGGGCAAGGACGCGATCCTGAACCTGCTCCGGAATTTCGGGCTGGCGCACGGGGTTGGCATCATCTGCCGTTTGACCGGGGTGCGTTCCCAGGGCGCGCGGGAGATCCTCCTGAAATATACATCCGGACTTCTGACGTCGGAAGAAAAGGGAAAACAGGGAGGCGTTGAACTTAATGACCTGCCGCGCTTCCTGAAGACCACCGCCGAGGAGCTGGCCGGGTTTGACCTTCAGCCTGACACCTCTGGCTGGCTGGTCGATGTCCTGATCGAGAGGCTGTATCCTTTGCTGAGCCGTAATGGCCAGGGTTTGGCATTGATGGAAAAAGAAGCGGCTGACCCGGCTACGCCGGCCTATCTGCAGGTGGCCTATCGGGCGGTGGTGAAGTATTACCGGAACCTGGAGTTTTTCGCCGCGCCCCAGGGCCTGCGCGAGCCGCTTCATCCTTACCAGAAGGACGCGGTCAAGTTCATCCATGAAAAGAAATGTGTCCTGTTGGCCGATGAATGCGGGCTGGGGAAGACCTTTACCGCCATTGCCTCCGCCCTGCCGTATTGCCGTCGGAGAGCGGGCCGGGTCCTGGTCATCTGCTCCAAGAGCGCCATGGGCTGGTGGAAGGAGGAGATCCTGGCCAAGACCGATCTTACGGCCCAGGATGTTTTTGTCTGGGGGGAGGAGGGCAATGACCCGGTGCAACTGACGGACAGTCCCATCATTATTGTCAATTACGAGGCGATCCGCGGCCGAAAGAGCCAGGTCCTTGACCGCCTGACTGCTCTGGGCTATCGGATGGTGATCGCGGATGAGGCGCACCGGCTGCGCAATGAAAGCCTGCAGACCGAGGCGGTGCTGGCCTTCAACGCCGAGTCTAAACTGCTTCTGACGGCGACCCCGCTGGTCGGGCGCAAGGTCAAGAAACTGTTCTTCCTGCTGCATTGGCTGCAGCCGCACCTGTTCCCCTCCCGCATGAAGTTCATTCAGCGCTATGCCCAGGACCCGCTGGCGCTGCGCCAGGCGATCGCGCCGTTCATGCTCTGCCGGCTAAAGTCTGACGTTGGGTTGGATCTTCCGCCGAAGGATATCTCAAGGCAATATGTGTCGCTTGTGCCCGAGGATCGGGCGCTTTATGATGAATTGAGTCAGAATTTCGCGATCTGGCTGGAGCGGCACGGGTTGTCGCTCGACCGGCAGATGCTGGCGAAGCTGGAGAAACTGAGGGAAGCCGCGATCAGCCGGCATATCGTCGGGAGTGAGCTCTCGGGAACAGGGCTGGTCTCAGGCAAATATCAACGGGCGCTCGAGCTGGTCAATGCCGCGCTGCTCAAGGGGGAGAAAGCGGTTGTCTTCACGCGCTACAAGACCTCGGTCAGGCATCTGAAAGAGATCCTGGCGCGCGCGCATCCGGGAGCGGTCGTGACGATCACCGGAGAACAGCAGGCTGCGGAAAGAGGGCAGATCCTGCGCCGGTTCCACGAGGATCCGGCCTGCAAGATCCTGATCGCGACCTACGGTGTTGCCGGTGAGTCGCTGAACCTGCAGGTGGCCAGCACAGCGATCTTTGTGGATTTCCCCTGGACGTATCAGGAGCTGATCCAGGCGATCGACCGCTTGCACCGTATCGGCCAGACAAAGGCGGTCAGCATCTTTTTGATCGCGGCACGCGACACGATCGACGAGCATATGCTGAACGTTCTGGCCCAGAGCGAGTGGCTGCACCGGCTGTTTTTGAAAGGCGAGACGATGGAGGACGCGGACCAGGAGGAGATCATCGCGACCCTGCAGAGAACGTTCAAGTTAAAGAAAGAGACTGCGCTCAAGGCCCACGAGGAATTCGTGGCACAGCAGGCCGGGTTGCTAGCGCAAAAGGCGCAGAAGAAGACCGAGCGTCCTCGCGACACCTCTGGCATTGATCCGTCGGTCAGTGCGGCCGTTGTGTTTGACGACCGCAACCGGGAGCTGGTCGAGTGGACCAAGAGGAACAGCCAGGAATCGCGCCTGGGAGAGCTGACGCCTGAGGAAAGGGCAGTTGTCGAGGATGTCCTGCGCGGTTGGGATTTGGCCCAGTTGACCGGGCGTTACCATGGGCAGTGGGTGGATATTCTCAAGAGCGCCCTGATGAAGATGGGCATTGTGGAGATTAAGCTCCTGCCCGCAACGTATCCGCAGTTCAGAAAGACGGAAGCTCAGCCGACGACGCCGGAACCGGCCGCGATCGCGGTTCCCGCAAAAGAGGCGGCGCCTGGTAGCGCTTCGCTGCCCAAGTCTTGCTCGGAAATTTTTGATAAACTATTCTCCGACTGGTTCCAGGCCAAAGTGGCCGAGAATTCCCAGGAAGAGAAACTTGCTTTAGGGAAGATCAGGGATTTCGTCAATGCCGATGAGCCGAGCGCCGCGGCGGTTCTGGCCTGGGGCCAGGGCCAGCTGAATTTCGAGGATCATTCTGCCGAGCAAACGTTCCGCAATAGCGCGGTCATTTGGGTGTTCGCGCAGTTGTCTGAAAAATACAAGACCGTTGAGCTGGCCCGCCAGCTGTCCAAACTCCTGGATCATCAGGGCGCGCAGGAGCGAGCGCTTCGCGACGCTGGCAAGGAGTTTTTTGCGTCCATTTCGGATCAGCTGGTTTTTGAGCCCGTCAAGGAAACCGTTGCACCGGATACCGATACTTCTGAATGGCGTGACATTGATATTTATTACGCCGAGATCAGGCGCCATCCCCGGGTCACTGTCCTGGGCGAAGTGGCGCTGGGCGCCCTGGCCAGACTGGGTGATACGAAAGCCCGGGATGCCATGTCAACGGCGAATTTGGGGCTGGTCGTTGCGCGGGCCAAAGTTTACAAGAAGTGGACGCGGCTTTCGCTAATGGACCTGATCGGCCAGGGGAACGAAGGCCTGCTGATCGCGATCGATAAATGGGAACCGCAGCAGGGATTTCAATTCAGCACGTATGCGACGTATTGGATCGACCAGCGCATAAGACGATATATCACGGAACGCAAGGCCGAGATCCGTGTTCCTGTTGATGCTCAG
>JADFXE010000046.1:5281-9261 GCA_015233705.1 Candidatus Omnitrophota bacterium
GGAGGTGACTTCTTGGGACAAGCCCGTGGGAGGCGAGGATGGCGCGACCGTTGGAGGGATGGTGGGCCGGGAAGATCGTCATGACGACGGGGAGACGCTGCGCCTGGTCACGGAACGTCTGAAAAAGATTTATGAAAAGAAGGGTGAATTTCACCAGGCTGTTCTGGCAGAGTTGATTCTTCCCTGGTTGAGAGGGGAAAAGGATCTGGGTCAGGGGGCATTAGCAGATAGATTCAAGTTCACTTGTTCATATGTTTCGCTGATCTTTACGGAAATGCAATGTGTTGCCAGAAAGATCGCCAAAGAAATGGGACTTGCTCCGTCAGACGCTGAGCCGTTTGCAGCAGGATCCAATGTAGTGAGTCAAGCGCAGAAGCTGAAGGGAAAGGCGGCCAAGACATTAGGATTGCCGCTGCTGGCAGAAGATCTTGGGATCAAGGTTGAGGAGATCACAGAGGCGCGGTGGCAGCTCTTGACCAAGCGCGAACGCCAGATCGTGGAAATGCATTATGGCATTGGCGGCGAGGCTTTGGATGCCCGGCAGACAGGTGAGCGATTGGGTATTCCGTTGGGGGATGTTTCCAGGTTCAAGCGACAGGCGCTGGATATCATGCGGCGGTATAAGAGCGGCATGGACTGGCTGGGCCAGGATATTGGCGTCGTGGGTTGGGAGGAAAGGTTTAAGCTTCTGGATGAGATTGAGCGGAAGATCCTCTGTCTGACTTACGGCATTGGCACGCAAAGGGTGCAGTTTGATAAAGTGATCAGCGCAGAGGTTTTTGGTGCTCGTAGAGAGGCCTGGACGGTTTCGCGATCCAGGATAATCGCAGTAAAGAAGCTGAAAGCCCAGGCAGACACAACTGTCAAGAAAGCGCCAGACGCGGTCGCTATGCCGACACAGCCGCAGGGGCCGCCGGCTGGTGTTATTATTCCGTCGCAGACGACGGTGATTGCAAAGGCGCTGGTTGTTGCTGCCCCTGTGCCTGCCCCAGCACAAGTCATGCCTGCGGCGCTGGCACCAGTGAGCACCCCGGCATTGCCCGAGGTTCATCCTTCCCTCCATAAGATTATTGCGTTTTCTATGACGGATATGAGCCGGATGCAGAGTTTGTCACCTTCCCAGAGGGCGCTGGTCCCGCTCGAGGCTCAGGTTGTTGATGCCGTGCTTCATGGTCTCAGTAGCGATGAGCTGACGAAGAAATTCCCGTCCAATTGGAAAGAATTGTTGAAGAGCGCCATGATCAAGCTTGGCATCCTGGATATCAAGCTCCTGCGCAAGGCGTGCAGCGAGTACACAATGTGTCTGGTGGCGGGCGGCGCCGCAGCGCATAAAATTCCGTCGCCGGCAGCAACCCATCATCATGATGTGAAGGCGGCCACAACGCCGGCCGCGGTTGCGCCTGTCACGCCAAAGCCGGCAGCTCTCCAGGTTCCGGCCCTGGCGTTTGACCGCGCAACGCTGGAGCGTCTGAAGGCCGCGCTGCCCGCGGCAACACATCATTCCATGCAGGTGATGAACAGCACGATCAGGCAATGTCTGGATGCCTTGATGTCAGGGAAGACCCACAATGCCAGGACGCATTATGACCAGATCCCGAAGGTCATTTGTAAGAATAAGCCGCCGCTGGCGAAATATGAAGCGCTCCTGACCGAGCTTGCGCGGATATTCAGCCGCCTGGACAGCGCCGCGTTAGCGGATGGTCACAGCAGAAAGAATGACCTTTGCGCAACACGGGACGGCCGCGAGCTGACGCCGGAACAGGAAGAAAAGGGCCGGCAGATCATCCGCAAATACCGCGATGAGATCCTGACCTGGAAACCGCTGGAAGATGATGCTGCCGGTCGTGACGCTGTCTTGAAGAGACTCCACCGGAGAGGATTCCGCAAGATTGGCGAGTTAAACAAACATACGATCGTTGTCCGTGGTCCGTCGAGATTGTTCGACGAGCTCAATGCCGAACTTGGGGCCGGTATTGAGGCGTTTAATTATTGCGAGCTTGCTCCTGATTGCCCCTGGCAGTCTTTCCGATCTCCCGCCGACATCCGTTTCATCGTGATCAATCCGGGCATTATCAGTGAGCTGCGTCGCCAGCAGCTGATCGCCCATGAAATGGGCGCACTTTTCGGCCTGCCCCACACCGACAATCTATATTTGGAGAGGAACATTTACTATCAGCAGGCCCCTGAAAGCATGTTGTCTATTGGCGAGATCCTTGAGAATATGGTCACGCCGCGGCTGAGGATTGTCCAGGCCGGATGTCAGACCGCGGAGCAAGTCGTTGAGGTTGTGGATACTTTCTCTGCTGTTGCCAGCGAGCCCGTTGTGCTTTTGGCAGCGCCGATAACGATCGCACCGGCCGCGATCAACGCAGTCCCGGCGCCGCAGGCTGAGCCTGTGGCGGTCGAAACGGACGCCCCTGCGCCCAGTCGTTCCCTCAAGCGGGCGGTCGTTGAGCTGACGATGATCTACGGCGGAGATTTTGATGCGCTTGCCAAGGCGCTGCGCGTATTAAAGCACAGGGTCGTGGAAGATTTCCGGGTCTTGCTCGAAGTTCCGTCGGAAGAAGAGCTGTTGCCTTTGAAGCAAGCGAACTTGATCGCCATGCATCAGGCCCTGTGGCTTAAGGAAGGATCGATTCCCCAGGCGGCAGAGCTGCTAGGGATGTCCTGGCGCACATTCACTAGACGCAAGGCGGATATCGCGGCTATTTCGCCTAAGATCGTCCAGTCGCGGGAAAGTATTTTTATCCAGGGTCTTATCCGGGAGGGATGGGGAAGGGATGATATTGAAGATTGCATGATCGCCAAGGCCCTGATCGCGACCCGGGGGAATATGTCTCGGACAGCAGAGATATTAAAGGTCACGAGAAATACGATTTTTTACCGGAGGAGTAAATACAATTGCGCAAGTCAGGAGCAGAGTGTGGCGGTTGTTCGCGAGGCGCTGAAGGCACGCGCGGGCGTTTCCGTACCGGCGCCGGGCCAAGTGAAGGCTAGGCTTGAACGGCCCGAACTCCTGCAGGCGGCTGTTGGGCTGATCCTTGGTTTCAAGGGAGATTTAGAACAGATTGGCTCTGCGTTGGGAGTGAGTCCGGTGGACGCGCGCAACAGGCTTCGCTCACTCTTGGCGGTTCCAGCGGTCGAAAGGTTTCTTTCCTGGAAAGATTGTCTTCACATTGCCATGCGTCAAGCCCTGGTCATGGAATCCGGCAAACAGCGGCGGGCAGCCAAGCTATTAGGAATGGCGCCGACTAATATAATTAATCATAAAGACGCGCTGGCTCGAGTTTCCGCGTCGGAACTGGAAAGTGACGAAGGACGGTTCATCGGCGGTCTTGTGGAGCGGGGATGGAAGCTGGCGCAGATCAAAGATCTTTTTTGGGCGCGCATCCTGGTCGCGGCTGGCGGCAACAGGGCCGAGGCGGCCAGGA
The DNA here is from genome assembly GCA_015233705.1 of Candidatus Omnitrophota bacterium. The sequence continues at coordinate 8,713 of JADFXE010000046.1, forward strand.
TATCAAGATCCAGCAGGACGACATTGACCAAGAAGATGCTTCCGTTCTTTCGCAAGAAGGAGGCGGCTCTTGCCGTTATCCAAAGCTCAGGTATTCTCACAATGCCACTGAACAGCAAATCTGCCTCGGAAGATTCGGTCGTTCTCTCCGCTGCTAACGGGACCTTGGCAGAGGTCAATGCCATGGAGAGTGAGATCAGGGCACTGGATGATGCGGCCTTGCGGGCCAGGACTGGGGCGTTCAGGAAGGCGCTGACCAGCGGCAAGACGCTGGATGATATTCTGGTGCCGGCCTTTGCCGTTGCCCGCGAGGCAGCGCGCAGGATGCTGGGCAAAAGGATGTACGATGTCCAGATCCTGGCCTCGATCCATCTCCATGCTGGCCGGGCAATCGAGATGTTCGCCTCCGAAGGCAAGACCCTGGCCGCGGTCCCGGCGCTTTATCTCAATGCCCTGACCGGCCGCGGCGTTCACGTGGCCACTTTCAATGAGTATCTGGCCAAACGCGATGCCCAGACCATGGGCAAGGTTTTTGATTTCCTGGGCCTGC
>JADFXE010000047.1 GCA_015233705.1 Candidatus Omnitrophota bacterium
TGGAAGGCCTCGCGCGTCAAGTTCATCAAGTAGGTCGTTGTCCGGTTGATTGTATTGTTTCCCTTTGAAAAAGATTTCTATGACAAGCACGGGCCTGAAGTGGATTTTGTCGGGCATCCCTTCATCGACGAGGTCCGCGCCGACAAAGGGGAGAGTGAATTCCTCAAAGGCCTGGGGCTAAGCGACAAACTCCCGGTCGTGGCCCTTCTTCCCGGCTCACGGGAAAAAGAGATCTCGCGCCATCTGCCGGTCATGCTCAAGGCCGCTTCACTCCTTAAAAAGAAACACGCCAATCTGCAGATCATTGCCCTACAGGCCAAGAATATCAAGGACGTGTTCTTCAAGAAGCACCTGAAACATGCGCCTGACGACCTTAAGGTCTCGCAGGATTATTACAACGCGCTCAATGCCGCGGATTTCGGCATCGTGGCCTCAGGCACAGCCACGCTCGAGACTGGGATCATGGGCAAACCCATGGCCGTGGTCTACAAGACCTCCTGGCCCACCTATCTCGTCGCGCGCTCGGTTGTCCGCATCCGTTATATTTCGCTGGTGAACATTGTGGCGGGTAAAAAGATCGCGGAAGAATTGCTGCAGAATCAGGCCACACCGGTCAAAATCGCCAAAGTCATCGACGATCTCCTGCGCGACCCGGAAAAAGCGCGCATCCAGCGCAAGGAACTGGCCGGGCTCAAGAACCGCCTCGGCACTCCCGGCGCCAGCCACCGCGCGGCCAAGGTTGTGCTGGCTATGCTGGCGCAATGAACGATCAGGCCGTCTCACAGCCATCTCACTTTACACAACCAACTCAATCACAAAGAAATGAGCCTGAGAGAATGGTCCCACCTGAACCATTCTGCCGAACTCAATGATCATGCTACAAACAGATACTAATTCATTCTAATAAGATGCTTCCGCATATCTTGCGGCACCTGATCCAACGTGACAATCTGCAGGGTTTGCTCAATTTGATTCAAAGCCGTCTGCTTTGTCAGATTACCCACAACTTCCGTTGGCAACTTCCACATGTTTCCAGTGATCGGATCAACGATCAACATGCCGATCAACCCACCAAAAATAATATTTCCCCAATACCAACCACTTAAGGTTGACTTAACTACAGCATGCTGCTCCACATATCCCGGCTTAGAAAAAGTAATGTTGTATGTCTTCGCATGAAAATACGCCTCGCCTGAAGCGAGCGTAACCGTGGTAGGCGTTGTCCCGTTAAAAACCTTCTTCCCGTGCTCATCCTCGACAAGAACAACTGCGCCGTCTGGATTGCTGTTAATCGTTAAAGGAAAAATATTCTTGCCAACAATACTGGCACAACCCGTCAAAAAAAGAACCGCTGCCAACATACCTGCCATCATGCCTTTTACCTTCATAGCACCTCCTTATTTTAAAGAACTGTAGAACATTCTTTCAAGGCAGCCACACAGCATCACGATTTATTTCAAAATTCACCAAAATAAATGTCCAACACCTGCCCCAAGGTGTAACTCAATTCGCCCCTGTCCCGATTTCAACCGGAGCATCGATCAGCCCCGGCAGCCGCATGCCCTCCATGGAGAGAATATTGGTCAGACGCATCATACTGACCGGTCCATTCGGGCCATCCACAGTTCCGCTTTCCAGCGTCGCAGTCACGCGGTCAACAAAGATACGGCCTGAAACTTTAAGCTCAGCGCCCTCGCCAGGGCAAGCTTCATCACCAGATGTCCTGATGACCTTGACGTGCGTCATCGGCAAAGAACGAACAGACGTCCCGTCATCACGCCGGGTGCACTCCGTTAGCCCTATGCAAGAATCGACCTTTTGCTCCTCACGATCGCGCCCCACAACCTGGGCCGTAAGCCTGACGCAGGAGACTGTAAAGTCCGACGCGTGAACAGGCGCTGCTTCTATGAGAAGAAAGAAAACGACAACCGGCAGGGGCCACGTCTTCATAAAAACCCTTTCCTTAGGCAATACGAATTTTGAAAACAAGTTTTTTAACGCGGACAGCATCCTTCCCCGGGGAACACGACGGGCGATGCGCCTCGCCGGGCCAGAAGACCGCAAACTCATCAGCCCGGACAATAAAAGACGAGACCGCCTTCGCTGCCTTGAAGAATTGATAGTCGCCTTTGGAATCGTATTCCACCAAAGGTGTCAGGGCATCAGCCGGCGCGACCTGCATGAGCTCCTCGCCGCTGACAACATACTGCAGGTCCGCGTAAACGCGGTGCGTTTCGAATTTCCCCTCTGCGGCAGGCTTGGTGTCATATTCGGCAGGACGGACAAAAAGTTCGCGTCCGTTGATCTCGATCTCACCGACCGCAAGGCGCTCGGCGTTATTCTGCTTCAAGAAAGCGATGATCTCATCCAGCCGCGGGATGTCGTAACGCTCCAGGTGTCCGATCGAATCAAAGATCATGCGGTTTCCTTTCGCCAATATCCTCATTCCATATCTCAAAATGCTCGGCGATAAAGTCCCGCATCAGATTCTTGCACTCAACGTTATCAAGATTGATCAGTTCAACACCCTGAGACACCAGATACTCTTCCGGCCCCTTAAAGGTCGTATTCTCCCCCATCACGACCGTCGGGATCTTGTACAAAAGGATCGCACCGGAACACATGTCGCAGGGCGAAAGCGTGGAGTAAATCGTGCACTTCTCGTAATCTGCGGCCGTCAGGCGACCCGCGTTCTCCAGACAATCCATCTCGGCGTGCAGAATGGCCGACCCTTTCTGGATACGGCGGTTATGTCCGCGGCCAATGATCTGTCCTTCCTTGACCAGGACCGCGCCGACAGGAATTCCGCCCTCGGAGGCACCAGCGCGCGCCTCACGGATCGCCTCAGCCATAAACAACGTGTGATCGTGAACGATCATCTCACCCTCCTTGTCAATCGTGAACGCAGTTCAGGATAATTCCGCTTGGACGACAGGATGTAATACTCCTTAAGGCGCCAGGGCATCCCTTCTTTACGAAAAAGATCCGCGCGGATCTGGTCCAGCACACGCCCGTCGTCAAATGAGCGCAGCTCAAAGCCGGCCCTCTGAAAGATCGGCCATGACCCGGCAAAATCCCACAAATGGACCATGGACAGCGACCCGCACCCGCGCCCGATCGTGGGCCAGCAGAACTCACAGATCGCGGTGGCAAAGATCATGCACCGGCACTCACGCTCCTGCCATTCAAAAAGGCTTAAGACCTCGTCGGTCGCGATAAAGATCGAGCGGTTGGTAATAACCTCATCCACCGGGACAATCTTTGTCCTGACCTCATGGTCGGTAAAGGCATCTTTGACAAAGTAGGCATCTGCCCCGTCGCAGTAAAAAAGCTCGCTCAGCGACGGAAAGTAAACTACGCCCAGCCAGGGCCTCAGATCTTTAATAAGTCCAAGGGAAAAGCCGTAATGCCGCATGCGGTTGGCATAAACGCGCGTGCCGTCGATCGGGTCCACGGACCAGATAAAGGGCTTACTCTCAAGGAAGGCTTGGTCCAGATACTCGCCACGCTTAGGGTCTTCCTCATCGATCAGGATGTGATCACCCTGGGCCAAAAGCGGCGCCAGGCGCTCATGGGTCAGCCGCGAGATCGCCCTGTCCGCCTCAGTGATGACGGAGTGGTCGGCCTTGAGGTCTGATCGCCCGTCGTTGAGATGCTTCAACGCGATCAGGCCGGCGTCTCTGGCCAGGGTCATCATGAGGGAAAGGTAATCGTCTGTCATTCGAATTTATACACTTTCTCGACTCGCTCCAGGACTTCCCACGAACAGGACAGGCCCGCCGGAAAGGTCACAAAGTCGCCGGCCTTGATCTCGACCATCTCCTCCCTGGTCCTGACCTTGACCCGTCCCTTGAAGAGATAGGCCAACTCCTTGGACTCGTAATGCCAGTTGAACTTCGAAGGATCACAGTCCCAGACGCTCCAGCCATCCCCTTCGACAGGTTGCGACGGGAGCTTCAGCATCGCGCGCTGCGCGTCCGTAAGCTTCTGGATCTCGATCTTCATGACGTCCTCCTTATTGCCCCGCCTTCGGCGGGGTTAATTCGGGCAACAACTTATGTCGGCTCTTAAAGAAAAGAGCCTCCATAAGTTGCGCCCTCATTAAAACTTCTTATAACCCCCTATCAGCTCCGCCTTGTCCAGAACATGTCCCTGCATGGCCTGCTCGACGTCCGACTTCTTTGCGCCGGGCTTCAGCGGGAGCTGGATATCCAGGGCATAGATCTTGAAGAAATACCGGTGCGTTCCCCGCGGCGGACAGGGCCCGCCCCAGTCCACCCGGCCAAAATCATTCCACCCCTGAACGCCGGGCACCGTTCCCTGCGCGATCGACGTTGTTCTGGGATCAATGTTGAACACGACCCAGTGGACCCACATGCCGTTAGGCGCGTCAGGGTCATCAACGATCAAAGCCAGGCTCTTGGCTCCCTGCGGCGCTCCTGTGATCACAAGGTTCGGCGAAAGACCAACGCCCTGACAGGTGAACTTCGGCGGAATACTGCTGTTATGCTGAAAATCAGGACTGGTGAGCGTCATCATAGTTTCTCCTGTGGACATTGCAGGGCACACCAGGATCGCAGCAAGAATGAACAGAAAAGCGCGCATGCCCGCTCCTTTAACCAAAATCCGGGTTTAGGGAAAAACCTTTTCCAGGGAATTGACAGGAACCCAGGCTGACCTTCCATCCGTTCGCTCGATCTTGGCCCAACTGTCCTGCGTACGCAGAAGACGAACCTCTGTGCCCTCGGACAACTTGAAATAACTTGTCGCACTGACCGACGGCTCGAAACGGGCGGACTCCGCCCTGACCGCCACGGCCCGGGAAGACTCTGTCGCAGCCTTCAAAACACAGGCAGCGGTAAAATAAAGCCAGACAGTTGCCAGAAGAACCGTGACCTGAACGATCCTTTTAGGCCTCATTGCTCCATAGAGTCCGACGGCAAAGAAAGTGCCGATGGCCATAAACAGAGAAAGCGACAGCCACTTCAGTTCGCCGGTTGACATCCGCTTGATGGTCAGCAGCCGAACAATGCCCGTAGATGGCAGTTCAGGCTGATAATTCTCGACAATGTCACGGGCAAAGGCCAGGTTGGCCTTAAGATCAGCATCGCGCGGGGCAAGCGCCTCGGCCCGCAGATAATTGACGATCGCCTTGCCGAGCTTCTTGTCCTTGAACAAGGCGTTACCAAGATTGTAATAGACCGCCGGACTCTCAAACCCGCCCTGTAGGATCTTCTCATCAAGGGCAGCGGCCTTGTCAAACTGACCTTCCTTGTAAACCTGAACCGATTGGGCAAACAAAGCCCTGGCCTCGGCCTGCCCCATGGCATGGGCCGATGTCACTGCGCACATGACGACCAGAAATAAGAATGCCAACTGTCTCATTATTTCACCTTTTTCTCAACGGCTTCCAGGATCTCCTCGACATCCAAGTGATCCCGCTGCATATCTTGCCCGCTCACAATCCCGCCGGCAAAGCAAACCCTTTCCCCCACGGCAAAAACATTTCTAAGCTTCCACAAGGTCTTCTCGTCGATCTTTTCCCGGGACAGGGCGGCTTCCAGGTCATTGACGTCCACCACGCCGGCGGGCAGTTCAAGCTTGACCGAGAGATAATCACGAAGAGCTTTCAAAAGGACATCGTAGAATTCGCGCGAACGATCCTGTGTCATGAGCGACCCGGCATCCTTCCAAGCCTTACGCGCTTGCCGGAAGGCGGCCGCACGCCTGGCAAAGACCGGATCAGAATAGATCCTGCGACGGTAATAAAACAGCGCCACAAAGATCCCCCAGATATTAAGGAAAGCGACCAGAACAGCGTAAAAGGCCATGTTCCGCTGGAACGCCTCGCCCCTGCCCGTCAAGACGCCAGGCCGGTCCTTGATAAAGACGATGTCACGCCCGAAATTCTCCTTCACAAGCGAGACCGACTTGTCCGAAAAACCGACTGCCTGAAATTCCTGCCCCTTATCCAGCGGCTTGACCTCAACCGGGAAAGGCCCGCGGGTCATGGTCTGATACTGACCGGAGCCGGTGTCAAAATAGGAAAAGCTCAGCGCCGGCACATCCCTGATATCATCCTTAACCGGAATAATGACCTGTTCCAGGACCTTCTGCCCATCCTGGTCCTTGATCAGCGGCTCGTAGATCTTGAATCTGGCATCCTTGACCGACGGCATCTTGACACCCTTGAGGTTCCCGACGCCGGAAACGGTCAGGCGCAGCGTCAAAGGATCGCCCACCTTAACTTGAGCAGGCGTAACCGTCGCATCAAAGGTAAACCGGCCGACAGCTCCGGAAAAATCCGCAGGCACGCCTTCGGAGGGAAGATCCAGCACCTCCAGGTCCAACGGCAAGGCCGTTATGGTGACAGGCGTTGTCTGACTGCCGCCGAACAACCCCGAAAAGAAGTCATCATCCAGCCCAATACTGGAGAAAGGATTGCGCCGGACATTGGTCTTCATGACCAGCTCTGCCGAAACCACGGCCGGCCCGACCTTCACCACACCGGTCTTCACCGGCGTCAGGCGGGTGAGATATTCGATAACAGAGAACTTCTGCCCCTGCAGGGTCTCCTCATACTGACGCGGCTGACCATACTCCGAAAGGACAAAGCCTTCCTGGCGAATGTCCGGAAGGCTGATGCTCCGCAAAGGCAGGTCCTTGACATACATTTTGATGACCAGCGGCAATTCCTCGTTCACATAGCAGCGGGTCCTGGGCGTGGCAATGATCATATGCACCCTGTCAACAAGTGAGTGCTGATCAGGTGCACCGCTTCCTCCAGCGTCGGCAGAGACCGGCAAAACCTGGACCGCCAGCGGCTGACTGTGATAGGTCTGGCCCTTAATGGTCACATCGATCGAAGGAATCGTGAACGTCCCTTCCTTCAAAGGCAGCAGCATGTAACGGAAGGTCTTGGAAGACGAGTACTCGCCGTTCACGACACTGACCTGCGTGGAAGGACCGATATAGCGCGCCTCGAATCCGTCGATGGCCGGCAGATCGATCCTGTCAAGGTCTTGGGCCCCGTGAACCGTGAGCGACAGCTGTCCGGCAGAGCCCAGAGGGATCTTGGCAGAATCAACCGTAACCTCAAAAGAAATATCCTCGGCAATGGCAGTCGACCCAAGAGACACAAAACACAGAACACAGGACACAACAATAGACACCAGAAGTTTCCCCCGCTGCGACCATGGGGACATTGACTTCTTTTTGCTTGTGACTTGTGACTTGTGACTTGTGACCTTATTCATTACCAATCCTTTTCCACCGGCCGCGCATCCCTCTTCTCGCGGATAAAATTCAAAAGCCCCTTGGGCTGTTCGTTCTGGTCAAAATCATCCAGAAGCACCCTGGCCTCTTTTTCAGATGATATCTGCCCTTCCCCTGCTTGTCCAGAGGAAGGGTTATCTTTGGACGGGGACTCGGCCTTCTGTCCCTGGTCTTTTCCGGAAGCGTCTTTCTCCGGCGATGATCCATCCTTGTTTTTCTGCCCTCCCTGATCCGCGGGCTGTTCCTGTTGCTGCGGCTGATCCTGGCCCGCCTTGTCCTTCTGGGGCGAATTCTTTCCATCCTGTTTATTCTGCTGATCGTTCTGGGAATCCTGGCCTTTCTGATCCTGCGGGGAAGACTGATCCTTTTTCCCAGACGACCCTTCATCTTTCTTTTGATCAGAGCCATCCTTTTTCTGGGGATTGGGGCAAGTCTTGTTCTGCTTTTGCTCCTGCATTTTCTTCTTCAGCCGTTCAATCTCCTTTTTCACAAAATCATGACTGACCGGCGCATCTTTATCCTTCGGGTCAGCAGCCATGACCTTCTCATAATGCGGCAAGGCCTCTTCCAGGGACTTGATCGCCGCCTGGATATCCTTATCTTCCCGCGCCGTGCCAGCCTTATATAAAGCGTTCCCCAGGTTGTAATGGACCTTGTTGGCCGCCTTCTTGTCGTCGGTCGACCGACTTGTCAAAGTCGCCAGACTTGTAATAAGCCGTACCAAGATCGTAATCGATCAACGGCTCCTGAGGATTCTGCTCAGCCGCCTTCTCATATTGCTCGACAGCCTTCTTGAAATCCCCCTTGGCAAAAGCAGCATTGCCCTCGTTAACGTCACGATATCCCGGCGCTGCGTACGCCTGGGATGAAATGATCAAAAGACCTGTCAACAGCACTATCCGCTTCATGGTTTCCTTGTCAGCAGCATCGTCTCGGCCAAAAGAAAGATAAACGCGATCGCAAGCGGGATCTGGAAACGGTCATAATACTTCTGCTCGATCCGGCTTTCGATATCGCGCCGTTCCATTTTGGCCAGCTCATTCTCGTAAAGATAATCCAGCCCGAACTCGGCGCCGCTCGAGCGGACATACGCACCGCCCGTTGCCGCAGCGATCTCCTTAAGCAATTGTTCGTTCAAATGCGACTTCACAAAATTTCCGTCCGGACCTTTTAAGAAACCCTTCTCGCCTTTGTCATCCTCCACCCGGACCAGCTCGCCGTCCTGGGTGCCGATACCGATCGTGGAAATCTTGATCTTCTTGCCGGAAGCGACCCTGGCCCAATTCAAGGGATCGCCTTCCAGATTGTCGCCGTCAGTCAGGATCACGACAGCCTTGTACTGAGACGGAACATCCTCATAACCTTTGAGCGCCTCCTGAATAGCCTTGCCGATATCTGTGCCGCCACGCGGGACCGTGCCCACGCCCAGATCATCGAGGCTCAATAGAAAGCCGCTGTAATCCGTGGTCAATGGGCAAACCAGGAATGCGTCGCCGGCAAAGGCGATCAGGCCGATCCGATCGCCCTTGAGTTTCTTGAGAAGGTCTTTGACCGCCAGCTTGGTGCGCTCAAGCCGCGAAGGTTTAACATCCTGGGTAAGCATGCTTTTCGACGTATCGATCGCGAGAAAAATATCCAGCCCTTCCCGTTTTACGTCCAGCCACTCGAACCCCCATTGCGGACGGGCCAATGCAATAACAGCAAAGAACAGCACACCCACCACCAGGACATCTTTCCAGATATGCCGTTTCCGGGAAGAACTGGCCGCGATCGCTGGCATC
>JADFXE010000048.1:0-6264 GCA_015233705.1 Candidatus Omnitrophota bacterium
GATCTGGTTTCAGGATCTGCGTCATCCTTTGAATCGGTCCCGCGAAGTCGCGGCAGAAACGGTCACATAATAGGAATCGCCGTGCTTGCTGCTATGCGAGACGTTTTTGTCCAGAACAGCAACCTGGTACGCCGTGACCGCTGACTTGTCCCAAGCCCCATTGAAAAATACAGTTGCACCCCATATACAAAAGACAACCCCAGTCCCGCCCAAGAAAAGTGTCGGAAAAAGCAGACGCGCCGAGGTCGCGTGGCCGACCAGCTGCCTGCACACAACCGGAACCAGGACGATCAGAAGAGGAAGGCTGATCCACAAGGACACTAAAAGAACCTTCAACGGATCCACCGGATTATAAATACCCGTCACCCAAGCGGAAAAGAAGATGCTCCCGAAAAGCAGTACTGGCCCTGCCATGGAAAGAAAACTTTTCTGCGATTCAAAGCTATCCGGCCTCGCCGTCGCTGATGCCGCCCCGTCGGAGGATTCAGGCAGGGAACTAACAAACGCGGTCAAATTCTGTGCAGCCGCAGTGATCTGTTCCGGCGTGAAAGAATAAAGATTCCCGGGCGACTTGGAAAAGCTGCAGCGATTGACCGCTATCTGAACCCGCGAGAAGGTCGCAAACGCCTCCAGCAAGGCTGGCCGCACCCCGGAACTCTGCATCAGCCAGCGGACCGAGGTCTCATTCCCGTATTCAAAATAGATCTTCTCGTCGACTTCCGGGTCCAGCACCTGCAGTTCTTTATTGACCCCGATCGTCTTGCAGAAACGGTCAAACCCGTTCTCCCGGCGGGCGCTGAGATCAACAGCAAAAGCCCCATCAACGCTCAGGGAAACCTCGGAAGCCCGGTACTTGCTGCCGGAGAAATAATGCAAAAAGACCTCTTTGCCGTTGCAGGGGAAGCTCCAGGTGTTCTCTTCAACTGACTTGGCATTAAGGGCTCGCAGGGTTTCCTTGAAACTAGCCTGCTGTTTCCGAAAAAAGAAAAGCAGGATAACCCCGACCGCAACCGGCAATAAACCAATAACCCAAATCACCACCGTCGATGAATCCATGGCCTCTCCTTTCCCGATCAAAAATCAACCCAGCACATCTCCCAGAACCAGCCGATGCCCGGCCAAAAAGGCGCGCGCATCCATAGCGTGCGAATTGGCCGGATGAACACGCTTGATAAGGACCGCACAGTCTGCGGCCTGGACGTAGAATCCGTCCTTGTGCAGCTCAACGATCTCACCTGGCTTGCCTTTACGCTGCGCCACCGTGGCCGTTGCCTCAAGAACCTTAAGGCGGTTGCCGCGCCAGAACGTGAAGGCCCCCGGCCATGGCTGCGTGCCGCGGACCAAGTCATGGATCTTTTGGGCACTTTCCTCCCAGCGGATATGCCCCAGGTCCTTGTGCATCTTGGGGGCATGGGTGGCCTGGCCTTCATCCTGTTTCTCAAAGCTGTAATCGCCGGCCTTGATCCTGGGGATGGTCGCTGATAAAAGCGCGGCTCCCATATTCGCCAGATCAGCCCGCAACTGGGAAGATGTCATATCGTCGGGAATAACGCACTTATCCTGGACAATAATATCGCCGCCGTCCATGGCCGGATTCATCTTCATGAGCGTCACGCCGGTCTCGGTCTCGCCGTTGATGACCGCCCAGTTGATCGGCGCTGCGCCGCGGTACTTGGGAAGCAGCGAGGCGTGAAGGTTCATGCAGAAGTGCCGCGGGATCGCCAGGATCTCCTCGGGAAGAAGCTTACCGTAAGCGATCACAACGAACAGATCCGCGTCGAAAGATCGCAGCTTCTCGATCACCGCCGGATACTTGAGTACAGCCGGCTGAAAGACCTCAATGCCCTGCGCGAGCGCCAGCTCCTTGGTCGAGGAAGGAACCAGATGCATGCCGCGGCCCTTGGGCTTGTCAGGCTGGGTCACCAAACCCAGCACCTTGTGCCCGTCGGCAATGAGCCTTTTCAGATTGGTCGCCGCGAAATCATCGCAGCCGAAAAATAAAATCTTCATGGATTCACATTTACCGTAATAACCACATCCTTCTTCCGCCGGAAGGCCTTGAGATTCTCCTTCACAAAACCCATGACCTCCTTGAGCTCCAGGCCATGGACCATGACGCAATAACGGAACTTTCCCCGCACGATGGCGGAGCGGTCCTGCTGCGGCTCCAGCACCCCGATGTCTTCCAGCCGTTTGTCATTGAACATATCATACAGCCTTTTGGCCTCGGCGCAAGCCAGCTCAGGATCAGCTGAACGGACGACCAGCGCAACCAGAATGGCATACGGCGGCAGGCCAGCGTCCCGACGGTGATGCAGCTCCCGCGTATAAAAAGATTCGTAATTGTCCGCCAGGATGTCGTGCAAGTGCTCGTTGTGCGCATGGCGGGTCTGCATGAGAACACATCCCCACGTCATCTGACGAAGATGCTGGACCAAAGCAAAGGCGCCGTGCGCTGCGCGGTAGTCGTTCTTGTGGAACTCCCAGTCCGTATCCAGGATCACGCTCAAATAAAAGCGCAACGAGGAGCGATAACGGAAGACTGCCTGGGTCGCGACTAGAATATCGCACTTGTGCGGAGGTCCGGCCGAGGCCTTCTCGTAGCCAGCAATGTCCGCGCCCGGGAACCGCGCCGCGGCCTCCAGGATCACGGCCGAAACTCCTTTGGCCGCCGGGATATAAAGCAAAACCGGCTTTCCTTCTTTCAGCGCCGCCTCGATCTGCTGCGTCAAGGGCTGGGACAAAAACGTGTCCTTTTTCATCTTGAAGTTGGTCAAGTCCAGCATCTTGACTGGCGGCAGAGCCTCCTTAAGGACAGTCAGCGCCTCTTTCTTTTCCATGACCTCGCGCCATATCTCGACGGATGGTGCACTCGACACACAAACGACCGCCGCACCCTCGATCCGGCCGCGCAGGAAGGCCGCCTCGCGGGCATGATAAAACGGCGACTGGTCGTGCTTGTAGGAATGACTTTCTTCGTCGATCAGGACGATCATTCCCAAACGATCGACCGGCGCGAACACGCCTGAAATAAAACCAACCGCCAGCCGGGCCTCGCCGGAGCAGACCTTGAGCCAGCGCTCCAGCTCTTCCTTCTCGTTCTCGTGACGCAGGACCACAAGCTCCTGCGGCGCCACCAGCGGCGCAACCCTGGCAACCGTATCGTTCAGATACGACCCGTCGGGAACAAGACACAGGACGCCCTGCCCGCGCGCCAGGACCTCGCGCATCTTGGGCAGAAGCGCATCCCAGCGCTTGGTAAGTCCCGTGTCAAAAATGAGCGTCCGGTCAGCCATAGGCTCCGGCGCTTCTGTCCTGACATTCTTTTCCAAAGCGATCGCCCTGGGCTTGCGCAGCGCGCCGGGAAGAAAAATCTCAAGCGCCTCACCCTGCGTGCAGCCGAAATGCAGCGAAAATTCGATGGCAAACTTGAGGAAAGCCTCACTGAAAACCGGCTCTTTGTCCAAAACCTGCAGGATCGGATTGAGCCGCGGAAAATGGGTCTTTGCGCCCAGGCTCACCACAACGCCGACGCGCTTGCGGCCCGCGAACATGACCAGAACACGCTTGCCAGGGACAACATGCTCCAGAAGGGCGTCAGAGATGGAATAATCGAACGGCCCTTCCACCGGTAGGCCGATCACGATATGTGCGATGCGCTTTGTCATAATAGCTCTCGATAAATGCTCAAACTAGCGAGTCGGTTCATTGACATCCACCAGCGGCAAGGATAAAAGTCGCAACCACTGCTTGTCCCAGCCCTTGTTATGCGCACAATGATCGATCACAGTCAGGCTCGAAAGTCCTTCTGGCCCAAGCGCCTCCAGAAAATCTTCCGTCATCTTCGTCGGCACGATCCGGTCTTCACGGCAGGAATAGTGCCGCTGCAAAATGCCCTTCAGCTCCGGCAAGAAATCCGCCGGATTCAGGGAACGATCCATGGGTGTCGTGTGATGATACTCATTGAAGGCCCGGTGGTCAAGGTTGCCGGCGATGGTCCTGACACCGACAACGTCCTGCCGGTCCTTGGCCAAAAGAAGGGCCAGCGCCCCTCCGCCGGAAAAACCCACCAGCTCCACTTGCGAGGAAACGGCTAATTTCTCCAGACGGTTGACCGCCTCATTCAAGGATTGGACCACCTCCGGTGAGAAGCGCTTGTCAGACCAGTAACCCTGGTCCCCGCAGGCCGGCTGGCGCGGCATGAACTGGCAGGGACGCGCCAGGTAGGCCACATTCGCCGACGGGTCAAGCGCGGCAAGCCTCAGGACTAGCGTATCTCTAGGGGTTGGGTCATCGGAAAGCGTCCGCTTCCCTTTCCAGGCCAGACCGTCACCCTCGATGTAAATACGCAGTGGTTCGCCGGGAGAGGTGATCCTGACATAGGACAGCAGGGAGAAAAGGTTAGTCGTGATCGGCGTCCTGGTAAAGCTGCTCTGTTGGGCCAGCCGGTCGAAATTACGGCTCCCCGCTTCCCCGGCCCAGCAGGCCTCACCAGAGAAGATGACGCCCACAGACATCAATACAAAGAAAACAAGCCGGGCGGTAGTCACCACCCGGCTTATTTTCCTCACACAGCCCTGGGCCGTGTTAGAACTTGCTCTTGAACATGGCACTGATGTTGCTGGCAAAGTAGTTCTGCCTCATTTCCGCGTCATAATCAAACTGCAGGCTCTGGTCATTGGGAAGATCGATCCCCAGTCCGGTGCCCAGGCCAAAGCTGCTGCGCGCAGGTCTCGGGCCAGTGGTCTGGAATGCCGGCCCGCCGCCAGTAAAGGCCGAGGACATGACCGCGCGGTCCGCCATCAGGTCATACGCCCACTTGAAGCGGATCTTGGGACGCAGCACGAGCTCTTCCAGTTTCCAGGCCCCGGCAACCGACATGCCCAGTCCAGGCGCCAACCGGTCATAATTCTGCTGCGAGACCTTCAAATCCAGGTCGCCAGCCCCGCTCTCTTCATACTGATTGATCCGCAAGTGCGAATAATCGAGGAACATCGACGGTGTGAGCGTGAACGGCTTCATCGATATGTCATAGCTGGCCTCGTTGTAGAACGAGAACTCCTGGCCGTTGTAATGGGCCGTCGCCAGACGGTTGATCGATCCGAAGCTGATGGTCCGGGAGGCGGTATACACGTTCCAGGCCATGGACAGCGAACTGTTGACATGCCACGGTCCCTGCTGGTTGATGTCAAGGTAAGCCGCCAGCGGGAAGTGCATGATCTTGGTCTGACCAATATTGAACTCATCCGAATCCGTGCCCGAGAAGGCATAACCGGATGCCAGACCCAGGACGCCCATGTCAGTCCTCAGGATATCCATACCCAGGATGATGCCTGTACTGACCGTCTTGTACCCCGGCACTCCGGCAGCCTTACGCTGAACCGCCTGCGTACCCAGGCCCTTGGCCCAGTATTCCTTATCCGTCCAATATTCGCCGGAGGACATCCCTTCGACCGCCTCAAACCTGTCAAGCGAGGCATTAACCGCATCCAGCCTGTCCCTGATACCCTGGGAGCGGATCAGACTTGCTGTGCGGACCTCGCCCAAGTGGGCGGCAACCGCTTCGATCCCGCCGTCCATCATGCCAAAGCTCTGATCAATGAGCTGCGCGCCCTGAGCCGGCTTAAACTGTGATACCGCCCTGGAGACCGCGGCGGCATCTGGAAGATTATGGAGTTCAGCCAGGACCGTTGCCATGTCCTCATGGACATCATTCGCCGCTTCCATGGCCTGGAGTGTGTTGGCCACCTGTTGCGTATTGGAATCCAGATTGCCCGGATTATAATTCGCTGAAACGGTCAGCGTCAGATCAGGCCCGGCAACCGTATTGGGAACAAAAGTGTTAATGATATCATTATCTGTCACGATCACGCCCGGCAGCACACCGCTCCCGCCTGCGCCGTTCACGACTGTCAACACTTTCCCGTTGGGGATATACCCGGTCTCATTCACAAAGACCTTCGTACCCGCCGCCACGCTGGCATTCCCGGATTGCTGGATGTTGCCGTATACCAGATAACTTGCAGCATCAATATAGATCTGCGACCCAAGGCTCGCCGTCAGCAAACCGCCCTGATTCATGGTCAGTGTATTTGTCCCCAACATGAGCGCCGCGCCATTGGCCAGCGTAAGATTCGCATGCGGCATGCTCTGGTTTCCGCTCAAGGTTATTCCGGAACCCGAGGCCACCGCGATCGTCGCGGCATCCATGTTATTGGCCATGGTCAAGGTCCCGCCGCCAATAATGTTGATCGCTTTCAGGTA
>JADFXE010000048.1:6274-6729 GCA_015233705.1 Candidatus Omnitrophota bacterium
CTATTTTGAATACGGGAATGAGACCTCGGTCGGCTGGCTGATGCAGAGTTCCGGGGTGCGGCCAGCCTTGCTGGAGGCGTACCGGTATTAACGGCACTGGCCTTGACCAGACCGGTAATATTATTGCCAGCCTTGAGGTCCACCCTGCCGTCTTGAGTATAATTCAGGTCTCCGTTCAGGTTGGCATTCAGAGCAACTGAACCTGTCCCACCCACTGTCATCGTTGTCGCATAGACGCTGTTGGCAAAGCTGGCCGTTGTCCCTGAAGCCCCCGTCGTCTTGACCTCCTTCAGAGCCGCTCCGCTGGCGCCGATAGTGCCTGTCATAGCCGAATTACCCTGGAAGACCAAAGTGCCCATGGAGTTGGTGCCCGTGCTATTGACAACCGATCCATTCACGGTCTTGTTAGTGGCAACGGTCGCTATGCCATCAGCGGTATAATTCAAATTGCCCGT
>JADFXE010000048.1:6867-7544 GCA_015233705.1 Candidatus Omnitrophota bacterium
CGTTGATACTCCCAATAACGTGAGCGTTCCGGTGCCTCCTGTCGTCGTGGTCACCGCTCCGGTAATCGTATGTCCGCTCGTCAGCGCGATCGCGCCTCCGCCGCTGACATTGACCGTCGTGGCAAAAACATTGCCGTCCAGCGTCGCGGTCTTGCCTGCTGCGCCGCCTTCCACCTTGCTGAGCGCACCGGCTCCTGTCGCGCCGATCGTTCCGGTGACCGTTGATGTTCCCAGCAACTCCAACGTGCCGGCAGCGCTGCCTGATGTATTTGTCACGTTCCCGACAATGTTCCTGCCGTCAGCCAGGTTGACCAGGCCATTGGCCTGATAAACAAGGGCGCCCGCCAATCCCAAAGTACCGGCGCCGTTCAGGTTGATCGTACCGGTTCCGGCGACATTCATGGTCTGGGCATAAACAACATTGTTAAACGTCGCGGTCTTGGTCGCATAACCGGCATTGACAACCGCCAGGCTGTTGACATTGTCACCCACCTGACCGGAAAGCGCAGAGGTCCCTTCCACGGTCAAGGTTCCCTTGGTGCCACCAACTGCCGTGATCGCGCCCGAGATCGTCTTGCTATCAGCCAGGGTCACGATTCCGTTACCCTGATAAGCCAACGCAGCATTCAGACTGCCGTTCAGATCCACTGTTCCGGCGCCCATCACCTCCAACGTGT
>JADFXE010000048.1:7554-9010 GCA_015233705.1 Candidatus Omnitrophota bacterium
GCCAAGACGCCTTTACAAAAATGATGTTTGAATCCGGCGTTCACCGCGTTCAGCTTATTTGCGCCACCGACCTGGCCATTGACCGTTGATGCTCCCAATAACGTGAGGTTACCGACGCCATCTGTAGCGGTCGTGACTTCTCCGTCGATCGTGTAACCGCTGCCGAGTGCGATCGTACCATTGCCGGTAATATTCACCGCCGTCGCCACAAAGACATTGCCATTGATCTTCGCGGTCTGACCCGGGGTTTCCCCGCCTTGAACAGTATTTAACCTGTAATTAGCAGACCCGGCCGAACCCTGCAAAGTCGAATTCCCTGATAACGTCAGCGTCCCGTTGCCCGCCCCGCCATCAGTCCAGACCGATGTTGAGACTGCTGCCGTGAGTGTCTTATTCATGGCCACAACAGCTTTACCGTTGGCATCAAAAACAAGACTCGAGATCGTGGAGTTGCCATTCAAGTCCACTTCACCCGTTCCGGTCACGTGCATGGCATTGGCATAAATAACATCGTTAAAGCTCGATGTCGATCCGTTCACACCAGCATTGATCGTGCCCAGATTAGCGCCACTGACCCCGACCGCTCCTGAGACGATAGACGAGCCCAACAACGTCAAGTTTCCGTAATTATTGGTCCCCGAATCATTGGTAAGTTTGCCATTGATACTCTTGCCGCCAAGAACCTGAACAGTGCCATTATTCTTATAGGAAATGTCAACGGTCGAATTCCCGTTCAGGGCCACTGTGCCTGCTCCTGTCACATTCAACTTCGTAGCGAACAGATCGCCATTGAAGGTCGAAGTTTTTGTGTTCGCCCCGCCGTTGATCGTGTTAAAAACTTTTCCTGATTCACCAACATTACCACTCACTGTCGCATTGCCAACCGTCAGCGTGCCCTGGCCATTCACCGATGTCTTGACCGTCGAAGTAAGGACTGTCCCGTCCCCTACATTGACCGTACCCTGACCATTGAAGGTCGTTGTCCCAATGGTCGAATTGCCGCCCAGATTGATCACGCCAGCGCCTGCCACATTCATCGCATTGGCGTACACCACACTATCAAAGGTCGAAGTTCCTGATTGACCAGCGTTGATCGTGCCCAATTTGACCCCGTTGGCACCGACCTGGCCCGTGACCTCCGACGCACCCGATAATGTCAACGTGCCCTTACTGTCTGCATAAGTTGTGGCTGTCCCGTTAAGATTCACTCCGTTAAGAAGTTTTACTGTCCCGTCAGCGTTGTAAGCAACGTTGACCGTAGAGTTGCCTTCCAACTGCACCGTTCCAGTTCCCACAACATTCAACGTCGTGGCATAGACAGCCCCCGTGATCCTCGAGACCTGGTCAGGAGAAACACCGCCGTTGATCGTATTTAATTTATATCCGCTCGCCCCAACAGACCCATTCAAGGTAGAGTTCCCAGAGAGAGATACAGTACACGTCCTCGCGGCAACAT
>JADFXE010000049.1 GCA_015233705.1 Candidatus Omnitrophota bacterium
ACCAAAAACGCCCAGGAACTCTTGTTGCAGGTGGTTTAATTTGGGGGTGGGGTCATCACAGCAAAGCTATGTAAAATTCCCCAATGAAAATCTTGTGCCTTTAAGGTGCCTTTAAGAAAGGAGTATCGGCAAAACCGTGCAAATGTACGCAAGCACATCCAACAAAATAGAAAAGCCGTAACCACACTCAAATGAATGTAGTTACGGCATAAATGAAATAAAAATAGGGGGTTACAAGAACCCCCTAAAAATAACTGGTGCCGAGACCCGGAATTGAACCGGGGACGCAAGGATTTTCAGTCCTTCGCTCTACCAGCTGAGCTATCTCGGCAGAATCTACATCAAATCTCTTTCAGAAAAGATTCTGTCCTTACCCTGCGAAGCCCCGCCTTAAGCGGGGCGAAGCACGGGTCGGCAATTATCTTTCGTCCTCAAGAGGCCTTTATTTTATACAAAGAGGTCGTCTTGTCAATGTTCGTTTTTAACAAAAAGGCCCTGCGGGATTTCCGGCAGGACCTTTTGAAACGCACCATTCACCCTAAAATTATTTTTCCATACTGTTGACGATCTTCGCGTAAACATCCTGGGCAAGGTCGATCTTAGGCATGAAGGCCTTGCGCGCCTTGACCGTCAGCTTGGACACTGACACATTGATCGCCGCAACACTGACCGTAACCCTGGCACCGCTGATCGTGGCCACGAGCCCATTCGCGCTCTGGTTATCCTCCTGGATCTGGCCCATGATGCCAAGGATCTGCTTGGCCGCCGCGTAAGTCTCTTCCATGGACCTGGAACTCTGCCCTGCGACCGTGTCAGGACTCACCACATAACCGCCGACAACGCCGATGGCGCCAACAGCCAGATAGACGCATCCCGATGACGCTGCCGCCAAAAGCGCAATAAAAACGAATGATAAGAACGATCTCTTTATACCCATAATAATCCTCCCAATGTGGGACAATCTTAACATAGCCTCGCAGCAGTGTCGATGGGATACTCAAAAATAAGAAAGCCCCTGATAACTTTCGCTGTCAGGGGCTTTCAGAAGACTCAACCACTCATTTACTTTTTATCTGCAACGATCCTCATGTCATTGAACGACTTCAGGACAAAGAACACCGAGATCGCGTAGAAGACGATCGCCAGGACCATGTTCAGGCTGACCTGAAGGCCCAGGAGCAACAACTTCACGCCCGCATTCTGAATGGCGATCTCGATCGCCAGAAGGCCGAACAGCGTCGTGAACTTGATGATCGGATTCATGGCCACCGACGAGGTGTCCTTGAACGGATCGCCGACTGTGTCGCCGACAACGGACGCAGCATGAAGCTCGGTACCTTTTTCACGCAGGTCGACCTCGACCACCTTTTTCGCATTATCCCAGGCGCCGCCGGCATTCGCCATAAAGACCGCCTGATAAAGCCCGAAGAACGCGATGGAGATCAGATACCCGATAAAGAAATACGGATCGATACAAGCAAAGGACAGCGTACCGAAGAAGATCGCCATGAACAGATTGATCATCCCGGTCTGGGCTGACTTGGTGCAGATCTCGACGACCTTCTTGGTGTCAGTCGTTGAGGCCTTGGCCGCGCCCTCGAGCTTCATGTGCTTCTTGATGTACTCAACGGCATGATACGCGCCGCTGGTGACCGCCATGGTCGATGCGCCGGTGAACCAGTAGATCACCGCACCGCCCGCGACGAGCCCGAGCAAAAACGGCGGATTGAGGATCGACAGCTGGTCAATATGCGCCGTCAGCCCCTGCGTCAGGATGACAATGATCGAGAAGATCATGGTCGTGGCACCGACGACAGCCGTGCCGATGAGGACGGGCTTCGAGGTCGCCTTGAAGGTATTCCCCGCGCCGTCATTGGATTCCAGGTTATGCTTGGCCTTCTCGAAATCAGGAGTAAAGCCGAACTCCTTCTTCACTTCCTCTTTAATGTTCGGGATCTGTTCGATCAAAGAGAGCTCGTAGATCGACTGCGCATTGTCCGCGACCGGTCCGTATGAATCGACCGCAATCGTGACCGGGCCCATCCCCAAGAAACCAAAGGCCACCAGGCCGAAGGCAAAGATCGCCGGGGCCAGCATGATGGCGCCCAGCCCGTGGAGAGAAACAAAATACCCGATCGCCATCAGAACAATAATGCACAGCCCCATCCAGTAGGCACTGAAGCAGCCCGTCGTGAAACCGGACAGGATGTTCAACGACGCGCCGCCCTGGCGGGAGGACTGAACGATGTTCTGCACGAACGCGGATTCGGTCGAGGTGAAGATCTTGACGATCTCAGGAATAATCGCGCCGGCCAGCGTGCCGCAGGAGATGATCGTCGCCAGTTTCCACCACAGCGTCGGGTTATTACCCAGCGCCGGGATCAGAAAATAGGACGCCGCAAAGGTCAACGTGACGGAAACGAGCGAGGTGATCCACACCAAAGACGTCAGCGGGATCTCGAAGTTCATCTTGGCAACCTTCTCATACTTGGCCTTGGCAATGACCTCATTGATCCAGTAGGAAAACCCGCTGGCAATGATCATGAGAAGACGCATGGCAAATATCCAGACCAGCAACATAACCTGGATGTTGGTATCCTTGACCGCCAAAAGAATAAAGGAGATGAGCGCAACACCAGTGACGCCGTAGGTCTCAAAACCGTCAGCCGTGGGACCGACAGAGTCGCCGGCATTGTCGCCGGTGCAGTCCGCGATGACGCCAGGGTTACGGGCATCGTCTTCCTTGACGTTGAACACGATCTTCATGAGATCCGAGCCAATGTCCGCGATCTTGGGGAAGATACCGCCCGCAATACGAAGGACGGATGCGCCCAGCGATTCACCGATCGCAAAACCGATGAAGCACGGGCCGGCATAGGACGGATCAATAAAGAGAAGAATGCAGAGCATGACCAGAAGCTCGGCCGACACAAGGAGCATGCCGATCGACATCCCGGCCTGCAGCGGGATGGAATACACAGGATACGGAGAACCGGTCAGCGCGGCAAAAGCCGAGCGGGAGTTCGCGAACGTATTGATGCGCATCCCGAACCAGGCCACTCCATAGCTGCCCGCAATACCGACCAAAGAACAGATCAGGATCATGACAACCTTGAAAGCCTCGAAATGCCGTAAACCGCCGAAATACGCCACAATGACCACACCGATGATCGCCTCAAGGACCAAGAGGAACTTGCCCTGAGTGATCAGATAGGTCTTGCAGGTCTCATAAATGAGCTCGGAGATGTCCTTCATGGACTGGTGGACCGGCATCTTCATGATCTTGACGAACTGGACAAGGCCAAACACAAAGCCCAGCAGACAGATACCGATACCCCAGGTCAGAAGGCTCTTGCCATCCACGCCCAGGAAGGTCGCTGACGCCAGATTCGGAACCACAAGTTCCGCCTCGCTGGCCCAAGCCGCGCCCACTCCCGCCAACATAAGAACGAGCGGCGAAAGCAGCGCTAATTTAAAGAATCTCTTCATAAATTACTCCTTTTGTTTATTTCAATATGTTTATCTATGAAAATAACCGATGCGATCGGTTGTAAGCGTGAAGGACCTTTATGGAAAAATCCTTCGGTGGGCTGAATGTATTGTATTTTATCGGACCGCAGGGTATTAGCAAGAAAAAGTTCATGTTTTATGAAGACCTTTTATTCGGAACAATAACCGACGCCAGGACCGAAACAGCCAGAATCCCGCCGACAGCCGCCAAGACCCCGACAACCGGCAGGTGAATACGATCCGAGGCCAGCATCTTAATGCCGATCAGCACCAAAATCAGGGAAAGGCCGATGTTCAAAAAACGAAAAATGGTCGCCATGGCCGCAACTGCCGAATAAAGCGCCCGCAGCCCCAGGATCGCAAAAATATTAGAGGTATAGACCACGAGCGGATCGGTAGTCACGGCCAGAATGGCGGGAATGGAATCCACGGCAAAGACGATGTCCATAACCGCGACCATCAGAAAGACCACAAAGAGCGGGGTCGCGGAAAGCCCGCCTGAGGTACGAACAAAGAATTTCTTATGCTGATAGTCCTTGGTGATCGGAAGAGCCCGCTGAATGAACTTAAGGACCGGATTCTCAGCCAGATCTTTCTTCTCATCCTTGGCAAAAAGCATCTTGATCCCAACAAAGACCAGAAAAGCGCCAAGGACATAGATCGACCAGTGAAAAAGGCTGATGACAACCACGCCCAAGGCAATAAAGACCGCCCTCAGGGCCAGGGCGAGAATGATGCCCCAAAAAAGAACTGCCTGCTGATACGCTTGAGGAACACGGAAAAAGTTAAAAATGAGCAGGAATACGAAGATATTATCCATGCTCAGGGCACGTTCGATGAGATAGCCGGTCAGGAAATTGACCGCACGCTCGTGGGAGCTTAAGAAATAAATGCCGACATTGAATCCCAGGGCCAAAAGAAGCCAGAACAGGCTCCAGAGAAGGGCCTCCCTGATCCCGACCGCGCGCTCCCGTCCGCTGAAAAGGCGGAAATCCGCCCACAGCATGGCCGCGATAAAAAGCGCAAAGGCGCCCCACAGGATCACGGGTGACATCGATCAGCCTTTCAGGCTTTGAACGCGAAACGGGCCTTGGATCTGCTGCGGGCCAGCACGAGATTGATGCCCCAGGCAGCCACGACCGTGAGGGTGATCGTCACGCCAAGCATGAGGTCCTTGCCGATGTTGGGAGAGATCATGAACAGCTCGCCGTTCCACAGGTGATCAACGACGCCAAAGATCGTTGCCCCGTAGAACAGGGTGTTCAACTGACCAACATGCGGATTCCTGGTCTTGCTCCACAGGATGGTGGTCACAACAGAACTTGCGGCCGGAATGGTATAACACATGGATTCTTCCTCCTTGTTGATATTCTTATTTCTCACCAATGCTCAGGTCCGTGGGCGCACGGCCCAGATCCTTTAACAGCGTCAGCGTCTCGGCGATCTGCTCATCAATTGCATCATCCTGGTGCGCCCGGCCAGGGTAGATCTCGTAAAGCGCGCGGTTCTCCTGGGGCGTGACGTTCAGCATCACCGAATTGGCGCCGGCCATGAGCCCCGCACGGCGCGCTTCGGGCGCGAGCGTCTCCAAACCCGTCGTCACTAAGATCTTCACCTGCGCCGGCAGCGCGAACCGCGCAACGGCCAGCATCTGGATCACCTGATCCACCGACGGCGGCGGCACCTTCCCCATCGGCGTATGCGGATGCGGCAGGAACGGCCCCATGGACAGCATCTCAACGTTAAGCTCACCGGCCAGTTCCAGGTCCCGTGCAAGCGTTTCCGTCGTCTGACCAGGCAGGCCGATCAAAGAACCGGTGACGATCAGATAACCGAGTTCGTTCGCATGCCTCAGCTCCGCCAGACGATCTTCCAACTTTGAGCCCGGATGGATCCTGGCAAAGAGCGCCGAATCTGACGTCTCAAAGCGCAGCAAAAGCCCGCGGGCGCCCGCTTCGTACAAACGGCTCAGGGCCATGGGCCCCAGCTCGCCGAAACTGATAAAGATCAGCACGCCAAAGCGCCGCTTGATCTCAATGATAATATCGACCAGCTCATCAACCGTGCGGCCCGCATCCTCCCCACTCTGCAGGACAAGTGCCTTAAAGCCATGGTCCTCGACGGCCGATCGGACCGCCTCCAGAATCTCCTCATCGCTCATGCGATAACGGAAAAGCACCCGGTTCAGGCACGAGATCCCGCAATACTCACAACCTTCCGCGCAGTGATTGGAGATCTCGACGATCCCGTGGACACAGCAGGAATTGCTGTGCTGTTTCTGCCGGAGATGATTGGCCGCACTCAGCAGGAAATCGCGCTCGCTGCCGTCCTTGATCTCCAGAAGATACTTGATCTCCTCGTGCGTCAGTTTGCCGTTAGCCAGAGCTCGATTCAAAAGATCCCGAACCTTGCCATGACGCGACCCGCCCCACGGCGACAACTGGCTGGCGCGCTGATCGACCGCCTGCAATTCAAAGAACATGTCCTTCCACGCCGCGAGCGTCTCTTCCGCCTCTCTCGGCGGAACCCGCGTCAGGACAAAACCACCCTGGGCATAAATATAATCGCCTTCCTTCAGGTCCAACAGTTCATTGATGGCCTTTTTCTCCTCGCCGAAATAATCGACGCGGACAAATTTGCCGTCAAAACCTTTAACCCGGCCGGGGATGGCGTAACACATAACAAAGAAACCTTCAAGTCAAACGGAAAAGGCCGAGGACAATGTCCGCCGGCCTACCGGCCGGCAACCCTGACTTTAAACAATATCTTTAATACAGAATTCTTTTCCTGACGGCATCGGCACGCCGATCACCTGACAGGCAGGACAAGAAAGCGCTGAACCCTTCTTGGGATAGATCGCTTTGCATTTCGGGCACTGGAGTTTAGCGGGAACAAATTCAATGACAAGCTCTGCGCCCTCAAGCGACGTTCCCAGGACCATCTCCTCCCAATGCAGCTGGAGCGATCCTTCATCAAATCCCATCAGCTCACCGACCAGAACCGAGACCTTCCTGGCCTTTGCCAGGCCGCGCCTGGTCAAAGCCTGCTGGGCATCATTGATCAATCGCTGGACCTGATGGGACTCATGCACCGTAGGAATCCTTCTGCGGCTGGGCAGCGCAGGGCGAATACTGGACGTCAAGCACCAGGCATTTCTTGGGGCAAACCTCGACGCAGGCATTGCAGGAGATGCAGCGCATGCGGCTGATCTCCCAACGCTTGGGCTCTTTGGTGACCACGATCGCAGCCGTCGGGCATTTGCGCTGGCAGATGCCGCAAAAGATGCACTTGTCGACCTCGATATTGACCTTGCCGCGCGCGCCAATGACATGTTTCTTGGGGACAAAAGGATACCGCTCCGTCACCGGCCGACGGAACAGGTTCTTTAAAGCCATTGTGGACATTCCCAGAAAAGCCATGTTCTCGTTTCCTTAAGTTGTTATCTTTCCGCGCAGCTGATGCACGGATCGATCGTGAGTACGATGACCGGCACATCTGCCAGCTGACAGCCCGCCAAGGCGGTCAAAAGCGGCGGAACATTCGCGAACGTCGGGGTCCTCACCCTCATCCTCTGCAGGAACTTGGTGCCGTTGCCTTTGGCATAATAAATGACCTCGCCGCGCGGCTGCTCTGCACGGGCAAAAAAATCTCCGTTCGGTGTGCCCACAACCTTGGCCTCGATCGGGCCTTCGGTCATCTGGGCCACGGATTTCTCAATCAATTCCAGCGACTGGTCCAGCTCGCGGATACGGACCTTACAGCGCGCGTAGCAGTCACCGGCGGTTTCAACGACAGGCGCAAACCCGAGCTTACCGTAAGTCGCATAGCCTGTCATGCGAATATCAGCAGACACGCCGCTGGCGCGCAGCATTGGGCCGACCGCGCCTAACGTCTTGGCCTGCTCTGTGCTCAAAAGACCGATCCCCTGCATGCGGTGCTTGACCGTCATGTCATTAAGAAAGACGCCGCAGATCTCAGCCCACTGAGCCTGATAGGAATGAAGACGCTTCAGAACCTCCTGGAGCTTTTCCTTGGAAATATCGCGCCGCACGCCGCCGACCTTGGCCGAGCCGAAGATCACGCGTCCGCCGGTCGTCTCCTCGATGATATCGAGAATCTTCTCGCGAATCTGCCAGGACTGCATGAACAGGTTCTCGAAACCGAAGGCGTCGGCCGTAAGTCCCATCCACAGAAGATGACTGTGAATTCTCGACAGCTCTGACCAGATGACGCGCAGATACTTCGCGCGCTCCGGGATCTCGAGCTTCAAAAGTTCTTCCATGGCCATGCAATAGGTCATGCCGTGGATAAAACTGCAGATACCGCAGATGCGCTCGGCGACATAAGTGAAATCAATGAAATCCTTTTTCTCAACCAGCTTCTCCAGGCCGCGATGGATGAACCCGATCGACGGAATAGCTTCAATGACCTTTTCATCTTCCACAACAAGATCAAGGTGGATCGGTTCAGGAAGGACCGGATGCTGAGGCCCGAATGGAATGATCGTGCGGTTACTCATGCCTGACCTCCCTCGGGTTTTGCTGACTCAACAGGATTGAACGCCCTGGGGGTCGAGGTCCGGTAGAACTTGCCCTTATAATCGACCGCAATGCCGTCGATCTGGATACCGAAAAGGTCGTGGATCTCGTTCTCGTAGAGGAACGCGCTCAGGTAAACCCCGCTGATACTGGGAACCGGCGCGTCCGCATTGGGCATAGTGATCCGAAAACTCGTAAACTCGTAATCCTTGTCGAACGAATACTGCAGCTCGAGCCTGTCAGGAAGCTTGGTGCAGCAGATCTGCACGATCCTCTGCCCCTGGTCCTTCATCTGCTGAGCCCGGGCCAAAAGCTCGGAGACCTGAATATCAATGATCTGTTGTGCCATTTTATTCCTTACCCTTGGCCGCCAACTCGGCAGCCCGCTTTTTTTCCAGAATGCCGATCGCCTGGACCGCAGCGTCGATCAGAGACTCGGGACGTACCGCGCAGCCCGGGACATACACATCGACCGGGACGACCTTGTCGGCCCCGCCCTTGACGTTGTAACACTCGCGGAAGATCCCGCCGGAAGTCGCGCAGATCCCGACCGCAATGACGACCTTGGGGCTTGGCATCTGATCGTAAATGTTCTTCACCACCGGCGCGTTCTGATCATTGATCGATCCCGTCAAGAGCAGAATGTCAGCGTGCTTGGGGTTCCCTGTATTAATGACCCCGAACCGCTCCAGGTCAAAGCGCGGCATGAGCGCGGCCAGAACCTCGATGTCGCAGCCGTTACAGCTCGAGCCGTCGTAATGAATGATCCATGGTGATTTGGATAATGCGCCCATCTTAACCTCTTATCATGAGATAAATAATATTCGCCCCCCCCGCCACAAAGGCCACAATCCAGGCACTGGCCAACATCCACTGCCAGCGCACACGGGCCGCCGCGTTATCGATGATGAGAATCAGGTCAAAAAGGAAGAACGTGACCAAGA
>JADFXE010000050.1 GCA_015233705.1 Candidatus Omnitrophota bacterium
TCCTGATTTCTGTTATTGTCATTATCATAAACATTTGTATAATTTACGTCCTATGAGCGAGAATTCGAACATCTGTTTTCTTTCCGGCGACGAGGCCCTGGCCCAGGGCGCGTACGAGGCGGGATTGGCCTTTGCGGCCGCGTATCCCGGAACGCCATCCACCGAGATCCTGGAATATCTTTCGCGGTTCCCTGAGGTCAATTCCCAGTGGTCGGTGAACGAGAAGGTGGCCTATGAGGTGGCCTATGGCGCTGCGGTCGCCGGCGTCCGTTCCCTTTACGCCTCTAAGCATGTGGGGTTGAACGTGGCCATGGACCCGCTCATGACCTCGGCCTACACGGGGATCAATGCGGGATTCGTTATCGTGACCGCGGATGACCCTGGCCTTCATTCCTCCCAGAACGAGCAGGACAATCGCCTGATCGCACGCTTTGCGAAGCTGCCGCTCTTGGAGCCTTCAAGCCCGTCGGAAGCCAAGGCGTTCTTTCCTTATGCCTTTGAGTTGAGCGAGAAATTCGATACACCGGTCCTGGTCCGCATCACGACCCGTGTGGCGCACACCAAAGAGAATGTGACGCTGGGGGAGCGCCGGGAAGCTCCGGCGCGCGGGTTTAAGCCAGACCCGGCCAAATATGTCATGGTGCCGCGCAATGCCTTTCTGCGGCATGTCGCGCTGGAGAAACGTCTTTTGGCGCTTCAGGAGGAAGCGGATAAGAGTCCGCTGAACCGCGTTGAGCTCAATGACCCCGGCCTTGGCATTATTGTTGATAGCGTCTCGTACCTTTATGCCAAAGAGATATTTCCAAGCGCCTCTTTCCTGAAGCTTGGTTTTGTTTATCCTTTTCCGGAAAAAATGATTCGTGAGTTTGCGGGTAAGGTCAAAGAGGTCCTGGTCATCGAGGAGCTCGAGCCTTTTATCGAGGAGGAAGTGGCGCGAGTGGGGATCAGGCACCGCGCCAAACATCCCAGCTGGCGGATCGGCGAGCTGACGCCGGGCGACATTCAGGCCGTGGCCGACGGCAAGGAAAAGGTCCTGGAATCGGCCACGACCCGCAAGCCGGTCATGTGTCCGGGCTGTCCGCACCGGGGCGTTTACAGCGTTCTCAGGAAATTGAAACTGACCGTGACCGGCGACATCGGCTGTTACACGCTCGGCGCGCTACCGCCTTTGGGCGTCATGCAGACGTGCCTGTGCATGGGCGCCGGCATTACGATGTTCGAAGGTTTTCGCAAAGTTCTTGGCAAGGATGTGGTCGGCGTCATCGGTGACTCGACCTTTGTCCATTCCGGCATCACAGGGCTGGTGAATGCGGTTTACAACCTGACCCGCGGACTGATCATTATTCTGGACAATTCCACGACCGCCATGACCGGCACCCAGCCGCATCCGGCAACAGGTGAGACGATCAAGGGTGTGCCGACCAAGAAGCTGGTGTTGGAAAACCTTTGCAAAGCTTGCGGGGTTGATCAGGTGGACGTTGTCTCGGCGTATGACACAGAGCAACTTGAAGAAGTTATCAAGGCGCGGGTCAATGCAGATGCGCTTTCGGTTCTGATCGCGCGGACACCCTGCAAACTGATCGACAAGAAGAAACGTGAGCCGGTGACCTTTACAGCGGAGCATTGCAAAAAATGTGGGCTGTGTCTTAATGTCGGCTGTCCGGCGCTGTCCAAGGCTGAGGACGGGATGATCAAGGTCGATAAAAGTTATTGCGTCGGCTGTTACGTCTGCGTTTCGTATTGCAAGTTCGATGCGTTGAAGAAAACGGCGGCAGCGTCCTGAGGAGTGCATCAGGTCACGGCGTGTCCTCTCGCTCAAATCGGCCGTCTTTTTCTTGAAGGAAGGGAAGCCGGCCTCCATTCGCTCGAAGACATGCCGTAACTTGATGTACGCATTGGAAGGACCTGAGGAGAATGGCCGGCGCGAATTAGGAGGAGCTTTCCATTGTTATGAGAAAAAGATCCTCCGCTTGAGCGACGGGCATAGTCCGCAGGTCGTGAAAACAGTGCTATTCAAAATAATGAAAGAGCGTCTCGGATCTCATGGTTGACAAGACAACAAACATTCTTTTTTGCGGCACCGGCGGACAGGGCGTGCTCAAGGCGGCCGAGGTCGCCTGTTGGGCCGCGATCTTTGCCGGATTCCATGCCAAGAAATCCGAGGTCCACGGCATGGCCCAGCGCGGCGGCTCGGTGGAGTCGCACGTCCGTTTCGGCAGGAAAGTGTTCTCGCCGCTCATTACCAAAGGCGCCTGCGATATTCTGGTGCCTTTTTATCCTGATGAGGAAGCGCGTCTGCGCAGCTTTCTCAAACCCGGAGGGATCGATCTTTTGCCCTGCCTGGACAAGTTCCGTCAGAAGAGCGTTCCGCCGATCTTCTTGAACACATTTCTCCTGGGCGCGCTGGCCGGCCAGCTGACTCTTTCCAAAGAGGCCTGGATGAAGGCGATCGGACAGGAGTTCCATAATAAAAGGCTTGAAGACAACATCAGGTTCTTTCTCGCGGGCTGGGAAGAGGAGGCGGCGGCATGATCTGGAATGAGAAGGCAGAATGCGCTTCGCGCGCGGACATGAGAAAGCTCCAATCCGAGCGGCTGAAGAAAATGGCCGCTCTTTTATGGAGAAATAATCCGGTCTACCGCCGGCGTTTTGAGCACGCCGGCATCGCGCCCGCCGGGATCAAGGATATCCGCGACATCAAGCGGCTTCCCTTTACGGTCAAGGAAGACCTGCGCGACAATTACCCCTTTGGTCTTTTTACGGATTACAAAGACACGACCGAGATCCACGTCTCCAGCGGCACGACGGGAAATCCCACGGTCGTGGGTTACACCAAGGAAGATCTCAAGCTCTGGTCAGAGGTCATGGCCCGGAGCCTGGCTTTGGCCGGCGCCGAGCCGGGAGACATGATCCAGATCGCCTACGGCTACGGCCTTTTTACCGGCGGGCTTGGGTTCCATTACGGCGCGCTCGAGATGGGGCTTAAGGTCATTCCCACATCCTCAGGACAGACCAAGCGGCAGCTTAAGCTCATGACCGACTTTCGTCCGCGCATTCTCGGTTGCACCCCCAGCTACGCTCTTTTCATGCTGGATGAAGCGCGGGCCATGGGCATGGACCCCAGAACCAGTTCCTGGGAGATCGGCATTTTCGGCGCCGAGCCCTGGAGCGAGTCCATGCGCAAGCAGATTGAACAGTCCTGGGACATGCTCGCCACCGACGTCTACGGCCTTTCCGAGATCATCGGCCCCGGTGTGTCGCAGGAGTGCCCGCACAAGTGCGGCCTGCATCTTCAGTGGGATGTGTTTTATCCTGAAGTGATCGACCCCAAGACCGGGGAAGAGGTCAAGGAAGGCGAGCGCGGGGAACTTGTTATTACGACGCTGACCAAGCGCGGCATTCCGCTCTTGCGCTACCGCACGCGCGACATTGTCACCATCACTTACGAAAAATGCCGCTGCGGCCGCACGACGCCCCGCATCAGCAAGATCCTGGGCCGGACAGATGACATGCTCATTATTCGCGGCATTAATGTCTTTCCCTCGCAAATCGAATATGTGCTCCTTAAGATCGAAGGGACCCAGCCGCATTATCTTTTGGTCGTCGAACGGGAGAACAACCTGGACACGCTCGAGGTCTGGGTTGAAGTTGAAGAGAAGATGTTTTCCGATGAGATCAAGCAGCTGCGCGCTTTGGAGGAAAAGATCAAGCGCGAGATCGAGAACGTCCTGGGGATCGACGTCAAGGTCAAGCTGGTCGAGCCCAAGTCGATCGAGCGCAGCGAAGGCAAGGCCAAGCGCGTGATCGACAAGAGAAAAATTTAACGGCCAGACGTCAGACGAAAAGAAAGGTCTTCTATGACACATGTTCAGCTTTCCATCTTCCTGGAGAATAAAAAAGGCCGGCTTTACGAAGTCTGCTCTTTTCTCGGCGAGCACAAGGTCAATATCCGTGCCTTGACCGTGGCCGAATCAGACAATTTCGGTGTCCTACGTCTTTTAGTCCGGGACCCGCACGCCACGGCCAACCTTCTTAAGGACAATGGTTTTGTGGTCAACGAGACCGAGGTCGTTCCGGTCGAGGTTGATGACCGGCCGGGCGGCCTGGCCAAGGTTTTGGGTGCGATCAACAAGCATCACATCAATGTCGCGTACATGTACGGTTTTGTGGAGCCTTCATCCAGCAAGGCCATGATGGTCTTCCGGTTCGATGATGCCAAAAAGGCGCTTGAGGTGCTTAAGGCGGAGCACATCAAGATTGTCGAGAAAGGCATGTGCTGACCCGTGCTGCAGGACACGCATATCCACATCCAGGACATCAAGTCTTCCGAAGGAATGACGCAGTTCATCACCGCCTGTGAGGCCGCGGGGTTTGGGCGGTTCTTTGACTGCGCGATCACGCCGGCTGACTGGCCGACGATCAGATCGCTGGCCGAGAACGATCCGCTGATCGTTCCTTTTTTCGGTTTCCATCCCTGGTTTGCCGACCTGGCAGATGATAAGAGTTTGAAAAATTTGGAAGAATATCTGGCCTGGCCGCGCGCCCTGGCAGGGGAGATGGGGTTGGACAGGGCACGCAAGAACATTGACTTTGAACTCCAGAAAGATGTTTTTGCCCAGCAGCTTGTTCTGGCCGAGAAATTCAAAAAGCCTTTTGCGGTTCACTGTGTCCGCGCCTGGGGCGAGACGATCAAGCTGATCCGGGCCCACGCGCCTGGCCTGCGTTTTCTGATGCATTCCTTTAACGGGGCCAAAGAGATCGCCCAGGAAATTTCGCAGATGGGTGGGTATTTTTCAATCTCCGTCAGACAATTTCTTAAGCCTGATGATCAGGCGCAGATTGTTTTTCAAAGTCTTCCCGAGGACCGGATACTCATCGAGACCGATTTCCCTTACCAGGTCAAATGGACCAATCCCCAGGATTATGCCCAGGCTGTCTGTCAGGGTTACGAGACGGCGGCGGCCTGGAAGGACCTTCCGACGGATCAATTCATCCAGAAGATCTTTGCCAACGGCACAGCCTTCACGGCCTGAACTCTTCTTCTTCCCTTGAATATCTCGACTGCATTAAATTATTATGATAATCTTAATCTGTATTTTACTACTACTCGAGTACAGACATGTTCCCGAAATGGACAATACCTAAAATTTCATTCACCCGTCCGCCAGCGCACGTCTTTCTTCCGGCTGTTATCTTCCTAATTGGAATTCTTCTGACCGGTTTCTTGTTTCTGTTTGCCGAAGATAATGCCGCACGGCTCATGGGGAACTTCTTCCAGCGGGCGGCCAATATCCGTTCCGAGGAGGTCAATGACCGTTTTCATGAAGTGGCCCTGGAGTTTGATTCTTTGAAGTTGCTCTTTGCCGAACTGGGATCAGTCAAGGAATCCGGATTCCAGCGGTTTGTGCGTCCCTACCTCTCACATGCCAATGATGTTCTGTCGGCCTTCTGGATCGCCCGGGTTCCCCAGGATAAACGCCAGGAATTTGAAGACCTTTGGTCGTCTCAGGACAGGCCTTTTCAGATCCGCGATCTTATTTCCCAGAATGCCGCTGCTGTTGCCCCGCCAGGAGAGATGTATTATCCCCTGATGCTTATTGAGCCGGTCGATGCCAGGCTTTTGGGCGCTGATCTGGGTAATGACCGTGGCATGCGGAATCTCTTTAATGCGATTGATTCAGCCAATGGAAAGCCAACGGTCTTTCCGTTCACCTGGCCATTGGGAAAAGAAGGGCGGCCGTATTGTTTCGTTTCGTCCACATCTGTTCTTAAAAATGAACTCGCTGACGTCCCGGGGCAGGTCGCATTCGGCGGGTACCTTGCCTTGGTGATCGATCTGGATAAGATTCTCTCGTCCTCGCTCTTTGACAATTTTCCCAACGGGATGAGGGCTGAATTCTACGATGTCTCGGCTTCACCGTCATCGTTGCTTTTTTATGTTCATCCTTCGCGCCGGGGGGCTGGCGGTTCTTTTTTGGATATCTTCTTCCCGTCGGTTCCGCCGTATGGACGTGTCCTTTACCTGGGAGACCGGCGGTTCCTGTTCGTTGTCAGCGCAACTCCGGAATATTTCCAATCTTTTTATCTACCGGTGTACTGGTTCTTTTGGCCGCTGGGCGTTTTATTAACCTTTTTCTTTTCTTTTTACACTTATCGGCTTCTGGCAGAAAGGTCGCTGGCTGAAAAGGCCGTCTCCCAGAAGGCATCAGATCTGATCAGGAATGAACAGCAGCTGTCCACCACGTTGCATTCCATTGGCGACGGATTGATCACTCTGGATAATGACAGGTTGATCACGCGGATGAATCCTGTTGCTGAGAAACAGACCGGCTGGCGAGCCCAGGACGCGATCGGGCGCCCCTTGGGAGATGTTTTTCGGGTCATTCATGAGGAGTCGCGCGAACCTCTTCTGAATAATATCCACGGCATCCTGAAGGCAACCGAGGGAGTGCGTTCCACGGATCCTGTTCTTCTGATCTCCCGAGATGGCCGGGAGGTTCCCATTAGTTATAATTTCTCCGCTATACTCGATGAGAATAAACGGGCACTGGGGGCTGTGCTGGTCTTTCATAACATCACCGAGGAAAGGCAGGCCTCAAAGGCCCTTTTGGACAGTGAACAGAAATTCCGTTCTTTTTTCATCAACATGAACGAAGGCGTGGCCCTGCACCGGCTGGTCTACGGGCGTAACGGCCTTCCGGTCAACTACATCATCACAGACGTCAATCCGCGTTATGAGCAGATCACGGGCCTGTCCCGGGAGCAGGTTATCGGAAAGCTGGCCACCGACGTTTACAAAACCCCGGCGCCGCCGTATCTTGAAGACTATATCAAGCCGCTCAGCACCGGCCAGCCGTGGACGTTCACGACCTTCTTCGCTCCGATGAAGAAGCATTTTCATATCTCGGTCATTTCCTATACGCCCAATACGTTTACCACAGTCTTTTCTGATATTACTCAGGAAAAGCTCCATGAGGCGCAGTTGCAGGAAAGCCGTGAAAAGATCGCCAGTATCCTGCGTGGTGCGCCGGTGGGGATTGTCGTAATTCGTAATCGCGTTCTTATTGAAATGAACGAGAAATTCTGCGAGACCGTTGGCTACACCCGTGATGAGCTTGCCGGTAAATCCACCCGAATGCTTTATCCCAGTGAAGAAGAATATGAACGTGTCGGGCGGGAGCTTTACGGCGAATTGGCCCGCCAGGGCGGCCGTTCCGTTGAAGCGAGAGTTGTCCGCAAGAACGGGCAGATCCTGACTGTCCTTCTTAACATCACGCCTTTGGATGTTTCCCGTCCTCAGGAAGGGGCGATCTTCACGATCCTTGACATTACCGCAATGAAGCAGGCGGAAGAAGCACAGAAGCGGGAGCGGAACGTGCCCAAAAATACCTGGATATCGCCGGGATCATGTTTGTAGCCTTGGATGTTGAAGGCCGGGTGACTCTGGTTAATAAGAAAGTCTGCGCGGTTACGGGTCGGAGCGAGAAGGAACTTCTGGGGCAGAGCTGGTTCGAATCTGTTGTCCCTGCACGGCTGCGGGCCGATGTCTTGACTGGTTTTTCGTCTTTGATCTCGGGGGAGATCCCTGGGGCAGAATATTTCGAGAACCCTGTTGTTGCCAAGAATGGCGAAGAACGGCTCATTGCCTGGCACAACATCATTTTGCGCGATGAAACGGGCAAGATTGTCGGAACGCTCAGTGCCGGTGAGGATATTACCGAACGCAAGCAGGTCGAGGCGGCCCTGCGCACAAATGAGGAAATGATCGCTCAGGAAAGAAATCTCCTCAGAACGCTCATTGATAACATGCCTGACAGCATTTACGTCAAGGACCTGGAAGGCCGCAAGATCCTGGTCAATAAGGCTGATCTGGAATTTATCGGGATCGACAGCGATCAGAAGGTTCTTGGGAAGACTGATGCTGATGTCTATCCGCTACCATTAGCAGAACAGTTCGCCCGGGACGATCGGGTTGTGCTCAACGGCCGGCCGATCATTAACCGCGAGGAGTTTATTGAGAGCGTCTCGGGTCAGAAGCGCTGGCTACTGACGTCCAAGCTTCCTTTGAAGGACCTGCAGGGAAAACTCATCGGCCTGGTCGGTATCGGGCGGGATATCACGGAAAGAAAAAACCTGGAAGGCAAGCTCTTGACCATGGCGCATTACGATACCCTGACAGCGCTTCCCAACAGATCGCTCTTTTTGGAAAAGGCAAATACCGGAATCTTTCAGGCCAGGCGCAGCGGGAAGCAGTGCGCGATCATCTTTATTGACCTGGACCATTTCAAGGCCATTAATGACACGCTCGGGCATTCGGTGGGGGATGAGCTTTTGAAAGACACCGCGGTCAGGCTGGCGGATTGTATTCGTGAATCAGATACGATTGCGCGTTTGGGTGGTGATGAGTTCACCGTCTTCCTGCCGGACCTGGAGGACGCGCAGTTGGCCCAGCAGGTGGCTGACCGTATCCGGGATAAATTTAATACACCAAGGCTCATTTCCGGCAATGACCTTTTCATCACAGGCAGCATGGGCATTGCAGTCTATCCCACGGATGGTGAGACACTGGAAGATCTTTTGAAGAACGCGGACACGGCCATGTATGTGGCCAAAGAGGCTGGGCGCAACACCTATTGTTTCTTCAATCACGTGATGAACCAGAAGGCAGTGACCAAGATGCAGGTCGAGCGGGGTCTGCGCGAGGCTTTGAACCGCAATGAATTTCGCCTGTTCTATCAGCCGATCATCCGGATCACGGATAAGAAGATTCGCGGGTTTGAGGCGCTCATCCGCTGGTTCCGAACTGAAGGCGGGCTTGTTTTTCCCAATGAATTTATTCCAGTGGCTGAGGAGACGGGGCTCATCATTCCCATGGGAGAGTGGGTCCTGCGGCAGGCCTGTCGTTTCAATAAATCCCTGTTAGACGCGGGATTCGGGAATCTGATCATGTCGGTCAATAT
>JADFXE010000051.1 GCA_015233705.1 Candidatus Omnitrophota bacterium
TATAATCGCTTGGCGGCTTTTCACCAACAGCACAAGTCTAAAGCAACGTTAGCGGTCACCTTGATGCCCGATGCTCGTGATTACGGGACGATCGAGATCGCTAAAAATCTGACCATTGAGGCCTTTAAAGAAAAGCAGCCCATCGCCCAGGAAGCTTTTATTAATACCGGCACTTATTGTTTTGATCGGGATGTGTTTTCTTTAGCCCAAACACCTGTTAAATTTTCGATCGAGTATGATTTTTTCCCCAGGATGATCGGTCAGCAATTTTATGGGTACAAGCTTGATGCGCCGTTCATTGATATCGGCACGCCCGAGCGTTTCGAGTTGGCGCAGAAACATCTGGCCGAAATGATAAAGTAGGATAAGGGAATTTATGAAGATCGCGGAAGGTCAGGAATCCAAGAAGGCAAGTTACAAGGTCCCGTTCGGGACAGTGTCCATCACGCCTTTGGCGCGCAAGTTGATTGACGAGGCCCTGGAGACGAAATGGGTCACCAAGGGCAAATACGTCCGCGAGTTCGAGGAGAAGTTCGCGGCGCTGTTCGGGATGAAGTATGGCGTGGCGGTTTCCAGCGGCACGGATGCGGATGCGCTTTCGTGCGCGGCGCTGTATGACTTTGGTGCTCAACGCGGGGATGAGGTCATTGTCCCGGCGCTGTCGTTCGTTGCGACGGGAAATGCCGTATTTCAGGCTGGCCTGACGCCGGTCTTTGTTGATGTCAAGAAAGAGACGTTAAACATTGATCCGGATAAGATCGAGCGTGCCATCACCAAAAGAACGCGCGCCATCATGCCGGTGCATCTGATGGGCAAGCCCGCTGAGATGGACGCGGTCCTGGCGATCGCCAGGAAGCATAATCTCAAGGTCATCGAGGATGCGGCTGAGGCGCATGGTGCAGAGTACAAGGGGCGGAAGATCGGCGCCATCGGCGACATGTCCTGTTTTAGCCTGTACGCCGCGCATATTGTGACCACGATCGAAGGCGGCATGATCCTGACCAATTGCGACAAGACTGTTGAGGCGCTGCGCTCGCTCAGGAACCACGGCATGACCGGGAAGTTTACCTTTCAGCGGATAGGGTTCTCGGCCAAGATGAACGAGATCGAGGCCGCCGTCGGACTGGGGAACATCGAGATCTTTCACGATATTCTCGAGAAACGCCGGCGGAACATGCTTTATCTGATCGAAAAGTTCCGGCGGTTCGATAAATGGTTCATAACGCTCAAGGAAGAGGCGCATGAGAAGCTCGGGCCGCACGCTTTTTCGATCATCCTTCGTCCGGGCGTCGGGTTTACCAAGGATGAGTTTGTCGCTCATCTGGATGAGAACGGCGTTGATTCGCGCAATCTTTTTTATTCGATGCCAACGCAGTGTTCCAGCTATGCGTTTTTGGGCCACAGGCTCGGCGATTTTTCCGAGGCAGAGTATTGCAGTGATCACGGGACGCACATCGGCATTCATCAGGACATTGATATTGGTCAGCTCGATCATGTGGTAACTGTGGTTGAGAACTTCCTTAAGGCGAAAGGGGTTTCCCATTAAAGAATACATCCGCATGATCAGTCTGGCCCGGCGCAATTTTCATTACTTGATTGGGGGCGTTCTTTTTATGCTCCTGTCCGCGTCGTTCGAAGGCGTGCAGTTCGGGGCTATCGTTCCGCTGGCTGACCGCATTTTCACCAATAAGCCGATCATCCTGCCCAAGGGCATGCCGGCGGCAGTGATTGGTCTCGCCGACAAGGTGAATTCCATTGACCGGGACACCATCTTTTACGGGATCATCTTTTTGATGCCGGTTTTTTATCTGCTCAAAGGCATCACCGGATATTTTCGGGGCAGTTTCATGAACAAGCTTGCCCAGAAATCCGTTGCCGACGTGAAGGCGGATCTTTTTCAGAAATATCAGGAACTGTCGCTGGATTTCTACAGCCAGAAGCGCCAGGGCGAGCTTATGGCCCGTATTACGCATGATGCGCCTTTTATCGGCCACGCCTATTCATTTGCGTTGACTGATCTTGTTTACCAATCGCTGTTGGCGATCATGTTCGCGGTGATCGCCTTCACCATCAGTTGGAAGATGTTGGCGATCATCCTGCTGCTTTTTCCGCTGAACGCGCTGCTCATTCGCGTTATCGGCAAGACCATCAAGAAGCAGTCGATCCATTCTCAGGAGTCCATGGCGGATCTGAATTCGATCCTGGCCGAGACCAACCAGGGCGTGGCGATCGTGAAGGCCTTTTCCCGGGAAGACCATGAGATCCGCCGCTTCGGTGAGGCCAATGTGCGGTATTACAAGGCGTCGATCAAGGCGATTTGCCGCAATCTTCTTCTGGCCCCGATCTCGGAGCTTTTGGCCTCGATCGCGGTCGTGATCGTCTTTTGGATCGGCGGAAAATATGTCCTGGAAGGCAAAATGTCCTTTGGCGTCTTTGCGCTTTTTTTGACGTCGCTTATTAGTATCCAGCGTCCGATCAAGAAGCTGACCGAGGTCTACGGCATTAACCAGCAGGCCCTGGCCTCCTCCAAGCGCGTGTTCGATATCCTCAACTGGAAACCCAAGATCGTGGACGCGCCGCAGGCCGCCGAATGCCCGTCGCCTAAGCACGGCATCTCCTTTGAGGAGGTTTCGTTTAGATACAACAAGGATGAGGAGCGCTGGATCATCCGGGACTTGT
Organism: Candidatus Omnitrophota bacterium; assembly: GCA_015233705.1. The sequence goes on from JADFXE010000051.1 coordinate 2,680, forward strand.
CGCATGATTTCGAGGTCGGCAAGACCACGGCGCTCGTCGGTCCGACAGGCTGCGGCAAGACCACGCTCATCAACATGATTCTCAGGTTCTATGATCCGGACCAGGGCGTCATCCGGATGGACGGGCAGGAGATCAAGGGCTTTACGGTCGCTTCCTTGAGGAAGCACATGGCGCTGGTGACCCAGGACATGGTCCTGTTCAACGAGACCATCCGCGCCAATTTGCAGTACGGCAAGCTGGATGCGAATGATGATGAGATCTGCGAGGCGGCCCGCCAGGCGCTGGCAATGGAGTTCATCGACAAGATGCCGCAGGGGCTGGACACCGTGATCGGTGACCGGGGCTTCAAGCTCTCCGGCGGGCAGAAGCAGCGCCTGTGCATCGCGCGCGCCATCCTCAAGAACCCGCGGATCCTGCTTCTGGATGAGGCGACATCCGCTCTGGATGCGGAATCAGAATTTCTGGTGCAGCAGGCGCTGGACAATCTGATGAAGCGCCGCACGGTCATCGTAGTTGCACACCGGCTCTCGACGATCAGGAACGCGGACTGTATTCTGGTCCTGGACAGCGGGAAGATTGTGGAAAAGGGCGTGCACGACGAACTTTTGAAGTCCTCCGAGCTCTACAGCCGCCTGGCGAGTTATCATTTCAATCAGTAAAAGAGGCGCGGGCTTTGGATGCCGAGCGGATCATTTATGAAGATCGCTTTGGTCTATCCGCCAACCTCAGAATTGAATCTCAAGGGTTATCCGCTGGGCTTGGCCTATCTTTCGGCATCGCTGAAGAAAGAAAACGACGTCACTGTCTACAATTATAACGGCAGGCCTTTTGCGCCGAGCGTTAAGGCTTTTCTGGCGGCTGTCAAGACGCAGAAGCCGGATTTGGTCGGCATTTCCTTCAATTCCTTTAACCGCTGGGGCGCTTTTCAGATATTAAGGCGGATCAAGAAGATCGACCGCAGGATTCATGTTGTCCTCGGCGGGGTGCATCCCTCGACCATGTATGAGCAGATGTTCAAGTATTTCTATAAGGAAACGGATTTCATCCTGCGTTCCGAGGGCGAGCGTTCGTTCCCGCATCTGTGCCGGGTCCTGGAGCGCGGCGGGTTCCTGACGGAGGTCAGCGGCCTGGTCTACAAGGGCGCTGACGGCGGGATTGTGGTCAACAAGGCCACGGAGATCATCAAGAATCTGGATGATCTGCCTCTTCCGGATTATTCTTGCGCTGCCGATGAGATTAAAGAGAAGGGGATCGCTTACCTGATCTCTTCCCGCGGATGCCCGGCGAATTGCTCCTTTTGTTCAACGTCGGCTTTTTGGGGACAGAACGTCAGGATGAATTCGCCGGAGCGGATCGCACGGGAGGTCGAGTATGTGAAGAGTCTCGGCGCCAGGAAGATTTTCTTTCACGATGATACCTTCAACCTCGGCATTGACCGAACGATCAAGGTCGCCGCAGCGCTCAAGCACTTGAATATCGAGTATGTTGTCTCCTGCCGGGACGTGCCTGTCAGCGAGGAGAAGAGCGGGTAGATGGTTCTTTCCGGATGCCGGCACATCATCTGGGGCGTGGAAACGCTGTCGGAAAAGATCCTCTCGAAGATCGACAAGAAGATCACCCGGGAAGCGGTGATCAAGGCTTTTGATATTTGCGCCAAGTTTACGGACAGGCTGACGACCGCCGGTTATTTCTGTGTTGGGACGCCCGGCGAGACCGAGGAGAGCGTGCAGGAGACGGTTGACTACGCGAACAAGTATCTCAAGTCCACTCACGGCCCCGGGGCGTCAATGTTGTATATCCTTCCTGGAACCAGGATCTACGCTGACCTTGTCCGGGAGGGCAAGTTCGACGAGCGTTCCTGGGTCAGGACTGAGCTGGTCCAGTATTATACGCACGAGCAGAGCATGTTCACGCTCAACCGCTGGCGGAAGATGGTCAATTCCTCGGGCACCAAGATCCCCTACACCAAGCCATATTTTTGGGATACGATTCCTCAACATATCCATCGGGAGCGGATCCTGGGAAGCCGTTCGCTGGCCAAGGTGGGCAAGAAGGTACGGCGCGTCATTAACATGTTTTTTGGAAGATGTGACTGATGATGCGAAAGATCCTGGCCATCAGAACAGACCGCTTCGGGGAATTTCTTCTGAACATTCCAGCCTTTCGGGCGCTCAAGGAGACTGATCCGGACGTCCGCCTGACCGTGGCGGTTTCCGCCGGTGTCGTGCCGCTGGCCAGGGCGATCCCGTTCATTGATGATGTCTTTGTCTGGCCGCAGCTGCCGATGAGCGCCTGGCAGGTGGTGGTCCTGTCTTGGCGGATCCTGATCCGCGGCTTTGATGCCGCCATCGTGCTGAATCCTTCTGCCAAGGCCCACCAGGCGATCTTCCTCGCTGGCATACCGCGTCGGGTCGGATATGTGGGCAAACATGATTTTTTGCTGACGCACAAGCTGCCGAACAAGAAACATTTGGGCGATAAGCACGAAGTGATCTGGAATCTGGAACTTGCCGGGCTTTTGGGTGCGGCAACAAAGGACAGATCATTGGCGTTGAATATCTCGGCGGATTTTTCCAAGGAGACGTTGGGACGCTTCGGCCTGCGGGATAAAGAATTTATCGCGGTCCATCCTTTTACCAGTGATCCGAACAAGCAGTGGTCCTTCGACCATTTCCGGGAATTGATCCGGGAGCTTGCCCGTGATCGTGATGTTGCCGTGATCGGTCAGCCGGAGGAATGGCAAAAGGTTTTTTCTCTGGAAGGTCTGTCACGGGTGGTTGATCTGCGGGGCAAGACCGGGCTTTTGGAGCTTGCGGCAGTCCTTAAAGGCGCGCGGCTCATGGTTTCCGGCGACAGCGGACCTTCGCATTTGGCATGTTCCGTCGGGACGCCGGTTGTGGCCCTGTTCCGTAACGGGATCGCGGCCGTGCGGCCTGAACGCTGGGGGCCGTGGGGACAAGGGCACCGGGTGGTGCAGGCCAATAAGGTCGAGGATATCCGGATCGATGATGTTCTGGCGGCTGTCCGCGCGACGCTCGCGTCTTCGCCTCAGGGAGTCTTTAATGCCGCAGAGGCCAGTAACTCTCCCAAAATCGCCGAGCATTCCCATGAAGAATTGAAAGAAGGGACGGCCGGCCTGGTGTCGGTCGTGATCCCGGTCTACAATCGTGCCTATGTTCTCAAGAGGGCGCTTGAGTCAGTATTGAACCAGACCTACAAGAGCCTCGAAGTGATTGTTGTTGATGACGGGTCTTCCGATGATGTTCAGGCTGTGTTGAAGGGTATCAGCGATCCTCGAGTTCGTTACATTCGTCATGAGAAGAATAAAGGTGTATCAGCAGCGCGGAACACGGGCATTCGCACAAGCGTTGGGGAATTTGTGGCCTTTCTGGATTCGGATGACGCTTATTTTCCGGCCATGATCGAAAGAAGTTTAGCTGTGTTTCATGGGGCCGCTGGTGATCTGGGACTTGTTGCGGTGAATTATTACGTTCAGCAGGAATCAGGCAGGGAGCTTTTTATTCCGAAGAAGCATGATCTTAACCGGATATTTCCGGCACCCTCCAGCTGGGTTGTCCGTCGGGATGTTCTGCGCCGGGTTGGGTTGTTTGATGAGCGGATCCTGATCACGGCTGGGGAGGATGTAGAGTTTTTTATGCGCCTGCGCAAGGGGTGCCGTTTTCAGCTGATCGATGAGCCGCTCCTGGATAAGTTTCAGTCAGCGGACAGTTTTTTCAGGGATCAGGTCAAGATGGACAGCCTTAAGGAAGCCACCCTGCGCAACGCCCAGGGTGACCCGCGTCTTTATGCCCGTCAGGCCGCGCTGTTCGGCAAGGAGTTCTCCGGCCGGGGAGACAAGAAGAGGGCGCGGACTTATTTCTGGAAGGCGTTGTGCGCCTGTCCAGCGGATATCGGGAATTGGAACCGGTATATTCGGGGTTGAGTTGAGGGAGCGCCCTGGATTGCGCGGGGACAATTGAGGAAGGAAAATATGCGTATCGGATTTGATGCTGAAGTCCTGACGGAAAACAAGACCGCGGCCGCGCATTATCTGTCGAAATTGGTTGAGCATCTGGTGCGGGGCAATCCGCGGCTGGAGGTCGTGCTTTTTTCTTCCGACAAGATCCTGGTGGACTACGAGCCCTCGACGCATTTTCCGCAGATCAAGCGAGTTGCGGCCCGGCTGCCTAAAGATAAGAGAAAAGACTGGCCGGCCAAGGTCCTGCCAGGGCTTTTGAAGGAACACGCAATCGATGTCTTTCACGCGCCGGTCCAGAGTTCCCTGGCGCTTTTTCGTCCGTCGTGTCCGTCGGTCATAACGATCTTTGACCTGGCGCCCTGGATCATTCCCGGATCTTCCCAGGGCTTGTTCGCCAGCCTGCATTACAAGATGCGTCAGCTGGCCTGGTCGCGGATCGCCACCCGCATGATCGCTGTTTCCGAGACGGTGAAGAAGGATATTGTCCGCCTGTGCCATGTTGCTCCCGACGGAATTGTGGTGACGCCGCTGGGATGCGACGAGGAGTTGCCGCAGGGCATGTCGCAGGAAGAGGAGACCAGGATCCTCAAGAAGTACGGGATCGACGGCAAGACCTATGTTGTCAGCGTGTCAGGCCTGGACCGCAGCCGCCGCAATCCGGATTATCTGCTGGAGGCCTTTGCCGAGTGTCACCGGTTCCTGCCGGATGATTTGTATTTTGTGTTCACAGGCAACAATTACCGTGATGAAGGCCACTTTGATCGGACGCTGAGAAAGATGGAGATGCTCGGCATTCGTAATAAAGTTGTGGTCACGGGGTTTGTCCCCGAGCGGGTCTTTCAGACGATCCTGGCGAATGCGGCTGTGTCGGTCGTGACGCCGTTTTATACGGGAATGCCGCTGGCGATCCTGGATTCCTTTGCCTGCGGCGTGCCGGTGGTGGCCAGTGATCGCGGCGCCATCCCCGAGATCGCGGGGGAAGCCGCGGCCCTGATCGATCCGTACGATCCCTCGGCCATCGCGGGTGCGATCCGACGACTCATCGAGAATTCGATCGAGCACGAGTCCTATGCCGAGAAAGGTCTTGTGCGCGCCAAGGAATTCACGTGGGACAAGGTTGCGGAGAAGACGTTGAATCTGTATCAGGATATTCTGGGCGCCTCGCGCTCGTCGGGAGAGGCGCTGCCTTAGAGGTCGGACATGATGGGACGGAAGACAAAGCATAAGAGCCAGCATAATTACCTTTCCGAGCGCGTGGTCGGGATCCTGCGGGCCAAGCCCAAGGGCAAGGTCCTGGACCTGGGCTGCGGCAGCGGGGAATCTTCCCTGAAGCTTGCCGAGCTGGGCTTCCAGGTCACGGGCGCGGACATGGATGTGGGGCGCTTTAAGTATCACGACCGGCTTTCTTTTGTGCCGTGCGATCTTAAGGACCCGCTGAATATTCCCCCGGGCACTTATGATTATGTGATCTTTCTTGAGGTGATTGAACACATTTACAACCCCGGCATGGTCATGGCCGAGATCAGCCGGGTCCTGAAACCCGGTGGGCGGCTGATCATCTCAACGCCTAATGTGTCCAATATCGGTTCCCGTCTGCGGTTTTTGTTCGAAGGTTCTTTTGATTTCTTCCGCGAGCCGCTGGTGGAATTCTCCAGGACGGGCCGGGAGGCGCTGCAGAACGTCCACGTCATTCCCTGGCGGTACAATGAACTTGAGTTTTTACTTTTCCGTCACGGCCTTGAGGTTTGCGGAGTGTTCAGTGACAGCAATGGCCGCGCCTTTTCGAAGATCGCGGGTATGATGCTCAAGCCGTTTTTGACCTTCCAGGCGTGGATCAAGGAACGCCGTTCGCTCCGCAAAGGCGGGGCAGATTACCGTCGGATGAACAGGATCCTTTTGTCAGATGCTTTGTTGTACGGCCGGCACATGATCCTGGAAGCGGAGAAGAAAGTATGACGATTAAAAAGAAATTGATCCTTGTG
>JADFXE010000052.1:0-8038 GCA_015233705.1 Candidatus Omnitrophota bacterium
GTGCGTTGTCGGCTCATCCAGCAAAAGAAAGTTCGGCGGATTGATGAGCAGCTTTGCTAGGATCAGACGGCTCTTTTCGCCGACGGAGAGGACCGAAACGTACTTGAAGACATCATTGCCGTGAAAATTGAACATGCCCAGAAGATTGCGCGCCTGGGTCTGCGGATAGGTCCCGCCGACGGCGGAGATCAGCTCCTCAAAGGCCGTGCGGCTGGGGTTCAGCACATCGAGGCGCGTCTGGGAAAAATATCCCATCTTGACGCCGTACCCGAGCTTGCGCCGGCCGCTGTCAAAAGGAAGCACGTCCGCCAGGATCTTGAGAAGGGTGGACTTTCCCGCGCCGTTCTCACCGACGAGACAGACCTTCTGTCCCTTGGTGATCTCGAAATTCAGATCTTCGTAAACAACCTTATCAGGATAGGCCTTGCGGATATTCTCCAGGTTCAGGACCGTGTAGCCGCTTTCAGTCGTCTGGGGGAACTCGAAATCCTTGATGCTGATGCGCGACTGCGGCAGGGAAACGGTCTCCTCCTCCAGGCGCTCAAGCATCTTCATCTTGTTTTGCACGGCGGATGCGCGGTTGGGCTGGGCGTGAAAACGCGAGGTGAACTTCTCCAGCTGGTCCTTGCGCTTCTCGATGACCTTCTGCTGCTTTTCCAGGGTGCGGTACTCCAGCTCCTTCTGGGACATGTAGGTCTCGTAGTTCCCCTTGACCTTGGCCATCTTGCCGTTCTCGAGGATGATCGTGTAGTTGGTGACATCGTTCAGAAAGACCTTGTCGTGCGAAATCATGACAAAACTCCCCGGATAGCGCGCCAGGAAATCCTTGAGCCACAGCGTTGCGGACAGGTCGAGATAGTTGGTCGGCTCATCGAGCAAAAGCAGATCGTAATTATAATTGAGCAGCTTGGCCAGGAGCGTGCGCATCTGCCATCCGCCGGACAGCTGAGTGATCGGCTTGTGGAACTCGTGCTCCTTGAAGCCCAATCCGGCGAGGATCTTCTCGGCCTTATGCTCCAGCTCGTAGATGCCCAGCGTTTCCAGGCGCTCCAGGATATCGCCGTAACGCGTCTCGCCGGCGCGATTGTCATTCTCCATCCGGTGCTTTTCATCCAGCAGGCTCTGGATCTCCTCATCGCCGGATGTGACCTCTTCCATGACCGTACGGCTGGAATCAAAATGCGCCTCCTGCGGCAGGTACCCGATCTTGATGCCCTTCTGCACCGAGATCGATCCATCGGTCGGTTCCATGTCGCGCAGGATCAGGTGAAAGAGCGTGGTCTTGCCTGCGCCGTTGGGGCCGGTAAGCCCGATGCGCTCGTTGGGAAAGATGCTCAAAGACACATTGTCCATGAGCATGCGCTCGTCGAAGTTTTTAGTGACGTTGGTTAATGTGATCATAAGAAAGTGCCTGCTTCCGTACTGATAACGGCAGAGGAATAGATCCCCCCGCTCAACGCTATGGTCTTTATCTCATAGCAAAGGTAAGACCTTCGCGATTCGCGGTGCGATCTATTCCTCTGCCTTGTGCCAATCAAAAACATACAAAATCCGCCGGAAAGCCTAGCGACAGGCGCGAGTTCCGCAGGCCGCCATTCTAGGCCTCTTCCATACTTGATGGCGAGCCGAGGACTGTTTGAGCGCCCGCCAGGCTGAAGGCGGATCGGACTTTTTATTGCCGCACAAAACAAAAAAAGATATACTTTAATCGTTCGTTAGGTGGCTCTTTAAGCTACAGGGACCGCGGGAAACCGCGGTCTTTTTTATTGCCCTCAAGCCCTCTGCCTCACAGCCTCGTAAACCATCACTGCCGCCGAGACCGAGACGTTCAGCGAATCAAGCTTCCCCTTCATCGGGATGCGAACTTTCATGTCCGCCTTGTCGAGCCAGAATTTGCTCAGGCCCTCCTGCTCGCTTCCCAGGATGATCGCGACTGGCCCGGGCAGGTCCTTGTCGTAATAAAACTCCTCGGCCTGCACCACCGCGGCCAGGGTTCTGATCCCGAGGGAGCGAAAGAATACCACAGCCTCTTCATTTGTGCAAGACACGGTTGGAACAGAGAACGCCGCGCCGAGACTTGCGCGAATCACATTCGGGTTGTAAATATCCGTCAGCTCATCGGTCACAATGACCGCATCCGCGCCAGCGCCGTCGGCCGTGCGCAGCGCCGCGCCCAGATTACCCGGCTTCTCGACCCGTTCCAGGACAATGATCAAAGGCCTGGGCCCCAGCTTCAGGTCCGCAAGCTTGAGCTCCGGCGGCTCAACCAGGGCCAGCACGCCTTCGGTGCGGTCGCCGTAAGCCAGCTTGGCGTAGACCGCGCAGGAAGTGTCGTAAACCTTGATATTGGCCACCGCCAGCTCCGGAATGATCTCCGGCGGACAACGGTAAACGCCCTCGCTGCAGACGTAAACAGCGGCGATGCGCAATCCCGCGGCAATAGCCTGACGCACCTCGCGCACACCTTCAACAATGGTGAGGTTCTTTGCATCCCGCCCCTTCTTGGCGCGCAGGCGCGCAATGCGTTTCACGCCGGAATTCTGGACACTGTCAATCTTCTCTAATGGCATCGCAACACCTTGCTAATGTTCTTATTCTCGCTGAACGCAGCCGTGCGCCAGGAAGCGATCATGGCCTTCTTTTTATCTTTCCAATGCAAATGCCAGGTGTCCCATCCCGTCAAGGGACCAGAACGGTTGACCCAGGGATCGTTGGGATAATAACTGAGAACTCCATCGGGGAAGATGCAATTCTTCATCGCCTTCCAGGTCCAGTAATGCCAGTGGATGTCCAACGCCTTAAAATGGGTCAGGACATCCTTGAGCCACTTGTCTTCTTGAGCCTCACCAAAGCGAAAATTGACGCCGAACTCGCCGCACCACAATGGGCGGCCAAGCCGCTCAGCGATCTTGTGATAGCTGTCAAGTCGCTTGCGCATGAACGTTCTGTCCCAGCACTTCTTCCCTGAACCCAGCGGATATTTCAGGCCCGGAATAAAATTGAACGTGAACTCCGGCGGCTCGTAAAAATGGATCCCCAGGGCGAGATTGTTATCCGTCAATTCCTGCAGACATTCAATATGCTGTGCCCAGTGGTTGCCTTCCGCAAAAATGATATGGTTACGGTCAACCTCGCGGATCGCGTTGATCGCCTGCTGATACCAGCGGACCATGGGCCTGACATCCGGCAGGACCGTTTCATTAAGAAGGTCATACCCGGCAACAGCCTCTTCATCCTTGTAGCGATCGGCAAGGAACCGCCAGAGCGCACAGGCGCGGTCCTGAAAAGTCTTCTTGGTCCAAAAAAGCGCCTGCCCGTCGGAATCCGAATGCCAGTCATGGTTCTGCGCACCAGGGGCGGCATGCATGTCCAGGATCACACGCAGATCGTTCTTCCCGGCCCAGCGGATAGCGCGGTCCAGATAGCCCACGCCCTTCTTCGAATAACGGAACGGCGCCTCCTCAATCAGGCCGTAGTGAAACGGCAGACGGATGGAATTGAGCCCCATCCGACGGATAGCGGCAAAATCCTCTTCCCGGATAAAATTGTCACGGAACGCCTGCTGAAGCTCCTCAAAGGCCGCCGGGCCGCAGGACTTGATGAAATTCTCCTTGAAGAACCGGTAACCGCGGTTGGGCGCGTGCATGATGTACCCCTCGGGCATGAGCCATCCGCCGAGGTTGACGCCCTTCAGCGTGACCCGCTTCGTGCTCTCCACAATGTGCATCCTGTCAACGCGCAACATCAGCACCGCCTTTCCCAAAACGTTAGAACCCGTTCTTATCTAGAAAGAACCTAAAAAGATGGTCAAGATCTTCAGAGGCGCCTCTTCTAAAACTACTTCCGGGCAGAGGAATAACCGTCCAGGTCGTAGTTGATGTCCTTGGCAGGCATCGGAACCTTGTCGATGCGGACCTTGGCCTTGGCGAAGAAATCCGTGGCCAGCGTATCGTGATAATCGGAAAAGACGACCACGCGCTTGATACCAGCCGCGATCAGGGCCTTGGCGCAGGTGGTGCAGGGCATATTGGTCACGTAGGCGGTCGACCCGTCGAGCTGATGGCCTTTTTTGGCGGCCTGGACAATCGCGTTCATCTCCGCATGATTGGTCCGCACGCAATGATTGTCGACCACAAGGCAACCGACGTCCTCGCAATGCGCGTCTCCCGGAATGGAACCATTGTAGCCCGTAGCAATAACCTCGCGGTCCCGGATCAGGACACACCCGCAATGCATCCGCGGACAAGTCGCACGCTCGGAGGCCAGCATCGCCAATTTCAAAAAGTACTCGTCCCAGCTCGGTCGCGCCATAACTCACCTCGTACGTTAATGTGGATTGAAATTTTCCTTATCCTAACAAAAAAACCGCTGTTTTCAAAGAAGACGCTCGTCTTTTCCAGGAATCCCTTCCTGCAACATCCGACAAAGCTTCTCCACACCCTCTTCAAAGACCACGCGCTCAGGCAACAGGCTCAGGACGATATATCCTTCGTCCATGAAATCAAAAAAATACCCCGGGTGAACGTAAACCCCTTCCTTGCGCAAGAGTTCGATCGCCCACTCTTCGCCCGAGCTAACCGACGGACAATGCAGGGTGGCGTACCATCCTCCTTCAACCGTCAGGCACTCACCGATCCCTTTCTCAGCACAGATGTGCCGGAGAAAGACGTAATTTCCCAGAACGCGCGCCATGACCTGGTCCCGGATCACGGCCATATTCGACAACCAGCCAACCGCCGCATTCTGCACGGGCGTATTGACCGAAAGGAATGTGTCAGCGATAAGTTCCAGTCGCGGCAGGGCCTGATCGATAAAATCAGCGGGGCCGTTCAGGGCGATCCAGGACAATTTCATCTGCGGCATGGCCAGAGCCTTGGACAATCCACCGAGCACAAAGGTCGGCACGGCCTTGTTTCCAGCCAGGGTGAGATAATCTTTGTAGTGATCCTCAAAAATATAGTCGCCGAAGACCTCGTCGCAGATGATCGCCACACCATGCGCCGCGCACAGGCGATTCAGTATTTCCAGCTCGTCTTTCTTGATGAACGATCCCGTCGGATTATTGGGGCTGACCAGAATGATCGCCTTAACATTACTATCGAGCGCCATCTCGATAGACTCAAAATTGATGCGCCAACGCCCGTCCTCCAGGCGCAGCTGGTAATGCTCAACCCCAACATCATTGATGTCGGCCAAATAGGAGAACAGCGGATAGCTCGGCGCGGGAACGAGCACCTTGTCGCCGGGATCCATGAGAAGACGGAAAAGGAAGGAATATCCTTCGGACGTGCTGGAGGTCAGAACCAGATAATCGGAGAGAATTCTGACGCCTTTGGTCGCGTAGTAAGTTGCCAAGGCCTGACGCACCTTGAGCATACCCTTGGGATGCGGCGCGTAGGTCAGGTTTTCCTCGCCGGCCAGCGGCGTCAGAAAAACATCTTGCGGATAGGAAAATCCGCAGCGTGTGGGATTGGACTCCGTCAGGTCAATGATCGGAATGCCCTTGGCACGGGACTCAGCCAGGGCGAGTGACAGCGGGTTTTCACCGAGCTGCCAGTCTGTGCGTTTGGAAAACTTCATATCAAGCCTAGCGACACCCCTCTCAGACCAGATCAGCAATGGTCTGGACCAGCTTCTCCGAATCCTCCCAGCCCAAACAAGCGTCCGTGATCGACTTGCCGTAAACGCCGCCCGACGGGTCCTGATTGCCTTCCACCAGATAACTTTCGATCATGAGCCCTTTGACGATCCCGCGTTCCTCTTCAGAATACTTGCGGCTGTTCATAACTTCAACTGCGACCCGCGGCTGCTCGCCGAACTGCTTGTTCGAATTGGCATGGCTCACGTCCACGATGATCGCCTGATTCACTAGCTCCGAGGCAGCGTAGAGTTTCTTGAGGTGGATAATGTCCTCAAAATGATAATTCGGAATATTGCGACCCGACGGAGAGACCGCGCCGCGCAAAATGCAATGCGTGTACGGGTTACCCGGTGTCTGCACCTCCCAGCCCTTGTAGCCGAAGATATGCGGCGACTGCGCCGCGCGCACGGAATTGAGCATGACCGTCACATCCCCGCTCGTCGGATTCTTCATGCCGACCGGGATGTCCAGGCCGCTGACCGTCAGCCGATGCTCCTGGTTCTCCACCGAGCGCGCGCCAATAGCGACATAACTCAGCAGGTCCTCCAGATACGGATAATTGCCGGGATAAAGCATTTCGTCCGATGCGCTCAGGCCAGACTCGCCCAGCGCCCGGATGTGCATCCTGCGGATCGCCAGGATCCCCTCGACGATATTCGGGTCCTCGTTGGGATCCGGCTGATGGGCCATGCCCTTGTAACCGATGCCGGTCGTGCGGGGCTTGTTGGTGTAGATGCGCGGCAAAAGCACCAACCGTTCCTTAACCTTCTCCTGCAACCGGGACAGGCGAGCCACATACTCGCAAACCGGATCCTCGCTGTCCGCCGAACAGGGACCGATGATCAACAGGAACTTCTTACTCTTGCCGCTGATGATATCAATGATCTCACGGTCGCGTTCCCGCTTGACCTCAGCCAGCCTGGGACTGAGCGGCAACTGCTTCAGGATCGCATCCGCGTCGGGAATTCTCTGACGGTATTCAAATGGCATGACTCACTTCCTCGCAATAATTTTTTATTGACCTTCTGCCGGATCCGGAACCGGATCGCTGACAGCGGATGGCGGAATGCTATTCTCCACCGGAGCAGCCGCCTCCGCTGCCGGGACCACCGGGGCCGTCGGAGCAGGAGCAGCTGGCGGCACAGCCGGCTTTGGCTGAAGCGGCGCGGGCCACTCGCTAGTCGAAAACTTCCGCTTGAACTGCTCCACTTCCCAGCGGGCACGCTTTAAAAACCCTTCGATCTTCTTGTAATCAGTCTTGGCGACCCACTCTTCGTCTTCCTTCTTTTTCTTAAGGACGATATTCTCTTCCCGCAATCCCTTCAACTCCTTCACAGCCTCGTTCAACTTGCGGTCAAGGTCCATATTCGTCGATGACAACTTGCGGACCTGCGCTGTCTGTTCCTCACGGACCTGGCGCAGCTCCTTAAGCTCAGCCTCCTGCTTGATCCGGTTGGTAGCCTCCCGCGCCACTTCCTCGCGGGTCTTTTGCAACTCGGTCTGAATGAGGCGCTCCTGTTTCTTTTCCTTTTCGACCTCAGCCTCTTCCTTCAGGCGCCAGACCTTCTCATGCTCGAACTGCTTCTTGATGCCCGCCGATTCCGCGCTCAGGTCTGCAATGCGTTTGTCGCGCTGCTTGATCTCATTCTGCACGGACTGCAAACTTGCTTCTGCTGCCTTAAGACGCTTCTCGACCCTCTCCGCGATCGCCTGCCAGTCCTTGGGCGGCTCCGGCGGAAGACCATCCTTCTTTTTCATCTTCTTCTCGGCCGGATCCGGCATCTGCAGAAGAACGATCACCACCCCGCCGACCACCGCCAGGGAAACACCTAAGATTAACCACAATGTCATAACACCCTCACCAATGTTCAACCTTTTTCAAATTCTCCCACGCCGGGCGGAACAGGGGATCGACCTTCAAAGCGCGCTCAAAAAAGAGCCGCGCGAGCCCCGTCCGCTGTGCCTGAAAATAAAACATGCCCAGATTGTTAAGCGCCTGGACATTACGCGGATCTGCCGCCACCGCCAACTGAAAGAACCGGCGCGCTCCCTTGCGGTCATTCTGCCAGATGCAATTCATCCCAAGATTGCTGGCGATAAGACTGTCGCTGGCCTCGACGTCGCGAGAGGCCATCTGCTCGAGGCGAATATGAAGCGCGATCAGATACTCCTTGTTCGCCCGCGCCAAGTCTCCCATACCCACAAAACACTGCCCTTGATCAAAATGGGCGGTCTTCAAAAAATGCCGGTATAAGTCGCGGACCTTCGGATTCCGTGCTTTTGTAACATATTCCTCCATGATGTGCAAGCCCCTTGAGGATTCCGCCAGCGCCTCAGGAAACCGACGCTCCTGGGCGTAGGAGCGGCCCAGCAAGAAACGCGCACGCCCAAGATTCG
>JADFXE010000052.1:8089-8418 GCA_015233705.1 Candidatus Omnitrophota bacterium
GACAAGGCCAGGACAAAAAAGGCAAAACAGCCCTGACAGAATGGCCGCGAAACCTCTCCTCGAATAAGACGAAAAGACCAGACCCCGGCCACGACGCCCAAAATGAGCGCGCCGGCCAGCGGCAGGTAAAGAAAATGTTCCGACGCCAGGATCAGGGCATATTCGTTGATCAGCGGAACAATATTCAGGGAAGGCAAAAGCGCGATCACAAACCATGCCGCGCCCAGGGCCGCCCAGCGCTGTTGACGCCGGGGCATGGTCAGAACCATCGCAGCCAAGGAACACGCCACAGCCACAAACCCCAACGCCGGAACCAGCTTGGACGCCAG
>JADFXE010000053.1:0-5219 GCA_015233705.1 Candidatus Omnitrophota bacterium
TACTGGCACGGGCACAGGCACGGGGACAGGGACGGGAACAGGCACTGGTACAGGAACCGGAACGGATACGACCACGACGACAGATACGTCTACGACAACGGATACGACCACGACGACAGATACGACCACGGCAACGGATACGTCTACGACGACAGACACAGGCGTATCTTATTGTTTTTGGAATTGGCAATGTCCTGGCGCTGACACGATTTGTTGTGACGGTGCCTGTGTAGATCGAATGAATGACCCGCTGAATTGCGGGAGATGTGGGGCGACATGTAATGCATGGGATGCGCAGGGACAGTGGATTGGGATAGGCACCTGCCGAAACGGGCAGTGTATATAAATTACTCATGCTGGAATGATTGTTTCGCTGAATTTAATCGCACGCCGCCTTCTACTAGTGAGACAATGGTCAGGAATTACGCTTGCGGGGGTGATTGCGGGTAATCAGCTCCTTTATTTTTCCTATTACGTATTGTTTGATCTTATGCCGGCCTCCAGGTCAGCTCTCCTGGAGGCCGTTGTATATTCCACAGCACGGAGTTTAGCTCAGGCAAGGTAATGGATGCCTGCATCCGACCAATAATAAAGCTTGCAGGGGCAATTGAGCCCTCATATAATCATTTTCTTTAATAGGGGAGGTCATTATGGGCGCAGCGATCATGGTCAATGAAGGCAATTTTGAGGCCGAAGTGCTGAAGTCCGGCATCCCGGTCCTGGTCGATTTCTGGGCCGAATGGTGCGGCCCGTGCCGCATGCTTCTGCCCATCGTCGAGGAGCTGGCGGTCGAGCTGCAGGGCAAGGTCAAGGTCTGCAAGGTCAATGTCGATGAAGCCCAGGAGCTGGCCGCGAATTTTAATGTCATGTCCATTCCGACGCTGATCATTTTCAGGAACGGCGCGCCGGTCGACCAGCTGGTCGGCGGCATGCCCAAGACCAAGCTGCTGGAAAAGTTGAAAGTTCACATGTAAGGAGTCAGGATGTTGATCACTTTTTGCAAATCCAAGATTGCCCACGCCCGCATCACGCAGGCCGAACTGTATTACGAGGGCAGCATCACCATTGACGAGGCCGTGATCCAGGCCGTGGGGATCCTTCCCGGCGAGAAGGTCGAGGTCCTCAACATCAATAACGGCGCGCGCCTGGAAACCTACGTGATCGCCGGCAAGGCCCACTCCGGCCAGATCTGCCTCAACGGTCCGGCGGCCCGCCTGGGTTATGTGGGAGACAAGCTCATCATCATCAGTTATGCTCTTCTGACGCCTGAAGAAGCCAGGGGCATGAAGACCAAAGCCATCTATCTCGACGATGCCAACAAAATTAAAGCTTAGATACTACGGCGATCCGGTCCTGCGCAAGGTGGCCCGTCCGGTCAAGGAGGTCGGGGCGGCCGAGCGTTTCCTGATCAAGGAGATGATCCGGGCCATGTATGAGTTTGACGGTTCGGGGCTGGCCGCGGTCCAGATCGGAATCGAGGAGCAGATCTTTGTGGCTGACATCGGCGAAGGCCCGTTCGCGGTCGTCAATCCCGAGATCCTCAAGAAGTCTGTCACGGAATCGGTCGTCGAGGAAGGCTGTCTCAGCCTGCCGGGTATCCGGGTCAATGTCCGCCGGCCAGAGGCGATCGTGGTCCGTTACCGGAACGAGTTCGGCCAGCTGATCGAGCGGGAATTCTCCGCACTTTTCGCCCGGGTCTTTCAGCACGAGACCGACCATCTTTTGGGTCGCATGCTCATCGACTACGCGAGCAAGGCCGAGAAAGAAAAATATCAGGACCAGCTTGCCGCGCTCGAGGCCTTGAGCCGTAAACCGGTGTCACGAGGCAAGGCGCATGTCTGAGTCGTGCGGCTGTTCCAAACAAAGTCTTCCTGAGTGGTTTCGCCAGGAAGTGCCTGATCCCAAGGCGCTGGGCGAGATGCGCGGACTTTTGCGCGAGCGGAACCTGCACACAGTCTGCGAGGGTGCGCATTGTCCCAACATGGGCCAGTGCTGGAAAAAAGGCACCGCGACCATGATGATCCTCGGCGACACCTGCACGCGCCGCTGCCGGTTCTGTGCGGTGGACAGCGGCGAACCCTCCGCGGTCGATCAGGATGAGCCGCTGCAGGTCGCGGATGCGGTTCGTCACCTGGGGCTTAAATATGTGGTCGTGACTTCCGTGACGCGCGATGACCTGCCGGATGAAGGCGCAGGTCAGTTCGCCCGTACGGTGCGTGCGATCAAGGATGTGAACCCGCGGGTCGGGGTGGAAGTTTTGATCCCTGACCTGTCGGCTGAGGAAGGATTGATCCGCCGGGTCATCGAGTCTGGCCCCGACGTTGTTGGGCATAACTTGGAAACAGTGCGCCGGCTTTCGCCGCACATGCGTTCGCGCGCGGACCATGACCGTTCACTTCTGACCTTGCGGACAGCGCGCCGGCTTTCGGCAAAAGTTCTGGTCAAATCAGGTTTCATGGTCGGCTTGGGCGAGAGTGATGATGAGGTTTTATCGACGCTGCGGGAACTGAAGGGGGCAGGCTGCGATATCGTGACTATTGGCCAGTATCTGGCGCCGTCGAAGGATGCGCGGCACGCACCGGTCGAGCGGTTCGTGACGCCCGAGGCATTCAGCCGTTATCGCGAGGAAGGTCTTAGGATCGGCATCAAGTTTGTGCATTCCGGACCGCTGGTACGCAGTTCTTACCTGGCGGAAGAGGGATTTAATTGTTGTCAGAGCGCGGGGGAGGCGCTGGTCGGATGAAACACGTCGTTAAAGATATGCTGTCTTTTCTTGGGCGACTGGCGCTGAGCGCCGCTCTGATGGCCTGGCTTTTTACCCAGATCGACTGGAAAGATATCACGACCGCGGTCAGGGGCGCTGATCCGGTCTTGTTGTTTTGGGCGTTTGTTGTGACCGTGGCCATCCAGTTTGTTGTCCTGTGGCGTTGGGCCATTTTCATGTGGGCGCTCAATCTCCAGGCGCCGCTTGGCCAGGTCTGTCGGTATTTCTTTATCGGCCTTTTTTGCAATCTGTTCCTTCCGACGTCCATCGGCGGGGACGTGGTCAAGGCCATCGGTCTGTCGCGCGGCGTGGGGCAGAAGCCCAAGGTCTTTGCCTCGGTGGTTCTGGACCGGTTGAGCGGATTTGCGGGACTTGTGATTGTGGCGCTGTTGGCGTATGTCGTCGGGACCAGGATCGTGGATGCGCCGTCGGTGCTCGTTCCTATCGTAGTTTTGACCGTGCTGTCGGTCACGATCGGCGGGATCCTTTTCAGCCGGCGGATCTATGCGATCGGCTGCCGGGTGTTCCACAAGATCCCTAAGGCCCACAAGGCGCTGTTGGACATGCATAACGACGTGCTTCTGATGACCGGGCGCAAGCGGACCGGGTTTGGCTGCATCGCACTGTCGTGCTTGATCCAGATCTTGGGTGCGTTCCTGTATTATCTGATCGGCCGGGCGCTTCATCTGGAGGCCAGCTTTCTGCATTATTTGATCTTTGCGCCGATCGTGGGCGCCATCACGTTTTTGCCGTCGATCGGGGGCTTAGGCGTGCGCGAGGTCGGCTGGGTGTATTTTCTGGCCAAGGTCGGCGTGGACAAGGGCGCGGCGGCGAGCCTGAGCCTGATCAGTTTCTTTTTTGTCATCATCTGCGGACTTATCGGCGGGGTCGTTTATGTCACGACAGTTTCTGATCGACGGATACAATCTGATCCGCAAGGACCCGCGGCTGACTGAGCTGTCCCTTGAGGGCGGCCGCGCCGGGCTTATCCGGTTCATCCAGGACGCCCGTCCGCACGGCAGTCCCCGCAATATCATCACAGTGGTCTTTGACGGTCAGGAAGGCATTGAGTCCTTTCCGTCGCCGGCCGGGGTGACGGTCATCTTTTCCAGAGGCGAGAGTGCGGATGATGTGATCAAGCGCATGGCCGAGGACTGCTCGCGCCCGGCGGAGATGATCGTTGTCACCGACGACCGCGACCTGGGACATTTTTGCCGTTCCATGGGCGCAGAGGTCTGGAGCGTGACGCAATTCTTTGCCAAGGGAAAGCGCAGCGCACAGAAATCGCTCGTCGGTGGTTGCTCAGGCGCTCCGGCCAAGGGCGAGGCCAAGGTCATCGGGCATGTCTTTGAGGACCGGATCAACCGCGAGCTGCGCGGCCTGTGGCTGGGCAAGGGGAAATAAACCCTATCATTCTTCGTCAGAGTTCAATATCTTCGCTATAATGATCAGGAATCATGAGAAAAGCATTTCGTGACCTCATAGCGCGTTTCGGGCAGGCCGCGATGTTCATGGCGGACGTCCTGGGTTGCGTTCTGCGCGGGCGCATCCGCTGGCCCGAGGTCATGAAACAGATCTACGAGCAGGGCGTGCAGTCGCTGCTTATCGTGATGCTGGCCTCTTTCGCGTCGGGCGCGGTTCTGGCCATGCAGGCGCGGGTCACGATGGAGCGTTTCGGCGCCAAGGAGTTCATCGCTCAGCTTGTTGCGCTTTCTTTGGTCCGTGAATTGAGCCCGGTCTTTACCGCGCTGGTTTTCTCCGGAAAGTCCGGCGCTGGCATGGCCTCTGAGCTGGGGACCATGAGCGTTAATAATCAGATCCAGGCCACCCGGACGCTGGGCGTTGACCCGATCGAGTTTCTGGTCGTCCCGCGGATGATCGCCTGTTTTCTCGTGCTGCCGCTTCTGGTCGTGATCTCGGAATTGGTCGGGATCTGGGGCGGGTATCTGATCGTGGTCACCGAGGCGCATATTCCCGGATCCTATTATGTTTCGCAGACGATCGACGCTGTGGGTTATGTGGATTTCTTCAGCGGTTTCTCCAAGGTCTTTGTTTTTGCGATCCTGATCGGTTGGATCGCCTGTTTCCAGGGGTTCTTCACCGACGGCGGTTCGCTGGGTGTCGGGCGTTTTACGACGAGGGCGGTCGCACTGTGTTATATTTCGGTGATCGTGGCCAATACGATCCTGACCAAGTTCATCATGACGTTCTGGGGGTTTTGATATGAAGAAATTTCTCCTTGTTCTTTTGGTGTGCGCTGCGTTCGGGGCCGTGGGCTGTCAGATGGCGCAGGAAAGAGAAGACCAGGCCCAGGCCACCAGTGCGCCCTTGAGCGAGCCGGAGTGGCTGCGCAACGGCGAGCCGATCGAGTTTGAAGGCGAGCTGTGGTATCCGACGGATGAGGTCGAGCGGCTGTTGGACTTGGAGGTTTTTCAGGCCGCGGAGGCGCGCGGAC
>JADFXE010000053.1:5244-8382 GCA_015233705.1 Candidatus Omnitrophota bacterium
CTTCGAAAGGCTTTACACCCGTTTTGCCAAGAACCGCTACCGCGCTTTTGAGAAGAAACAATGATCTCGGTTGAGAACGTTTCCAAGAGTTTTCGCGGCCAGAGGGTCCTGGACCATATGTCGCTGGAGGTCAAGAAAGGCGAGATTGTGGCGCTCCTGGGGCCGAGCGGGACAGGCAAGACCGTTCTTCTGCTGCATCTGGTGGGACTCATGCCGCCGGATGAGGGGCGGATCGTGATCGACGGAACGGTGGTCAGCGAGCTTTCCGAGCAAAAGCTTTTGCTCTTCCGGCGCAACATCGGTTATCTTTTTCAGGACGGGGCGCTGTACGATTTTATGACCGTGGCCGAGAACCTGGCCTTTCCGCTCAAGGAGCATGGGCATCTTCCTGCCGGGAAGATCAAGGCCAGGGTCGAGGAATACCTGGCGCATGTGGACATGGCCGGGGCCGGGGACAAATATCCGTCGGAACTGTCCGGCGGCATGAGAAAGCGCGTGGCCCTGGCGCGGGCGCTCATCATGGACACCAAGGTCCTGTTGTGCGACGAGCCGACATCGGGCCTGGACCCGATCCGCAGCAAGGACATCTCGCTTCTGATCCGGGACCTGGCTCGGCGTATGAACACGACGACTGTTCTCACGTCGCATGATATCGATAATTCGTTCCGGATCGCTGATCGGATGTTTGTTCTGGACCATGGCCGGGTCGTGGCCCAGGGCCGTGAGGATGACCTGCGGCGTTCCACCGACCCTTTTGTAAAAGAATTCCTGGAGTGACCTATGGCAAAAGATGACGGATTAAAACAGTTTTGGGCCGGGATCTTCTTTGTTGCGGGCCTGGCGGTTGTGGGCGGCGTGATCCTTTTTCTCGGTGTCCAGAAGGGGCTGACCGAGCCGCGCGTTCAGGTCGTGATCCTGTTTGACAAAGTGGGCGGCCTGGGAGCTAGTGCTCCGGTGCGGCTGTCGGGTGTCACCGTCGGGTCGGTTGCGGATCTTTCGTTCTTGCCGGAGGAGGTCATGGGCCGGGGCCTCAAGGTCACGCTCGACATTTACAGGAAATATGAGTACCAGGTCAAGCGCTGCACCAAGGTTTCGATTCAGACCGAGGGCGTTCTGGGCGCCAAGTATATCGAGATCGGGCGCGTGGCCGGCGAGGCGCCGCTGGACATCGCTCATCCTATTCTGGGGAGTCCATTCCTGGATGTGTACGATCTCGCCGGGATCCTGCAGGACACGGCAACGTCATTCAACCAGACGACCAAGGGCATCAATGTGATGGTGGTGGAGCTTAAGTATATTTCCCGCAAGACCAAGCGCCTGCTCGACCGGATCGAGCAGCGTGTCATCGACGGGAATCTTTTCAAGGTTTTCTAATCAAAGGAGCAATCTATGTTCGCTGTTGTGAATCTGATCAATGCGGTGGCTTATGGCGTGGATATCCTGCTGTTTATGTTCTACTGGCTGATCATTATTCGTGCTTTGATCAGTTGGGTCGGGCCTGATCCCATGAACCCCATCGTCCAGTTCCTGGAGCGCGTGACCGAGCCGATCCTGGCGCCGATCCGCCGGATGCTGCCGGTGATGGCGATCGACATTTCGCCTATCCTGGCGGTCGTCGCGATCATGGTCGTTAAGCAGTTCCTGGTGGCGACCATCTACGACCTGGCCCTGCGCATCCCCCGTTAGCGAGAAAACTTTCTTGCCAAAGGAAGGGTTTTAGAGTATAAGAGGTGCATTGTTATTGCTTATTTAAGGAGCCACTATGTTTGATAAGATGAAGAAGTTAATGGAGCTCAAGAACCAGGCGGATGCGCTTAAGAAAGAGCTTGAGAAGATTATTATCGAGTACAACGAGGTCCGCGGCATCAAGATCAAACTGAACGGCGCGCAGATGTTCCAGTCGATCGAGATCGAGGACAGCTGGCTGGACCCCAAGCAGAAGTCCCGGTTCCATGTGGAGCTGGTGAAGGCCATCAATATGGCGACCAAGAAAGCCCAGAAAGAAGCGGCCATCCAGATGCAGAAATCCGGCGGCCTCAATATTCCGGGATTAATGTAAATACAAACGTCCCGCCCGGCGGGATAAATTCGCGCCATCCCGACAATAGTCGGACGCGCTCACTCAGGAGAGAAATATGCCTTACGATAAGTCACTGGATGTGGAAATTTTCAAAGAGGTTAAGGAATTCGATGGGACGCGCGTCACGGTCGGCGTTTTTTCCTATAACGGCGGCGAGAAGAAGATGCAGGTCGGCCGCGAGAACCAGGATGCCTCCGGCGAGTGGCGTTTCAGCAAGCTCGGCCGCATGACCAAGGTCGAGGTCCAGGCCGTTGTCCCGGTTATGATGAAAGCTGTTGAGAGCATGTAAGATAAAAGGCTAAAGGCTTAAGGCTGAAGGCTGAAGACTGAAGGCAGGGATGTCCTTCAGCTTTCAGCCTTTAACTTTTGCCCAATGGAGAGGATGTTGTTATGGCAGGCACCATTTATTTGACCCGTGAGGGGTACCAGCGGCTGGTGGATCAGCTCGAATTTCTCAAGACCACCGAGCGCCAGCGCATTGCCAAGGTCATCGGCGAGGCGCGCGCACAGGGCGACATTTCGGAGAACGCCGAGTACGATGCGGCCAAGGATGCCCAGGCTCATAATGAGTCGCGGATCAACGGCCTTGAGGGCAATCTTGCCAATGTCAGTTTCATTGAGGATATGAATATCCCCGCTGACAAGATCTTCATTGGCGCCAAGGTTGTTTTGAAGGATTTGGACAACAGGGAAGAGGTCCGTTACATGCTTGTTTCTTCCGAGGAGGCCGAGTTTGGCAAGGAACGGCTGTCAGTCTTTTCGCCGATTGGCCAGGGATTGTTGAAGCACGTGGTGGGTGATGAGGTTACGATCCAGGTTCCGGCCGGGACCAAGCGCTTTAAGGTGTTGGATATCAAGCGGTAGTTAAAGAAAACAGCAGAAAATATGATCCCCTGATCTTTGGTAGCAAAGGTCAGGGGATTTCTTTTTTAAGGCATGGGTTAATTCGACGGGTACTCGCAGAATATTATAAGGGCTTATTTCGGACAGGCGGTGTCTTAAATTTGTTACCGATTTTTTAAAAGTAGACACCTTTTGATTTAAAAGTGGACAGGTAA
>JADFXE010000054.1 GCA_015233705.1 Candidatus Omnitrophota bacterium
TGGAGATGTCTTTTGTCGACGAGGAAGATGTGTACAGCCTGACCGAGCGCATGTTCCAGAAGGTTCTCAAGGAGGTCAAGGGTATTGATCTGCCGATCCCGTTCCCGCGCATGTCGCATGCCGAGGCCATGGCTAAATACAAGTCAGACAAGCCGGACATCCGCAAGGATAAGACGGACAAGAATGAATTTGCCTTCCTGTGGGTCACGGAGTTTCCGCTGTTTAAGTGGAGCGAGGAGGAGAAGCGCTGGGAGAGCGAGCATCATCCTTTCACCTCAGTCCATCCGGATGATGTGGCCAGGCTTGACGGGAAGGACCTGAACAATATCCGTTCCCGGGCCTATGACCTGGTCCTCAACGGTAATGAGATCGGGTCCGGTTCCATCCGTATCCACCGCCGGGAAATGCAGCAGAGGATTTTTGATATCATCGGGCTTAAGCCGGAAGAGATCGAGGCGCGTTTCGGATTTCTCCTGCGCGCTTTTGAGTATGGTGCGCCGCCGCATGCGGGTGTGGCTTACGGCCTGGACCGTCTGGTCGCGATCCTGACCGGCCTGGATTCGATCCGCGATACGATCGCTTTCCCCAAGACGCAAAAGGGCAATTGCCCCTTGAGCGATGCGCCTTCGTCGGTGGATGAGAAACAGATGAAGGAATTGGGGCTGGCGGCGTTGAAGAAGAAGTAAAAGTCAGCGGTCAGCTGTCAGCAAAGGTTTTTCGGCTGACGGCTGACAGTGGACAGCTGACTTAAGCAAGGAGGCTTTCGATGTCTCACAAAACTTTTGTATGTTTGATCGCGTTAGCGGCGATGATCGTTCTGCCCGGTTGCGTGTCGATCCGTTCCCATATTGAAGAACGTGAGCGTGTGGATCAGGACATTGCCGGAATGCCGCCTGCGCCGAAAAAGACGCGGCAGATCGTGGTCATTGAGGTCACGGAGAAGGACAAAGCCCAGCCCAAGGCTGCAGCGGATGTGACGAAGGCTGCGGTCGCTGCGCCTGTAGAGTCTTCGGCAAGCGAGCCGGCTCCTGCGGCTGCGTCCGGGCCAGCGCCGGAAGCGCCCAAGGAAACGGCTCCGGCCGTTGCCCTGCCGGCTGAGTATAAGGTAGAGAAGGATGACACCCTGCAGAAGATCGCCAAGAAGTTTTACGGTGCGCACAATCAATGGCCACGGGTTTACAATGCCAACCGTGATGTGCTGAAGAATCCGAATTTTGTGAAGCCCGGGATAATGCTCAAGATCCCCGCGTTGACAGATGTCACGCCAGCGGCTAAAGAGTCTGAAGAGAACAAGAAATAACAGGCCTTATCAAGGAGAAACAGAACGCATGGTCTTAAATCTCAAGTTCGACGACAATCGCGATATCCAGCTGCTCTTCGGGAAATACGACGAGAACCTCAAGGTGATCGAGAAGGAGTTCGGGGTCCGTATTTACCGGACGCAGGAGGGGCTGCGTATCGAAGGTGAGGATGACAAGGTCAACCAGGTTGGCGAACTGTTCAATTACCTTCTGGGGATCGTCAAGAGCGGGCGCGTGGTCAAGAAGCGCGATATCGTCTACGCCACACGCGTTGCCGAGCAGGAGCAGGAGAGCGGTCTTCGGCGTCTGGCCAAGGAAAAAATCGAGCTGCCGGTCAAGGGAGGTCTCGTGACGCCCAAGACCAAGGGGCAGATCGAGTATCTTGAGGCGATCAAGAAATATGACATTGTGTTCGGGATCGGCCCGGCGGGAACAGGCAAGACGTATCTGGCCATGGCCATGGCGGTCAACGCCCTTAAGAAAGGCCTGGTGCGCCGTATCATCCTGACCCGTCCTGCGGTCGAGGCGGGCGAGAACCTGGGTTTCCTTCCCGGTGAACTTGAGCAGAAGGTCATGCCGTACCTGCGGCCTTTGTATGACGCGCTCTATGAAATGTTGGAGCCGGACAAGGTGGAGCAGTATTCCGAGCAGGGGATCATCGAGGTCGCCCCGCTCGCCTATATGCGCGGACGAACCTTCAACGAGTCTTTTGTCATCCTGGATGAGGCGCAGAACTCAACGCCCGAGCAGATGAAGATGTTCCTGACGCGTCTGGGGTTTGATTCCAAGACCATCATTACCGGCGACGTCACGCAGAGCGACCTGCCGGAAGGTCAGCTCATTGGCCTGATCGAGGCCGAGAAGATCCTTCGGAATGTCGAGGAGATCAAGTTTGTGCACCTGACTGGCGAAGATACGGTCCGCCATGAGCTGGTGCAGAAGATCATCGAAGCCTATGACAAATACCATAAATAAAGAGCGCCTGATCGGGACGGGCATTTGTCTTCTTTTTTTGTTCGGCTATTGCCTGATCGCCGGGCTGTCGCTGTTTATTCCGCTGTTGCTTTCCATTTACGCCTTCCATCTGGTTATTTTCCGTCGGGCGGATACCAAGAGGCTCATGCATGTTGCGCTTCTTTTTGCCGTGATCGTCTTTGCTGCTTCGGCAATGATGCACTACACGCGGTTTTCTCCGTATTATATTCCGGTAGCGAGTATCCCGATGCTGGCCATGCTTCTGTTCAGTGAGTTGCCGCTGGCGTTTTCCATGTCGCTGATGGCCAGCGCGCTCGTCGTTCTTATGGCCGGGACTGGTGTTGATCATTTGCTGATCTCGTTTACCGGAGGATTGGTCGGCGCGTACGCTATCCGTAATGCCAGGACGCGCGGCACGGTTCTCAGGGCGGGACTTTTTGTGGGGATCGCCCAGGGCCTGGGTTATTTTCTTTTTCATCCGCAGTTTGTGGCCAGTGTCTGGGAACGCGGGGTCATGCCGTTTGTGATCAACGGACTTCTGATCTCCGCCGGGATCGTGATCGCGACGCTCAAGGTGTTCGAGTATCTTTTTGAGGAGCTGACGAATTTCAGTCTTTTGGAACTTTCCGATTCCCTCAACCAGCCGCTGTTAAAGCGCCTGGCTTTTGAGGCGCCGGGGACCTATCATCACAGCCTGGTCCTTAGCAACATCGCCGGAGCTGCGGCGGATGCAATTGGAGCTAATCAGCTCTTGGTCCGCGTCGGGTCGTATTATCACGACATCGGCAAGCTCGTCAAGCCCGAGTACTTTGCCGAGAACCAGATGATGGCCAGCAACAAGCACGATGTGCTGGAGCCGTCCATGAGCCGGTTGGTCATCCTCAATCACGTCAAGGAAGGGGCGGAGATCGCCCGCAAGGACTGTCTGAGTCAGAAGATCGTTGACTTTATCGAGCAGCACCACGGCACGAGCCTGATGCATTATTTTTACCAGAAGGCCCTGGAGACCGACGGTGAGGAGGCGGTGGAGGAGCAGAACTACCGCTATCCCGGTCCGCGGCCGCAGACGAGAGAGGTTGCCATTGTCATGCTGGCTGATTCGGTGGAAGGCGCCACGCGGGCGATCGAGGAGCACAGCCCGGTCAAGATCGAGGAAGTGGTGCGCCGGGTCATCAATAACAAGTTCATCGACGGACAGCTTGACGAGTGCAGCCTCACGCTGCGCGAGATCGAGATGATCGGTTCTGCTTTTGCCCGGGTGCTCAGTGCAATGTACCATGTGCGCGTCAAATATCCCAATCTTCCCAAGAAATCCAATGGACATTAAACCCAAATTTTGCATTCCCAATCTTTTCCCGTTGGCAATTCGAGGAAGATTAGAAATGCAAAATTTGCCTTCGGCCGCGCCGGAGGCGCGGGGTAACCCCGACAACCGAAACAAGTTGAGGTTGTCGGCCCTTCGGGCGGATTTTGCTTGCTGCAAAATCTGGGTTAGAGTCAGCAGTCAGCAGTCAGCTGTCAGCTGTCGGCGGTCAGCTGTCAGCGGTCAGAAGAAAAACGCCTCTGGCATTGCCAGGGGTATTTTTTTGTCTGCTGACAGCGTCCGTTCTGTTGCCGAAAAGATGTTGAGGAAGGTCGGCGTCCGTCAGGCTGAACTTTCGATCGTCTTTTTGACTGGTGCGGCGATGCGAAGGCTTAACCGGGAGAGCCTGGGGCATGATTTTGTGACGGACGTAATAACGTTTGATCTTGCGGACGTTGGACGGAAAAAAGATCGCAAAAAATATTGTCTTTCGGTTGACGGGGAGATCTGTGTCTGTCCCGCCGAGGCCGTGCGTAACGCCCGGCTGTACGGTGAGCCGGTGGAGCGCGAGCTTCTGCGGTATGTGGCTCACGGCATCCTGCATCTTTTGGGGCATGACGATCACTCGCCTGCGGCCCGTCAGCGGATGCGTCAGAAGGAAGATGAGCTTTTGGCGGTACAAATCGAAAATAATCATTGCGGCTTTGGGAGCGGCTTTTAGAATAAGGACATGATCCAGGCAACTTCTTTAAGAGTTGATTACGAAGGCGTGACAGCGGTCCGCGATGTTGACCTGCAGGTCTCGGCAGGGCAGGTGTATGGTCTGGTGGGTCCCAACGGGGCTGGCAAGACCTCGACCTTAAAGGCTCTGGCCGGCATCATTATCCCGACGTACGGCGACATCCGCATCAATGGCATTGATCTGGAGATCAATCCCCGCGAGGCACTGCGGCAGCTGGGTTTCATGCCGGATTTTCCTCCGGTTTATGAAAGGCTCAAGGTCTGCGAATATCTGGAGGTCTTTGCCGCTGCCCATCTGTGCGAGCGCAAGGACCGCCTTGAACGCGCCCGCCATTGGATCGACCGGGTTCGTCTTCAGGACAAATGGGATGCCACCATTCAGACGCTTTCCCGCGGCATGCGCCAGCGTCTGGTTCTGGCCAAGACTCTTTTGCACGAGCCCAAGGTTCTTTTGTTGGATGAGCCGGCGAGCGGCCTTGATCCGCTGGCTCGTATGGAAATGCGCGACATTTTAAAAGAGGTGGCCGCCGGCGGTCGGGTGGTCATCATTTCCAGTCATATCCTGACCGAGCTGAGCGACCTGTGCAATGCCGTCGGCATCATGGAAAAAGGCAAGATGGTGGTCTCGGGATCGATCGACGAGATCCGCGCGCGGGTGGGAATGACGAGCGAACTTGTGATTCGCCTGGCAGGCGTGGATCCGGCAGTGTGCGAGCGGGCCCAGGCCGTCATTCGGGAGATGGGTACGGTCGGCAAGATCCTTTCGGCGTCGGTCAATGAGATCATCATCGCTTGCGCGGGCGAGTCGCCGGACACGGCGCTTCTTCTGTCCAAGCTGGTGGGGCAGGGCATTCCGGTCTCGCAGTCCTTTTTCCGCCAGGCAGACATGGAAGACATCTTTCTCAAGGTCGGGGCAAGGGAAACCTCATGAACTTCTATTTTTTGCTGGATAATCCTTTCTTCATCAAGAATTGGCGGGAACGCATGCGGCCGCATTATGTCGGCACGGCGTGCGTGATCCTTGTCTTTATTATCGGACTGATCTTCCTTGGGAATTATACCTTCGGGGAAGCTCAGGGTCTGTATGACCCGATCTCGCATCTTCAGGTCCATGTCTCCTGGTGGCGCAGCGCTTTGTATCAGATCGTGAGTTTGCAGGGCACGCTTTTGCTGCTTCTGGGCACGATCGATTGCTATCGCGCAGCGGCGCAGGAGAGGGCGGCGGGCGTTCTGGACTTTCATCGGGCGTCCCCTTTTCCGCGCAAGGATCAGGCGCTGGGGCTGCTTCTGGGAGGAGCGGTCCTGGAGTGGAGCTTGTTCTTTCTGACCCTGCCGATCGTTCTGATCCTGGCCCTTATTGCCGGCGTGAGCCTGTGGGCTATTGCAGTTTTCTATGCCAGTTTTATTCTGACGACGCTGTTCTTCCATCTTATCGCACTGTGGGCCGGGATATCCGTGGCGCCCCGGAAGAATGGCCTGGGGATCTTCGGTTTTCTTTTCCTATTCTATTTTATTAGCATGCTTTTCTCTGGCCTGATGGCGGCCGGACAAAGCGCGAGCGTTCTGCGCTGCGCGACCTGGTTCCCGGCGTATGATCAGCTTCATCAGGCGGTCTTTGGCGTTCATTCGTTCTTTGGCGTGACCTGGAATTATGCGGCCAAGGGGCAGGTGGCGCTTAAGACGTTATTCTTCGGCTGTGCTATCACCGACGGGGTTCTCCAGCTTCTGGTGCAGATCCCGCTTGGACTGCTCTTTTTTGCCGGCATCATGCGCCGCCTTTCCAGTGATGAGATCACAGGCTTTTCCAAGCCGCAGACCGTGGCTGCTTATTTTTTGATCGCCTTTTATCTTGTGGGCAGCATTGATTACGGTTCCCCGGTCACCTGGGCCTTTCCGGTGATCATGATCTTCAGTTATTTCTTTACCCTGTTCGCTGCCTTGATTGTAACGCCGGACCATTTGGGATATGTCAAGGGCCTTTCGCGGGCCAAGAAACTGCAGAAGAAAGGGCTGGCGCTGGATGAGGATCAGAATTCCAACTGGCTGTGGTTTGTGGCATTCTCCGTCGTGACAATCGCATTGTGGGGCGTATATGCCAGAATATCTCCTCCGGCCAGGGTCGAGTCTGTCTGTCTTGCGTTGGCAGTGGTCCTTCTTCAGACAGCGACTTTTGTGAACGGCCTGGAGTGGTTCAATCTCAGCCGGTTTTATCAGAAGCGGATCTTTCTGTGGACCGCGGCGGCGATTGTTTGGGTCGGGATACCTTTCTTGAATTTTATCGCTGTCGGGATGCAGGATAAGAGTGAGGTTCTGCGCTGGAGTTTTGCGCTTTCGCCCTTCTTTACGGTAGGCGGCATGATTGGCGATTTTTTTGCCAAAGAATCTGCCGGGAGGCAGTGGATGCCGTTTCTCGTCGTGAATGCCCTGACAGCGATCATCGCCGCTGTAGCGGCTTACCATCAGCGCAAGCTTTTGCAAAAAGACATTTTCTCCTGAATCCATGGCGATCATCTCCACCGAAGCCATTGTCCTGCGCGTGATCGATCACCGTGAGACAAGCCGGATTGCGTTTTTCTTCACCAGAAAATGCGGCAAGGTCATCGGCGTCCTCAAGGGCATCCGCAAGAATCCCCGCAAGTTCGGCAGCTCCGTCGACAAATTCTCGGTCAATGACATCGTTTTTTACCAGTACCGCAACAGCGACATCCATCTCATCGGCCAGTGCGACATGAAGGAATTCTTTATGGAT
Source organism: Candidatus Omnitrophota bacterium (assembly GCA_015233705.1). The sequence continues at coordinate 7,070 of JADFXE010000054.1, forward strand.
GTCCGCGGCAATGCCCGTCGGATCATGGCCGCCGAATACGCGGCCGAGCTGGTCAACAAGATCATGCCGCTTGAGGAGCGCTCGCCGGGAGTGTACGACCTTTTGCTGGATTACCTGCGCGCCATCGGCAAGGCGGACGACCTTTCGCGGATGGTCAGGATGTTCCAGATCAAGGTGTTGGCTTTGTCCGGATTCCAACCGCACATTGATTCCTGTGCCCGCTGCGGCAAGGCGATCATTGGCCGCGCCCGTTTCAGTATGGCGCGCGGCGGACTGGTTTGTGGTGTGTGCGAAGTGCCGGGGCATGGCGCGGTGGATGTCAGTCCGGGTGCGGTGGCAACGCTCTTATATGTTGAAAAGAACCCCTGGAGCTCCTGCCTGAAGCTCAGAATGCCGGCCAGTATAAAACAGGAATTAGGAAGCATTTTAAATAATTTTCTTATTTACCACCTCGGCAAGCACATTCGATCAGCAAAGTATCTCACCTGATAGCAATCACTTACAGAAAAATATAGCTTTCCGGGAAACGTTTTCTTATTTTCCTGCCAGCCTCTTTTTTTCTTAACTTTTATATTTTATACTTATAACGAGGTGGAGGGGCCCCTGACCGGCCAGTTTGGCGGAAAGGGGCCGATTTGTATCTGGTCGCTGATGCGGGGGGAGAAGGATGAGGAAGGCATTTCATATTTTCCTGGCGGTTGTTTTTCTATGGAACAGCGTTGCTCCGCGTTCCATGGCGCAGGAGATTCCCTTGCCTGCGGCCCAGGGAATCTTGTCCTTAAGCCCCGCATTCGCGCCTTGTCTTTTGCGCGGGATCAAGCTTGATCCAAAAGATCCCCTTCATTTGAATTTTATCGTCGATCGCGGAGATTCGTCGCTGGATGAGCCCTCGTTCCAGGAAGAATCCCAGCGTCTGGTTAAATATTTTCTCGCTTCTCTCACAACCCCTGAAAAAGACCTGTGGGTGAACCTTTCGCCCTACGAAAGCGACCGGATCGTCCAGGATGATTTCGGCCGGACCGCCATGGGCCGCGACCTTCTGGCACAGGATTATATTCTCAAGCAGATCGCCGCATCCCTTATTTATCCCGACGGCGATCTGGGCAAGAAATTCTGGGCCGAGGTCTACAAGCGGGCCAGGATTATATTCTCAAGCAGATCGCCGCATCCCTTATTTATCCCGACGGCGATC
>JADFXE010000055.1:0-472 GCA_015233705.1 Candidatus Omnitrophota bacterium
GCCCCCGTCACTGGCCATTTTCCGCCCTTCCGCGCCCTTGATCACCGCGTCCCAGTCAATGCCCTTCCTTAACTCATCCTTCAGCCCGACCTGGTTGATACGCGCTTCGATCAGCACCTCTTTTTCCTGCCGATCCAGCTGACGTACCATATCCGCGATCGCCTCAGTGCGCGCCGGGATATCGGTCACAATGATCTGGTTGGAACGCTTGTCGACCTCCAATGCTCCGGTCCCCGGCGTCAGAAGCCCCTTAAGCACAGGCGCCAGCTCATCAGCCTTGGCATAGCTCAGACTCAAAGTCATGGGATGACGCGGCATATCGATCTCCCACAGAACCCGCTCGATCTCGCCGATCTTCTCGAGCGTGTCCGTCAGAAAGAGCTTATTACCCGACCGGTCTTCCCTGACCGCACCCAGCTGCGGCGTCAGAAGCTCCCGCACGCGCGCTGCCGCTGACTCGGCATCAACGTAA
>JADFXE010000055.1:557-6251 GCA_015233705.1 Candidatus Omnitrophota bacterium
CCCGGACACATCATCCGCCACCACCTTGCCGAAAGGATTCTTGATCTTTTCCAATAGACCCGCCGCGTTCCCGGCCTTGATCCCTTTAAGCGCAATAAGTTTGGAGCGCGTCTTCTGGCTGAACGAATAGCCGTAACGGTTTTTGTATTCCTCATCAGGAATCACCCGGATCAGCCCGGCGCGCTCCTCGTAGGCCAGGTGATTGGCCTCAAGGATGGTCGCCAAAGCCTCGCGCGCATCCACCTTCTCTAAATAAACCGTGACCCGACCCTGCACGCTGTCACCCGCCACAATGTTCAGCCCCGAACGCTGGGCAATGAACTTAAGCGCATCTTTGATATCCATGTCGCGCAGGTCCAGCACATCGAGCTTCGCAGCAACGGGTGCGGACGGCAGCGCCGTCTCCTGGCCTGATGCGAGCGGAGAGAATATCAAAAGGAAAAATACGGCCAAGGCTCCAATGAAATTCATAAATTCATCTCCTTAATCTGCAAGCGGACCGGCTCGCCGTCGACCTCAAGCTCAACGCCTTGTCTATCAATCTTCAATGCACACACACAGCCCTGGCGCTCCCCCTCGGACAGGAATAAAACCTCTTTGCTGGCAATGTTTTCCAAGACAGCGCTGTTGTGTGATCCCAGCATCAATCCTGTGATCCGGAATTCCCTGCCGGGCTGAAGAGCTGCCGCTTCGGCCTTGCGCTCCACCGGCGCAAAGATATTGCGCGTCCGGAACATCGCGGCATACCGTTCCCAGGGCGGCAAATCAACAGAGGCAACAGACACTTCTTCCAGGGGCACAGGTGCTGTCTGCGGCAAAACCGGCTCAGCGGGCCGAATGAACGCCCAGAAGGCAAAGACCGCTGAACAACAAAAAATGACCTGCGTCAAGGGCAGAATAAGGGGGAATATTTTCTCAGAGGAAAGGCGGGACTCCAGACCTCCTGGCAACCTCATGATGGAAATATAACATATGTTTGACTATTAGTCAAATGAGTCGGCAAAATAAAAGGGGCAGCTCCGCAAGGAACTGCCCCGTCTGCTTATTTCTTGCCCAAAAGCGCGAACATCTTCTTCTTGTAGGCCTCAACGCCGGGCTGGTCAAACGGATTAACGCCCAGAAGATAACCGGAAATACCAACGCCCTTCTCAAAGAAATAATACAGCTGACCCAAATGGAAGGCATCGGCCCGATCGAGCGTGATCGTCATATTCGGCACGCCGCCTTCGAAATGCGCATCCGCGGTCGCCTTGTAAGCCTGCTTGTTGACCCAGTCCAGGTCCTTGCCTGCCACGCAATTGAATTTGTCCAGGTCATCCGCCTGATTGGGAACAGCGATCTTGTCCGCGACACTCTCGATCGCGACAAAGGTCTCAAAGATATTGCGCTTGCCGTCCTGCATCATCTGGCCCATGGAATGAAGGTCCGTCGACAAAATGGTCGAGGCCGGAAAAATACCCTTGCCGCCCTTGCCTTCACTCTCGCCGTACAGCTGCTTCCACCACTCGGTCACGAACAGGACGTTCGGATAGAATGAGGCCATCATTTCGATGTCCTTGCCCTTTTTATTAAGGATATTGCGGATCGCGGCGTACTGATACGCCGTGTTTTTCTCCACATCCGCAATGCCGTATTCCTTCTCGCCGGCCCGGAATCCGTCGACGAACTTGCGCACATCAACGCCTGCCAGCGCCAGCGGCACCAGGCCCACCGGCGTCAGGACCGAGAAACGGCCGCCCACATCATCGGGAATGACATAGGCCCGATAACCTTCCTTGTCCGCGATCTGGCGAAGCGCGCCTTTTTTTGCGTCGGTGACGCAGACGATGCGCTTCTTCAGATCCTCGCCCTTGTGCCTTTTGCGCATGGCCTCATCGACCAGACGGAAGGCAAGTGCCGGCTCGGTCGTTGCCCCTGACTTGGAGATAACCACGACCGTGACATTCTTCTTTTCGATCAGCTTGAGGACCCGCGCCATATCCGCGGTGGCCATATTGTGTCCCGCGTAATACAGCGGAAGCTTTTGATCGCCGCCGAGAAATTCCAGCGAGGCCCGGATGCCGAGATACGATCCGCCGATGCCGATCGAGATGATCGCCTCCGAGTGCCCCTGGACCTCTTTGGCCAGATCCGCCAGGTCGCGCAAGAGCGCCTCCGGCGTGCGTGAGGGAAGATCAACCCAGCCGACAAAGTCATTGCCTGCGCCGGTTTTGTTGTGAAGATCATTATGCGCCTTCAGGACCGCCGGCGCCATGGCCTTGATCTCGTCCGCTGAAACAAAACCTTTCAGAAAATCCGTGTTCAGTGAAATACCCATATAACTCCTTAATGAGGCCCAAACTTACGGAGGCCTATCGCCGACGTAAGTTTGCTGGCCGAATTAACCCCGCCGACCTAAAGACGGCGGGGCAACTAAAAGAAAACAGCTCCTCAAGAAAAGGAGCTGCTCTCCATCACTTTGAACCTATTTCTTGGCCGGCTCAGCGGCCTTGTCCGACGCGGCGGCAGCAGGCTTACTGGCAGACGCCACAGGATTATCCCCTGCCACCAGCTTACCTGAGGACTCCATGAGGCGCCGCTCAATAAGGGCGCCGTTACTGTAACTCTCCTCGGCCTTCAAAGTCCCGTCCTCATTAAATTCAATGGCGCTGCCATCCAGGACCGCCTTACGATAGAACATCTGCTTGGCCACAGCCCCCGACGGATAATAGGTCTTGCCGCCACCGCTTAACACTCCAGCGTCGTAATTCACCTCGCGGCTGAGCTTGCCGTCCTTGTCATACTCGCGGAACAATCCGTCCAGCTCGCCGTTCTTGTAGAACGCCTGGGTCTTGATGACACCAGTCTCATAATAGGTCTCGCCCTTGCCCACCCGCAGGTCATTGGCATAACCCACAGTCGACTTGAGCTTGCCGTTCTCGTAATATTCAGAGGAAACGCCCTCCAAATTCTCGTTCTTGTAATACTCCTCTTTTAGAATGCCGCCGGATGGATAATAAGCCCGATAGACACCATCAACCACCGGGACGTTCTTCTTTTTCGCTTCCGCCACCCCGCACGCCAGGGCCAATACCGCCAGGACCACGATGATCTTTTTCATAGTATTCTCCCCTAAAAATTAACAACTGATCAGTTCGCCGTCAAAAGCGGCTCATCGATAAGCGCACCACCCAGGACAACATCTCCGTCGTACAGGACAACTGACTGCCCCGGCGTCACGGCTGCCTGCGGTTCCCTGAACAGGATGCGAATGCGCCCCGGTTCCGCCAGACAGGCTGACCCTGAAATATCGCCATGATTATAGCGTATCTTTATCCCGACTTCGATGGTTTCTTTGGAAAAGTTCCGGGCCAGAAGATTAAAGCCGCGGGCGTAAAGCCCCTGGGCCAAAAGCCTCTCGCGCGGGCCGACAAAGACCGTATTGGTCGCCGGATCGATCCGGTAAACATACGCCGGATAGCCGAGCGCGATGCCCAACCCCTCACGCTGTCCGATCGTGTAACGTCCGATTCCCTGATGCTCGCCAACGACCTTGCCGGCATGGTCCACAAACGGCCCCGGCGCTGACGGTCCAGCGCCCCAGGAGGCCAGCAGGTCCTGATATTTTCCGGCCGGCACAAAACAGATGTCCTGACTTTCCCTCTTATCCGCGACCAGAAGTCCCTTGCGGCGGGCGATATCGCGGACCTCGTCTTTGACCAAAGAGCCGACCGGAAAAAGGACGAACGGCAGAAGCTCCCGCGGGATGCCGTAGAGAAAATACGACTGATCCTTGCGCGGGTCCAGTCCCTTGCGAAGCTGCCAGTCATTTCCCGACGGTGTGATCCGCGCATAATGACCGGTTGCCAGATGTGTCGCGCCCAAAGCCTGGACATCACGGAACAAGCGGTCGAACTTCAACAGCGTGTTGCAACGCACACAGGGATTCGGCGTACGGCCCCTGGAATATTCACTGACAAAATCCTTGACGACCGCTTCCTGCAAGGCATCGCCATAATTGAGGACATGGTGCCGGATGCCAAGCCCACGGCAAACCTTGCGGGCATCCTCAATGGATTCCAGGCCGCAGCAGCGCGGACGGTCAGACTCAGGACCCGGCGGAAGCTCAAAACACATGGTCACGCCTTCAACCCGCTGCCCCTGCTCCAGAAGCAGCGCAGCCGCGACCGAGGAATCCACTCCACCGGACATGGCGACAAAAATTTTAGAAGAAAAATTTGTCATGCCAGAACCTATTTTGTGGCCACATCCCTGATCGCCTGACCTGTGGCGCGGACCAGCGTTCGCAGCTCATCTTGGCTCATGCTCAACGGCGGCATGAGGACGATCACATTCCCCAAAGGCCGCAGAATGACGCCGTGATCGCGCACCCGTTCGCAAACCCTGACGCCGACGCGCCCCTCCCAGGGGAAAGGCTCCTTTGTCGCACGATCCTTGACCAACTCAATGCCGGCCATAAAACCGCGCTGGCGGATATCACCGACGCAGGGGATCTTCCAAAACTGCTTCAGCTCTTCTGCCAGAAATTTGATCTTCGGCTGCAGGCGCTCAATGAGGCGCTCTTCCTTGAAAAGCTCGATGTTCCTCAGCGCCACAGCACAGGCCAGCGGATTGCCGGTATACGTGTGGCCGTGGAAGAACGTTTTCATATCCTCGTAGGGAAAAACAAAACCGTCAAAAACGCGACTAGTCGTCAGCGTCGCGGCCAGCGGAAGATATCCGCCGGTAATGCCTTTGGCAACGCACAGGAAATCCGGATGAACATGTTCATGCTCGCAGGCAAACATCCTTCCGGTCCGGCCAAAACCCGTCGCCACCTCATCAGCGATCAGGAAAATATCGTTCCTGCGACAGATCTCCTCAAAACGTTTTAGGGCGCCTTTCGGCCACATGATCATGCCGGCTGCGCCCTGAACGATCGGCTCCAACACCAACGCCGCGATCCTGCCGCGATCACGGCGAGCGATCTTTTCGAACTGATCAAGCGCGCCAAAGGCGTCCGTATCGCGGTAACAATCCGAAAAATTGATCGTCGGAAAAATCAGCTTGCGGTAAACCTTGTGGAAAAGATCGATCCCGCCAACACTGACGCTGCCGAGCGTATCGCCATGGTAGGAGTTGGCCAGGTGCGCGATCGCAGTCTTCTTCTTTTGCCCGGTGTTCTGCCAATACTGGTACGCCATCTTGATAGCAATCTCGACGGAAGTTGAACCATTGTCAGAATAAAAGACCTTCTCCAGACCTTTGGGTGCGATCTCAACGAGCTTTTTCGCCAGCGCAATGGCGGGTGTGTTGGACAGCCCCAGCATCGTCGAATGCGCGAGCTTGTCGGCCTGGGCTTTAAGCGCCTCGTCCAGCTCCTTCTTGCGATGCCCGTGGACCGTGACCCAGAGGCTCGAAACTCCATCGAGATAATGCCGCCCCTGGGCGTCGATCAGATACGATCCCTCGCCGCGCTCGATCACCAGCGGCTCGGCGCTAGCCCAATCCTTCATCTGCGTGAAGGGATGCCAGACATACTCCCTGTCCCACGCCTCCCACGGCGTCTGGCGCGAGGCCGCCGCACCGAGACCGTTAATATTGATCTTACCGCGGCAGGCTTTGGCAACACTGCGGACATCATATTTCTTGAGAAAAGGAACGGTCCCCAGGACAGGCACGCCGGACAAGGCCTTGACCGCCTGCGGATTGGTC
>JADFXE010000055.1:6338-8016 GCA_015233705.1 Candidatus Omnitrophota bacterium
AAAGCGAATGGTTGATGGTCCCCAGCCCCAGACGCGCAACAATGATAAGTTCACCACCCAGCTCACGGGCCAGGTCAGCCATCAGGTATTTTTCTGTGATCGGTACTAAAAGTCCACCAGCCCCCTCGATGAGCACGACATCGTATTTCTCCTGCAGCGCCAGAAAGGCAACCTTGATCCTGTGCACATCAACCTTCACTCCCTGGCGGGCAAAGGCCAGATGAGGCGACAGCGGCTCTTTGGCACAATACGGATTGATCTCGCGCAAGCCATCCTTCAGATCCAGATGTTTCTTCAGAAACTCGGCGTCCCCGACGCCGGACTGAAACGGCTTAAAAACCCCGACCCGCAGACCGCGCTCCCGAAGGAGAACCGCCAAAGCCAGGGTCGCCACAGTCTTCCCGACGCCGGTATCCGTTCCGGTAATAAAGTAACTGACTTTCTTTAGATCATTCTTTCTCATAAATAATATCAACGGGCTCACGGCTTTGGAATATATCCGCCGCTCAGCGCTTCGGTCTTTTTCTAAAACAAAGGAAAGACCTTCGCAATTCGCGGCCAATATATTCCAAAGCCGTAAAATCCCTGCCTATTTCTCCGCGTCGATCCAGATGACCTCAAAAGTCACCCGGATGCCACCGTCAACGCCAAAATGCCTGCTGTAATGATCCTGCACATTGGCCAAGGCCCGGCGGCCAAAAAAGACGCCCTGGGCCAGGCTGTTAGCGCCAACGCTTTTCAGCCACACCAGAAACGACCAGAGATCGCGAAATACAGCCTGACGATTCTCTGAAAAGACCGCCGCGTCCGCGAATCCGGCCGATTCCAGGGCTCGACGCACATCACCGTGCGAAGGGAAGCGGTCGATCCGCGTCAGCTTTTCCCGGATGTTGGGGCCTGCCACGTGCAGACTTTCAAAAAATTCCCCCAGCGTCCCCTGTCCGAAAAGAGCAGCCCGAAAACGCCCGCCCTCCTTGAGCACCCGTCGCGCCTCATCAAAAGACCGATCAATATCAACGGCCCATTGATACGAAGAGGCGGAGACGACAAGATCAAAACTTCCGGATTTAAAAGGCAACGCGCAGCCATCCCCCTGAATAAAAGTGCCCTGACGACCGGCTTCGCGGGCAGTATCAACCATGCCCCAGGCCAAATCCAGCCCCACGTTCATGCCGGACGGATTCTTCCCGACGATCTCCTCCAATAATGCCCCTGTACCGGAGCCGACATCAAGGATATCCCCGCCGTGAAAAGATGCCAGCTTTTCCACGAGTTCCCGGCGGATATCATTCTGGATAAAGGCCAGACGATCGTAACGCTCCGCCGCCTTTGAAAACCGCTTCTGGACCAGTTTGACATCTTCTGCCGAGATCATGAAGCCCTCTTCTCTTGGCGAACGGACAAATCTAACCACTCCGACAAGACCCGGTTCACATTATCCGGCATAGTTAAGAATAAGCCGTGCCCGCCGCCTGAAAGAATATCAAATCGCGCCTGCGGAAGTTTCTGCCGCATGACATTGACCGCCGCCGGAGGACAGATGTAATCTCCCTCGCCGCTGATGACCTGAAGCGGCCCCGTGGCGCCCCACAACACATCCCGCAGGTCCACTGTCTCCAGGACCTTGAAGAACGCCTACACATCCCGACGCTCAGGCAACGGGCGCAGACGCCACACT
>JADFXE010000056.1 GCA_015233705.1 Candidatus Omnitrophota bacterium
AATATTCGACCCAAAAAACCATGCCGTCCAGCTGCTGCCTCCTTGGCCGCCTCCACCACCCTCCCCGCCGCCAGAGCTGCCATCGAATGCGCCGCTCACCATGCCCATACCATTGCTCACCGCAGCGCCAGCCAGGAATCCGGCAATGGACGTGCCAACGCTCACGATCGCGGACTGCATCAGCGTACAGCCTTCCTCATCGTTGCACAGGGCCTTGGTCAACATCTTCTTGACCTCCCACATGACCATGCCCTTGACATAAGCCATCACTGCGCCAACGATCCCTCCGGTCAGGGCCCCTGAAAGAGTATTGGACAAGAGAAAGCCGTTCTTTTCGCAATCCTGGCCTTCTTTGCCGCTATCCGCAGCTTTCTGCAAACATTTGATCGTGTAATATTCACCAACCGCGCTGGAAAACGAGCCAGCGGCCAAACTAAAGGCCAGCTGGGCCCCGCTAAATCCGGCGCCGCCAAGAAACATGCCCGCGACCGCCATGCCCACGGACATCACAGTGCTCATCATCACCTGACTGGTCGAAAAAAGACCGGGCAGGTTATTGGAATTATCAACCCATCCGCCGTTCTGGGTCTTGCTGCCCCAAACAAAGGCCTGCTGTTCAGGCGGCGCGCGATCATACCCGGCCTTAAAGAACAGGCGCAGATCCTCGACCATAACAAAACCAGAAAGACGGCTAACAAACTCATCCCGCGTCAGACGAGCTGCTGCACCCATGTCATTGAAAAGGACTTCATTCTGGCTCACGTGGGTCACGGCCACAAAGTGCTCATCCTTGAAATGGGCAATGAACGGCGTGGGCAGCTTAAGGACATCCTCAGGTGCCAGGCGTGCAGCCTCATAATCGAAACCATAGGCCCGGGCGACCTTGGGCATGGCATTCAGAGAAATTTTGAGCTGGGGATCGCCAGGTTGGACAATTCCGGCATATATATCGGACGCAATGGTCAGGACCGCGATCTCTTCAGGCGTCTTATGAATGCCGTGCTCAGCCAGGACATACTGCAAAGCGTAAACGCCGCAATTTAATGTCTTCAGCTCAGGATTGGCCAGCCACTTGACAACGGCCTGGGCCTTTTCAGGGGAGATTTTGCCTTTGGAATTGATCTGCAGGACATGCTCGGATTTGGCCGGCTTGATGAAATCCATGATAATACCGCGGGATTTCGGCTGATCGAGCTGCAGTTCAATGCCGGTTGAGCCGTTTTTGATCGTCTGGCTGAGGAGATGGTCCACGCTGCCGGAAACCTGCATGGCTGCCAGCTCGGCCGGGGTCACGCCAGAGCCGACCAGACCGCCAGCCACGACCGGCGCATTGGCCTCCCCCTCCCCAACCGCGTTCTAGTGCACCCTCAACCTGTTCTGATCCGGGATAAATCTGCAATCGACCCCGACCGCCACTGCCCGCAGCCAGTACCGGACACGACTCTGATAAGTCCCCTGATACTCAGGAACTTCCCCGTTCGTGGGGCGGGCGATCTGCTCAGGCGAAAGGCCGCTGTCTAAAAGCTGGGTCGCCAGGCCAGGAAAATCCTCACGAATCTGGTTTGTATTGATCTGTCCTTCGGGATTGAGGGGGGATTGCTCAGAGGACAAGGCTTCAGGAGTAGACGTGGAAATAGAATCTCTCTTTATATTATAAAGAGAAGATTCAACATTCTTCCCATCTTGTTCGCGACCATTCCCGAACATTGTATTGCCCCCGTTTGACACTGCAAATATAACATATAATACACGGGAAGCAAATTTATTTACAGTTTTTTCACGATTTAAAGTGTATGGATTACAACAACTTACAGCTTGGTGGAAACCGTTTGCAAATATTAGTATTTTTCTGTTTACAAAATAAATAATCTATGTATTAGTTGATTGTCGACGAACACAGTATGGACAATTATGCAAAATCATGCTTGTTTTAATTTGTCAAGAAAAATATTGTCCACTCTGCAATATTGGACAATATTTTTCCGAAAACCAGCCGTTCTGACACGAATTATGGTCTTGCTTGTGGCCAGATCGCCACCTTAATACCAAATCATTTGCAATACAACCGGGATTTGCAATAATTGTCCATTCTGAGCGATTAACGGGCCCAAGGAGCCACTTTCTGATCCATCCCCTTATCTGGCCCCTCTGATAAGAAAAGAGCCTTTCTTGCTGCATAGAAACACCAAAACATCCTCCCCTGGCGGGGAAGGTGCATGTAAAATCTGATCAGTTCTGTTGGGGGGAATGGGAACGTTGCCCGAAGCCCGAAAAGCGCGCACCTGGAATTACGGCGAACCCATCTTGGACATGGGATTATTACCCATAAACTCAAGCAAAATCGGGCCGCCGACCAAAATGCCTACCACCGGGAAAATGAAAAACAGCAGCGGAACCAGCATCTTCAGGGGCGCCTTCATGGCAATGGCTTCGCCTCGCCTGAATCGCGCCAGACGCATATCCTCCGAGAGGATCGTCAACGCCTCGCTCACAGAAGTGCCCATCTTGTCAGCCTGGATAAGCGTGCGGCTGAAGGTGGACAGGTCGGTCAGCTCATATTTCTTGGCCATGTCGCGCAAGGCATCGCGCCGGGGCTTGCCAACGCTGATATCCTGAAGGAGATTGTCCATTTCATGGGCCACGACATTATGGGGGGATTTCTCGACGACCCATTTTAACGCCATCATAAAATCAAGTCCCGCGCCGACGCAAAGACCCAAAAGGTCAACCATATCCGGCAGCTGCTTGACAAACTCGGTCTTGGTGCGGTTGATCTTGCCAGTCAGGACAAAACTCGGAAACATCCACCCCACGACCACCGCCAGCAACAGCGCCAGGATCAGGAGGTCAGCCGGAAAAAGGCGCAAAAACAAAACCGTCAAAAGAACGATCGTCACAATGCGATAAAATACAAACGTCTCAGGGGTGATGTCCCAACGCCCGATCTCCAGGTCCCGCAGCATTTGCCGGCGCATATCCGGACCCACAAGGGGCCGGAGAACCGCGGTCATGGTCGCCAGACCGCTCAGCGTGCCGGGCTTTTTCCTGATCAAGGACGGCGCCAGGCCGGTCGTTGATTTGTTGGCCGCATTGGCCTCCTGCCACTTCAGCGTGGGGCGTTCCTCGTCGGGCCCGATAAAGATACCCGCGACCAGCATCCCGAAAGCCAAAAAGAAAAGAAGCAACATGAGAGAGACCATAAGGACTCCTTAAAAATCGTTATAACTGCTGATCTTGATAATCATAAATGTCCCCACCAACCACAACCCCAGGCAGATCAAGAGCATCGTCCGTCCGACCTGGGTATCGGTCATAACCTTAAAGTAATTGGGATTCGTCGAGCTGACCATAAAAAAGAACCCGACCGGCAACCCGCTCATGACAAAGGCCTGCAGTTTTCCCTGCAGGGTCAGGACCATCAGATTCTCCTCGAGCTTGCGCTTTTCGCGGATAGTGTTGACGATGCGGGAAAAGATCACCGGCAGGTTGCCGCCGGTCTCGCGTGCCAAAAGAATCGAGCTGATCACCTGTTGCAACGCCGGAGACGACATGCGCTGATAGAGACGATTCATGGCCTCGTCCATGCCAACGCCGATCTTGTTCTCCCCCAGGACAATGCCGAACTCCTGACGGATCGGATCCGGCATCTCCTCCACAACCGCCTCCATGGATTGCAAAAGGCTTAAGCCTCCGCGGAAGGAGCTGGACATAATGATCAACGCATCGACCAGCTGGCTATTAAATTGCTGGTGTCGTTTCTGCAAAAGATAACTGGTCATCGTCTTGGGGATGAGCAGTCCCGCAAAAAGACCGGCCGCAACGCCCCAGATACGAAGCTCCAGAGGTGTGACCACAAACCCGATCACGCCGCCTATAAGCGGCCCGACCACATAAAAGATCGAGACCCGACGAATGTCGCTTAAAAGCATCGTCCGGTCCATCTCGGTGGCGAAACGCTGGGCGCGGCCCTGGTTGAATTCAAAAAAAGCTTTTGTAAAGTAGGGAATGGCGTAATGAACAATCAGCACAGTACATAAAAAGATCAGCAGCGTGATCACATAGATCATGTCTTTTTCAGGGACGTCTCCAGCCTAGCGAAGACAGCCCTCTCCTGATATTGTCCTGATCCTACCAACGATTATACGTCTCATTGGTCTGGCTCGGGAGGTGTTGCCGCCCGAAACTGTAAGTCTCACTCGCCTTCTGATACTGGCCCATCACAGCGTTCTGGATATAGGGCCGCATAAGTGAAAGCGCCCATAAAAGAATAAGGATGAGCGCGACATATTCCAGAACAGCAAACGCCCTTGATTTAATCCTTAACGCTGTGATCGGTCTCTCTAATCTCATCCTAACATCCTTATCATCACTCACTGCTGACATTTCTCAAGGTAAACCTTATATACGCCGTGACTGTCGCTGCCACCCAACTTGTAACGTCCGCACATTTCCGCGGACATCACGCCAGCGCCGTTGACAAAGATCTGCTCAACCGCGGCAGCACACGTAGGATTGTCCTCCAGGCGCCCGACAAAACTGTTTGTCTTCGCCGTAATCCCGGGACAGCCGACAATGGTGGTCCGGTCGCAATCCCGACAAGAAACATAGGCATAATCAGGATTGAAGCCGTTGGAGCCTGCCCCGCAGGCTGCCTCAAGCTGATCGTTCCTTCCACTGTACCTAAAATGCCATAACGGAAGACCATTGGCAAACTTGATATCGTGCGCGCTGTCCCCGTCGTATCGCTCGACCTTGGCGCCTACCCGTCCGCTATGGTCCCACATCTCGTAACAACGCTTGAATCCCCAGCTCTTGGTATAGGCCTTGACCCAGGGGAACCTTCCAGCGCAATTAGCACCAGGCTTCACGGGCTCGCCGCACCTCTTGGGCAACGCGGCCTGGGCCTGAACAATGTGCCAGGTGCCGACAGTATCACCCTGCGCCGGGTCAGTGCGCCAGACGTAACGGATCTTCTCCGGCCCATTGGGATTATTACTCGTCTTGTTGGCCGCGTTATCAACACACTTGTTTGCCGCCTCAAGCAGCGGAATCTCCGTATCCACGACATTGGCATATTGTCCAAAATGATACCTTGTCAGCTTGCTCTTGATCGCATTCAAATACTTGTAGCGCTTCCTGAGTTTCTGGACCTGATCAGCGGCGAGTTTTATCGCACCTGGTAAAATGGCCGTTACCGTAGCGCCCGATGCCAACGTCGTCGTGACCGTCTGATCCTGCGCGAGCCATTTTTTGAGTTCCGGAGAACATCCTTGCGCGGCATAAATATCGCTCAGATTGCCCGCGCGATGATTCAAGGCGCGCGGTAGGTCTGTACAGGCCACCGCGGAATCAAGTGATCGGTTGTCGCCACCATGACAACCACTATAACAAGCAAGCCTGTTCGCAATATTATCGGGATTATTGGTATCACATCCTGCTTTGCAAGCCAAATCAATGCCCGCGCCGCTGGGATCTCCAGGAATCGCCGATGCTGTACGATCACAAAACGCGTTGCATGGCGTCGGGTCGCTTGCGAACAGGGCATCATTGGCACACTGCGATTCACAGGCCGCCTTCCGCGCTGCGACGTTCGCCGATTTAATAGCATCATCACACTCATTGCTACAGGCTGTAAACTTTTGGTCATTTCCGACAGCCGTATTCCCGTTCGGAAGCGTCCTTTTATCCTCGACATTCCAGCTAAGACAACTGAGGACATTATCCAGGCTGCCCGATCCTGACCCAGCCGCCGCCCATTCCGGTGCGGAGATATCCACTGGCCGATTTGTCGGTACGCACCAATATTTATCATCAGCATACGCGCCGCTTGAAGCCCAGTTATTAACAATCGTCTGCCATGAGTGCAGGCTCACGGCAATTTCCCCGAGGATCGTGAGCCAATCGTCATCCGCCGTAAGGTCATGCTTGAATTTGGCCCGCCACGACTCATTGTCCGCCAAGGAACAACCGTTCATCGAGGCCAGGCTGGACATGTCTGTCACAATGTGCCGTAGCTTGATGCCAACCGCATCCAGGTCATCCAAACTATGGTTGTTGGCCGGCAGGGCAACACCAGGATCATTCGGATTGACCCCCGCGCCAATGCCCTGGTAAGGATAAAGAATATTGGGCGCATCGCCCGTGAAGTTCACGCCCGGCGACCAGATGGGATCAGTCATGCCGACCCGGTCTTCCTCTAACTCGGCTGCGGTAGCATTAATCTTGGGAAGGAACGCTGTTAACGTATCCACACCGTCAATGACTTGACCATCGTTCGCCGGTGGTAAGCTCCCCGAGCCGTCCACAATCAAATTCCCCGAAACATCCACTGCGCCGCTCTTGCCTGCCATATTATAAACACAGCAATCTGCGCCGATGCAGGCCGTTAAATTAAGAGCCGTAATGTCATTCTTCAGCGCATCGGCCATATCAGGATCAGCCGCCACGGACGGAGCAAACATGCCTCCCTGCGCTGTCCCCGGACACCAACGCCACCCCGGCTCACCAGCGCCCGGCGGGGCCGAAAAGTCCTTAACATTCACCACCGAGTCCCTGAGCGTCCACAACAGTGAGATCAGCGAATCGCCCGGAACGCTGTCCTGGCCCATGAATTTCTCAGCTCCGCCAGCGTCTGCTTCATCATCATATGGCGTCTGGTCGTTATTCTGATGGTGTCCATATTTGTTCGTGTCATCCATGCCAACGGCCTTAAGAAGATTGTCTCCGGCCGCCGTGTACGTACAATACAACGGATCATAGGCCAGATAATACCCTGGAATCGGATTCTTTATGCAACGAGCCGTGATGTCGATAGGATCATCCGGATTGGTGCAATAGTCAGGCCTACTGGCCTCGGGCTGGCAACAGGGATCACAAACAGCAGGCCGATCGCATGTGCAACTTTGCGGCTCCACAATGCCAAGACCGTCCAATGTCTTTCGCAACTCGTCTTGCAAGAGCCTGAACGCCGCGCATTCCGGCGCCTCCTGCCCCCACATACGCATGGTGTAATAATAAGCAAACCGCCCCACAGAATCTGTGTGATCCTTGTTCATGTTAAAATCATATTTGTCCGTGACCGTCTTGGTGTCTGATACCGCCAGCTGGAAGATGTTCTGTGCGGCTGTTTCATAAAACTGACCGTCAATGGTCTGGTTCTTGCTGGCCATCGAATTCCACAGCTGGGTCAGGGCCGGATTGATCATGGTCGCCTGAATAACGACCGCGGCCGCGGCCAGGACCACCGCGGCAATGCACATCACAACCAGAGCAATGCTCAGCCCCCCGACTGGCGGACAAAAAATCGTAATAATAACAAGCATCACAACAATCAAAAACATGAGGAACGCCTGCAGGAGCCCGCTCCAGGCACATTTTTTTCTCCTGCCACCCAACTGAGTCTGCATGACCGACTCACCATAACTTCCCATATAAGCAGCGAGCGTGGCCGCCGCGGACTGCGCGCCCATGGACATCTGGGCGCGGTTCGTGGCCAGGCGCCCCCAATTTAAGGTCATGGCCAGAAAGATCAGCCCGACCACGATCAGGACCAAAAACAGGATCGCCATTTGCCCCTTACAGGCACCATGCGGGCCATAAAGCAGGCTTGCAAAACCCTTTCGACGCTGTATTGTTTCGGTCCCCATATCGCACATCCTTACGATTGCAAAAAATTTTTCTAGTTACTATTTTGTATGTTATTTTGATCTGGAAACTGTGTTTCGACATAAATGTGGCCGACCGGTCCACCGCTACATACCCCGTTATAGTCAGCATTTATCACGCAAGCATCATGCACATACCGCGGCGCGGAGACAGTGTTCAGCACCCAGATCATGATCTTAACCAGGGC
>JADFXE010000004.1:0-25218 GCA_015233705.1 Candidatus Omnitrophota bacterium
TTTTACACCCAGGAGATTCTACTGGCAAGTGGCTTTAATTATTGGGGTGAGGTCAGATCAAGACCCTTCCATGGCTATATCATTCCCTCGCACCGCTCAGGATTCTTGAACAGGCAAGCCTGTCTCACCCAAGGAAGTCTGCTTTCGGTGGTTCAGAACGCCGAGCCGTCTCGGTCCAAGTTTGATTTCTATCCCGCCAAACCCAGAGGTCAAAAAAGGCGGCCAAAAACAAAAAAAGCCGCTCCAAAGACACAACAACATCTTGGACCGGCTTCCTCAATCTAATTTGACACAAAATCTGACACAAAATAGCCTGAAAATAGGCTTTGACGACTACTGTAACTTCAGTTATCTTAATGTAACTGCTGGCAAGACTCCCGACGTGGATTCCGGCAGGATAAAAATATCGACGATGCTCTGGAAAGAGGGCTTGGAATTTCCCTCCTTCCGCACCAGTTCTTCCACAAGACAAAAACCTTGCTCCCCGTATGGGCGCAAGGTTTTTGTCTTTTACAGAAAAGAACTGGTGCGCCCCCATGAGGCGCCGTCCGAATGGGGGCCACTACCTTACCATCCCCACGTATGCCGCAATGGACAGCAGGCTGAACACATGAACCAGCATCACCGGACGCTCATCGTAATTCTTACGATTGATCAACAGAAATTGTAACAAACCTGCCGCAAGACATGGCCAGAAAAACCCTCTCAAAGAGAATGCCTGATATGCCGCCAGGTAGGTCGCGACAAATGCCAGCCCGATGATCCTTTTGGCCAAGATCGCGCCAAGCAGGAGCGGCAAAGTCTTAATGCCTTCCAACCGGTCTCCTTCTATGTCCTTGAGATCGATAAAGTTCGACGAAAGACCCAAAAAGACCAGAAAAAAAACAATGATCTTCAAAGGAATAGCGACTTCACCCTGGTGCAACATGTAACCTGCCATGAACATCAATAAAGAATTAAACCCGATCACTCCCTTTGATAAGACAGGAAGCCGCTTGAGCCTTAAAGGCGGCATGGAATAAACAAAATAGGCACCTATAAAAGTCGCCATGATCTCAAGATAAATCGCTCCGGCCAAAAGGGCATACACCATGCTGCCGCCTAGACAGGTCCAACCGATCCTGTTATACAAATCTGGTGCGATACGTCCTGTCACTAACGGACGGTCAGGATTGGTTATCTGATCAATTTTCTGGTCAGCGATATTGTTAGTTATCAAAGAAAAAAGAATCGCCAGGAGCAACGAGGATAACAAGAAAAAGAACCCGAAAACTTCCTCAGGATTGAACCACAACGTCCGGCCGGAAGCTCGGACCTCGCACAATACTCCCAGAACGATCAGCACAGCGTAATGAAGTACCCGGGTCAGACGGATGTCCCGGACAAGGGCTCTTGCTGTGATCTTGTCAGCCTGGTAGAAGAAAGCTATTCCAAGGACCATCGCCACCAAAGCGTAAAGCCTGATCGCCAGTCCCGCCGTCATGGGAATGGGATAATGAAGGAAATCCGAGAAAGCGCTCAGAAAGACCGGTAAAGAACCATACAGAAAGACCGGAAAATAAAAAAGCACTGCGCCCAATAGCGTCTTTCTCCAGTTGCGGGTCAAAACCCACACATACCACGCCGAGACCAGGGTCATCAGCGCGATCTCGACCCGCATGCCCGGCGTTGTTCCAAGATCTTTCAGCGAACCGCCGAGGGTCAGATACCTGAGCCAGAGACTTTTGGCCTCGTCGGCAAAGAAATAACCGATATGGAATTTATCTGCAACGCCGAGAAGGCGATCAATGACCGGCACAATATTCAGGATGACAAAGCAGGGCAAAACGACCCGCGCTGTCTTTATGATCGCTTCTCCGGTCACCCGGGTAAAGATCAGACACAGCATCAGGGCTAGAACAATCCAAAATAAACTAAAATGAAAGAAATCGAGCCAGATGTCCGTCCAAAAAGAATCCTGAGTCAAAAGAGTATGCTCAAAGAAGGTGCGAAAGATGATCACACTGAGGAAAGTCATGACTGTGTAACTGAACGGGACACGATCATCGGTCAAGAAATTGATAATCCGCTGCGTCACCGCCGTGCATTTTGCCATCATAGATTGACCTCCTCCACACTCCTCCAGGAAATTTTTCCTATGTTATACCATATCCATATCAAATTTCCTCGAATCATTCTGCCTGAGACAAATAATAATAAAGATTCTCTTTTTCCTGTCTTCGATTAAAATGTCTACGGATTGGAGCGATACCATGAATACACATACCCAACTTGCCATCATCGGCGCCGGCCCCGGCGGATACGTCGCAGCCTTTCACGCGGCTGACCTGGGACTTAATGTCACCCTGATCGACAAAAATGCGAACCCCGGCGGCGTCTGCCTTTATCAGGGATGCATCCCCTCCAAGGCGCTCCTGCATGCGGCCAAGGTCATGACTGATATCAAGGAGGCCCGGCAGTTCGGGATCGATTGCGGCGAACCCAAAGTCGACCTCGACAAGCTACGCGCCTGGAAAGATGGGGTCGTCACACGCCTGACCAGCGGCCTGGGGCAGCTCACCAAACAGCGCAAGATCACCTATGCCCAGGGTGAGGCCAAATTCCTGAATGCGACGACCGTCGAGGTCCGCCTGTCCGACGGCACAGCAAACACGCTCACCTTTGACAAGGCGATCATTGCGACCGGCTCGCGGGCCGTGGAACTGCCTTTTCTTGCCAAATCTGCGCGCGTCCTGGATTCAACGACAGCGCTCGAGATCGCGGCTATCCCCGCCGATCTTCTGGTCATCGGCGGCGGCTATATCGGCCTGGAGCTGGGCAGCGCCTACGCCGCGCTCGGCGCCAGGGTTTCCGTCGTCGAAGCGCTCCCGCAACTGCTATCAAATGCTGACAAGGACCTGGCCGATGTGCTTCTGCGCCGGCTCAAAAAGACATTCACAAAGATCATGCCTGATACCAGAGTGCTGGATGCCAAAGAAACCCCGGATGGCGTTCGCGTCACACTCCGCAACGGCGCCGGGCAGGAATTCACCGAACTCTACAGCCACGTCCTGGTTTCAGTAGGCAGAAAGCCCAACGTTGAAGGATTGGGACTCGAAACGACAAAGGTGCAGCTCACGGACAGCGGCTTCATTGAGGTCGACGAGGCCCGCCGCACGGATGAAAAGAATATCTTCGCCATCGGCGACATGACCGGTAACCCCATGCTCGCCCACAAGGCCTCCGCAGAGGCCAAGGTCGTAGCGGAAGTTGTCGCCGGCAAAGACACGGCCTACGAGCCGCGCTGCATTCCCGCAGTCATCTTCACTGACCCGGAACTCGCCTGGTGCGGGATCACGGAGCAGGAAGCTCACGCCAAGGGGCTGGGCGTCAATGTGTCCAAATTCCCCTGGGCCGCCTCGGGCCGTGCCCTGACCATGGGCCGCGCTGAAGGCATCACAAAGATCATCACAGACCAGAAAACCGATCGCATCCTGGGCGTCGGCATCGTCGGGGCCCACGCGGGAGAATTGATCGCCGAAGGCGCGCTCGCGGTCGAGACCGGCATGAAGGCCGAAGACCTGGCGCTCACCATCCATCCCCACCCCACACTTTCCGAAACGGTCATGGAAGCGGCCGAAGGCATTTACGGCAACCCCACGCACATCCTGAAACCAAAGAAATAATCCTGGTCTTCCGGAGCTTTGGACCAATCGATCGCTGTTCAAAAGTCGTAGCAACCTGGCTCACTCAATTCTTCAAATGGTTAATGCTAGAACGACACGTCCTGGCCAACGGACAATCCGTGGCGGAGCGCGTCCCCGGCGGGAATCTCCAAAACATAGCGGGCCTTGGCGTGAGGATAATAAATCGTGCACGGCTCAGCCTGGCAGACCGGCAGGTTGGGCTCAATGTGGACAACTTTCCTGGCGGCATTGATCCAGATGATATCAATGGAAAATTTCATGTCCTTCATCCAGAAAGGCAGTTCGTCTTCGGTATCAAAAATAAAGAACATCCCCTGCCCGGGCTTAAGTCCTTCGCGAAACATAAGGCCGCGCTCGCGCGCCTCGGTCGTTTGGGCGAGCTCGACGGCATAACAGGCTTCCTTGAAACAAACTCGGGAGGCGGCATCAGCAGGACGGCATCCTGCCAAAGTAAGCAGTAGGCAGAAAGAAGTAAGCAGAAACAAAAGACATCCGGAGAAAACCGTCTTCCTGCGCTTATTGTTGACCTTCAGATCGTTCATGTCTTCCATTTACTTTCTATTGACTGCTTACTGCCGGCTTCCTATCTTTTATAATCTTCCCTCTCGCCCGTCAACCTGACCCAGTCCCGGAAACTCAAATCCTGGGCAATGATGCGATTGACCGAAGCAATGCGCTGATGAACGTAAGGATGCGTGCTGGCATACATCTTTGGACGAATGGGTTGTTTGCGATCGTATTCCTGAAGCGCCTCCAGCATCCTAACCATGCCGGAAGGATCATAACCCGCCAGCTTCATATACTTGACCCCGAGTCCGTCAGCCTGGATCTCATCGTCCTGGGAATACTTGAAGAACAACGTGTCCATCATTGCGGCCAGTCCGCCGGCAACCGCCGGAGCACGGATGGCAGCCAGGATCAGGGCAAGATTACTGTAAGAGGCCTGCAGGCGCTTGATGCTGTGGCGCGCCGCGATGTGGCCTATCTCGTGACCGATAACCGCGGCCAGTTCGCCGTCGTCTTTGATGTAATCCATAAGCCCGCGAAAAATATAAACATATCCGCCCGGCAAAGACATGGCATTGACCGACTTCTCATCGGTTTCCTTCTTCTCCTCGATCACCTTGGCGACAAAGACCAAATCCTTGCGATCACAGATCGCAGCCAGCTTCCGGGTGATGCGATCCACCCGCTCGTTAATGGCCGGATCATCGACGACCTTGTATTCCTTCTCCACTTCCTGGGCCACAGCCGCACCGATCTGCTGTTCCTTGTCGGTCGAATAAAAAGTCGTCTCCTGTTCATTGGTAGCCGTATTAAAATTGCTCGAGATCCCGCTGCAGCCGGAAAGAAGCAGGATAACTGGAAGGAAACAGCAGGCTAAAGAAAGACGTGCGGTCATAGCGACCTCTTTACAGCGCGTGGATATCGAACTTCTTCAGCATCTGGCAAAGTTTGGCGATGGGCAGGCCCACGACGTTGAAATAACACCCTTCGATCCGCGGAATGAAAAGCCCGCCGCGGCCTTCGATGTCAAAACCGCCGGCCTTGTCCATGGGCGAAACCTCTTTGTGGTAGCGGTCGATCTCTTCATCCTCCAGCGTCTCCATGAAGACCTTGGTCTTGTCATAGGCGACCAGCGTCTTTTTGCTTTGCACATCCACGACCGCAACGCCGGTATAAACCCAGTGGGGCGCAGACATGAGCATCTTAAGGTTCTGCTTGGCCTCTTTGAGGGAGCGGGGCTTGAGAACCAGCTTGCCATTGGCGTAAACCACAGTGTCGGCGCCGATGACCAGCGCCTCGCCCTTGGTCTTTTCGACGACATCCAGCGCCTTGATCAGGGCATTCTCCTTGACCAGGTTCGCGACATTGGTCGTAATGGTCGAGATCTCCTCGGCCCTTGACTTTCTAACGACAAAGGGAACCTTGAGGATCTTGAGCAGCTCGCGACGCTGCGGAGAGGCTGAGGCAAGAATGATTTTCTTCATAGGTCAGCAGTCAGCAGTCAGCCGAAACCAACAGCTGACAAAGATTAATCTTTTAGAAATTCCTGTGCCGTGAACAGTGAGACCAGCTCAACGCCCTTGGCTGCCAGCGCTTCCCGGGCGCCGTCCTGACGGTCAATGATGCAGGCACATTTAAGCGGCTTCAGTCCGTCCTGCGCCAACGCGTCGATCGAATGAAGGAAGGCCTTTCCGGTGGTGGCCACATCATCGATGACCACGATCCGGTCCTGGGCCGTCAGCTCCGGCCCCTCGACCATCTTGCCCTTGCCGTGTCCCTTGGGTTCTTTGCGGATAATGAAGGTCTTGACCGGTCGGCCCTCGAGAAAACTGACCGCGCCGATCGCACCGACCATGGGATCTGCACCGAGCGTTGGCCCACCGATCGCGGTGGGCGCGGCCTCCTTAACCAAATCATGGATCAGCCGCCCGCACAGAAACGCGCCCTCGGCGGAAAGCGTAACCAGCCGGGCATCCAGGTAATAATTGCTCTTCTTCCCCGACGACAGGGTGAAGTCACCCTTGAAAAATGCCTTGGTCTTTAGGATTTCAAACAAACGCTTCTTGCACTCAACGGTCGATGTTTTCAGCATACTGCCTCCGGATTAAGAATCCATTCCATATCAGACGAGAAAGATACCAAAGAATATAAAAAGAGTAAAGACGGAAAAACAAACCCCATCTGCCGTCTAACATCCAACTCTTCTTTTAATTAACTGTCGGCGGGAGCTCCAGTTTTCTGCGGTGGATCTCGAACAACAAAAGCAAGTGGTATTTCAAAAGTCCCTTGTAAGCCTGATATTCCTTGGGCATGAAACCGCTGGTCGCATGAAAGGTTTTAACCGCGTCCATCTCGACCAGGACATCAATATAGCTGTCAATAAGCTTTTCGTCGGTCAGGGCGGAAATATCCTTCTGCTCCAGTATCTGCAGCTCATCCGACGGAGGCTCGGCCCGCGCAGGCAGAGCAAGCGGCGCAGCGAATAAACAAGCGATAAACGCAAGAACAAGACCTTTCTTCATACATCACTCCTTTAGAACAGTACGCCAGCCTTTAAGCCGAACTCCCTGGTCTGATTAGACGGCTCCAAGCCAAACCCAACAAGTTGCCCCCCATTCACATCCACCCGGGCAGGATCAGAATCTTCGATATCCCAAAAACGGAAATACGGCTCGACGAAGACTCCCCACATGCCCCAGGCCTTCTCCAGCCGTATTGAGCCACGCAAACCATATCCTTTGCTCTGATAATTCTTCAAACCATTGTAATTATAAGAGATGCCATCAACCGTCCCGCTGTCTGATATCATACTCCTCTGCACACCGTAAAGTAAATAATCGTATTCCATGTTAAGGCGGACGGCCCAGTGCATAGGCAAAGGCATGGCCACCTCCATGCCCAGCGGCAAATAAGTATAATTAGACTTCCGCAAATATCCAGCATTACCCTGTTTTCTGCTGTCATCCTTCAGCCAACGATAACCCAAACCCAAATACGGCGTAAACTGGAATATGCCCATGGGGTAATCTTTACGCACCAGGCCGCGCATTTCAAGAGCAGCATCCGGCGTGTCTTGTGTTGTCAACGGCGTGATTGAGCCATCCCCATGCTGAATGCCGCCGTTGTAATCAAGATGCGCCCAGCCGTATCTGGTCTCCAGGCGATAGGAGTTGGAAGAGTCGCCCCAGAAATCATCCTTCTCCATCGGACGATACTCCAGATTACCGAATATCCCCTGAAACCTTCCTGTGAGATTCATGAAATGCCGTCCGCCAACTGTCTCCTTGTAACGATAGGAATACGCCTCATACCCCATCTCATAGGCAAGGAACTTCTTCCTGGGCTTGATCGTCATGACGTCCTTCTTCTGGACGCAGCCTGCCTTCACCGATCCGGCCGGAGCGCTCTCGACATCATTCAAGGCATCTTCGACCGCCCGGTCGCGCTTGGGATCAAAAAGAGTGGATGCAGAGGCGACTGACGTCGCGGATATAAAAGCACACACAATCGCCGCTGAGACGATTTTCTTCATAGATCCTCCTGTTAAACATGGTGACGCGTACTTAAAGCCATCCCAACCACAAGTCAATTTTTACGTCTGGGACGATAAAAGTAAAGGAGAAATCACATTTTTTTGACATTATAAAAAGTAATGATTATAATCTGCCCGTGCTCAAATTTATCCTCAACGGCCTGGCCGACCTTGTCTTCCCGCGCAACTGCATCCTCTGTCACAAATACGATGAGGAAACGGCAGTGAATCTGCTCTGCCCCTCCTGTCGCGCCCAGATCCCCTACAACCACCCGCCCTTTTGCGCCAAATGCTCCCGCCACCTCAGAGGAACAAGCGAGAATGGCCTGTGTCCTGACTGTCAGAAACACCTGCCAGACTTTGACCTGGCCTGGGGCTTCACGCTCTACGAACCGCCCATGCAGGAGCTCATCCGCTCCTTCAAATTCCACAACAAGACCGCGCTCAGAAAGACATTCCATGCCGTGGCCCAAACCTTTCTGGAACGCTACCCTGTTCATCTGAAGGGGTTTGACCATATTGTACCCATGCCGCTCACACCAACCCGGCTCAGGGAACGCGGCTACAACCAGGCCCAGCTCATCGCCGAAGGCCTGGCGGAACTCCTTTCCATCCCGTGCCTGACCGGAGAGTTGCTGCGCGTCAAACACACCCCGCGCCAGAGCGATCTGGACGAAAAAGAACGCTGGACAAACATCAGGGGCGCTTTTAGAATAAAAAACCTTTCTTTGTTCAAGGAGAAAAAGATCCTTCTCGTCGACGATCTTTTAACGACCGGAGCAACTGCTTCCGAAGCTGCGCGAACGCTGAAGGCGGCAGGCGCGGTCAAGGTAGGCGTGATCGTGCTGGCCATCGCTTAATGCCAACGGGCAGATCCGAATATGAGAATCATCCGTAATTACATCCTCAAAGAATGCGTCACCCCCTTTGTGATTTCCTTGGGGGTCCTGACCTTTGTCTTTCTCTTAGGTTACCTGCCCATGCTGGCCGACAAGGTCATCAACAAAGGCGTTGGCCTTTACGCCGTGACGCTGGCGTTCCTTTACAACATCCCGGTCCTAGTTGGTTACACGCTGCCGATTGCTGCACTCTCAGCCGTGATCCTGACCTTTGGCCGCTTCTCCTCGGACAATGAGATCATCGCGATCCGGGCCAGCGGCATCTCCTTGAGAAGGCTCCTGCTCCCGCTGGTGGCTCTGGGCGTACTTTTGTCCCTGTTCCTCCTTCTGCTCAACGACCGTATCATCCCCCGTGCCTATTATGCCCAGCGAGCGATCCTCAAAGAGACCGGCGCCAAGAACCCGGCCGCGGTCCTGGAGGCCGGCACGTTCATCAATGACTTTCAGGGCTACGTGATGTTCATCTACCGGATCGACCGTAACCGGCTTTTCAATATCCGCATCTACCAGCCCCAGCCCGAGGGACGGCCGACGCGCACCATCATTGCCCAGGAAGGCGAGTTCACGCCCGTACCCGGACAGCCCAAGATCATGCTCAAGCTCATGAACGGGACCTCCGACGAGCCCGACCTGACCAACCCCAACAATTTCTACAAACTGACCTTCAAGCAATCCTTCATGACCATGGATCTCTCGGACAAATCCGGCAAGGCCGAGCGCAAGCCCAAGGGCATGACCATGAAAGAAATCCGTGACGCCATCCAGGATTACGATAAGATGGGGATCGACACCAAACCCCTGGTCGCGGAATATCACCGCAAGATCACCTGGTCGCTGGCACCGCTCATCTTTATTTTACTGGGATTTCCGGTGGCGGTCATCACGCACCGACGTGCCAAAACAGCCAACCTTTTGCTTGCGGTCCTGTTCGCCGCGCCGTATTATCTGTTATCCATCGGCTGCCAGGCGCTGGCAACCCAGAGCTTCGCGCGCCCGGACGTGGTCATGTGGCTGCCCAATATCATCGGCGGGGTCGTTGTCATCATCCTAAATTACAAACTATGCGAATCCTAGACAATTACATCACAAAGTCCGTCGTGCGCATCTTCATATCGGCGATCCTGCTGTTCTGTTTCCTGTACATCCTCATTGACCTGGCGATGCACCTGGATGATTTCTTCACCAACAAGGTCCCGATGGCCGTCATCCGCAGCTATTACATCTCCTTCTTCCCCCTCATTTTTGTGCAAACCTCGCCGATCGCCTGCCTGCTGGCGACGCTCTTCACCTACAGCACGCTCAACAACAATAACGAGATCATCGCGCTGCGCTCCAGCGGCATGGATTTCTGGAAGATCACCCGTCCGGCCATCATCTTCAGCGTCATGATCGCGGCCTTTGTCTTTATGGTGCAGGAAAAATTCGTACCCCAATCCGCTTCGCTCTCACAAGACATCAAAAAGGACACAATTGATGTCAAGGCCGACAATCGCTCCGGCAAACCGCAGCCCGTGAAAAATCTTTATTTTTACGGCATGGACAACCGGCTCTTTTATATCGACGAATACGACCCGGCGACCAGAACCATGAAAAGCCCCACGATCATCACCCAGGACAGCCGCCAGCGCCTGACGGAGAAACTGGTCGCTCTTAAAGGAGAATGGACAGGGTCCTCCTGGAAATTCACCAGCTGCCAGATCGCGACCTACAATCCCCTGGACCAGATCGCCGCGGCGGATGTGCACGTCTACACAGAGAAAACCGTGAACATCGGCGAATCGCCGTCTGACCTCATGAAACAGCATGCGGATGTCACGACCATGAATATCCACCAGCTCAGAGAATATATCAAACGATTCAAATCTTCCGGCGCTGAGGTCGCGCTCAGAGGCCTGCGGGTCGACCTGAACCAAAAAATCGCCTATCCTTTTGCCTGTATCGTGATCATCTTCGTCGGGTTGCCTTTTGCGCTCATGACTGGCAACCGCAAGGGACTGACCTTTGCCTCGGTCGGGATCGCGCTGGCGATCGGGTTTCTCTTTTTCGTGGTGAATTCTATAGGTCTTGCGTTCGGAAAGCTGGGAGCCTTCCCGCCGGCCGTTGCGGCCTGGTTCGCGCCTATTCTCTTTCTCATCGCCGGCGTCCTCCTCATCCGGCGGATGTTCTAACTACCTCTTCGATCCCTTAAAGAAATTCTTGAACGCCTGGCCCAGGGAATGAGCTGTTCCTTTGATATCACCAAGCACCTGATCCCCGAGCGTAAAGGCACTGGCAAGCCCCGCCGGCGTGAGTGCGGCCATCATCACCTCGGCGCTCAACTCCTGGGCACTGTTAATGTTGAGCAATTCCCTGTCCTTGATATCAACATCATACTTTGTAATCTTGGGTTCGGTCCCCGTCCGGAAGTAATCCTCCATAACGACCCTGCCGACACTCAACGAAACCAAATCAAACTTCATGCTCATCTGCTTTTCTGATTGAGGCGGCAACTTGAGCGCGTTCACATTCAGCTGACCGTCCTTATTTTTGATAAGCCGCGCTTCCTTCAAATTCAGCCGCAGATAACGGACATGCAGCGTATTCTTAAAAAGCGCCGGGACATCCAACTGGACGGCGACTTCAGGGATATCAACCAAAACCTCTTTGGTCGGAAATCCATCAGGATTGTAAACCTTGAAACTCCGCATCTTGACCGACTGGCTGAGGATGCCGAGCGAAAAACTTCCGATCGAGACATCAGCCCCCAGCGTCTGCTTGGCCCCGGCCACAACCGCGGAGCGGATCAGGAAATCCTTGATCAGACCCAGGACGAACAGGATCGCAAAAATCAGCAGAAGAATGCTTAATACTTTTTTCATAAATGCCTCCTTGTCAGAATTCCGCAGAAGATCACTTCAGATAAATTCTCGGCAGGCGATTGCCCAGATTGCAAGCGATCTCGTAATTGATCGTGTCCGCCCATTCGGCCAGATCATCGGCGCTGATCTCGGAATCCCGCTGTTGCCCCAGCACGACCGCCTCATCCCCGATCTCGACCGTCCCGCCCCGCTGGGCGAGAGAAATATCAACAATCGTCTGGTCCATGGTCACCCGCCCCAGGACCGGACAGGGTAATCCGTTGATCAAAACATGCGCCTTGTTCGACATCGCGCGTAGATACCCGTCGCTGTAACCGATCGCCAGGACCGCCGTCGGAATATCCGAGAGGGCCTTAAACGTGTGGCCGTAGCTGATGCCTGACCCACGCCGGATGGTCTTCACAAAAAGCACCCGTGTCTTGACCGACATGACCGGCTTAAGCGCAATGGCAGAACGCAACGCCGCATCCGGGTAAAGGCCGTAAAGCATGACCCCGGGACGGACCAGGTTGAAATACCGGTTGCGGTAACCGCCGATCCCCATGCTGTTGGCTGCGTGAAGATACTTGAACGGGACCCCGGCCTTGATCAGCTCTGCGATCACATCCGAAAAGGCCTCGATCTGCTTCTCGGTAAAATGACGGTCCGTATCTGCGACGGGAAAATGCGTCAGGATCCCTTCGACCTGAATATGCCCGAGGCGCGCCAGACCCTTCACAAAATCAACCGCCTCGCTGTAAGGCACTCCCAGGCGGGACATGCCGGTATCGACCTTGACATGAATCGCGACCTTCTTCCTGGCCTTCTTTGCGCAACGATCCAATTCCCTGGCAAAAGCCAGCGTGCATACGCTCGGCGTCAGATCATATTTGACCAGATCCTTGGCAATCTCCGGAAGCGTGGATTCAAAAAGAAGGATGCGCCGCTTGTTGCCTGACGCGCGCAGCTGGGCACCTTCCTGGGCATTGGAGACCGCAAAGAAACGTCCCCCGGCCTGATCAATAACTTTGGCGCAGGCGACCATGCCATGACCGTAGGAATCAGCCTTGACCACCGAAAGGATGTCAACATTGTGATTGATCCGCGGCTCCAGCTGCCGGGCCGCCAGCTTGCTGACCTGCTGGAAATTATGCCGGACCGCGGCAAGGTCGATCTCGACCCGGGTCAGAGGTTGGGAATACTTGGAAGTCTGATCCATAATAGCTGTTGTCAGCTGTCGGCTCTCGGGCTGTCGGCAGCGCTCTTCCCTGCTGACGGCTGACTGCTAACCGCTGACTTCTTCGTGCTGACCATGCAATCCTGCGGATATAAATAGAGCGGCGCGAGCGTGTCTATCTTGTCGGTCTCGCCTCTCAGGAATCTCTGGTAACCCAGCCGCGCAAGTTCCTTGGCATGCGGCAGCCAGTGCTTGTCCGTCTCAAAGTGCGGCGTAAAACGCCCCTGCCATTCATGAGCCTTGGCCGTGATATGATCGCGATACAGCTGAATGCCGTCGCCAATGAACACGGTCTCGCCCTGAAGGAGCACCAGAACCTCGTCGATCGGCTTGAGGAGATATTCGCTCTTGCGGGTCAGGCCGGTATCTTTCTTCTCATAGATCGCGCTGTACAGAAGATTGCGACGGGCATCATTAATGACACAGACCTGTGTCGACGCGTGCGCCTTCACATTCATGGCGATCGCATCCAGGCTCGAGATGCCAACAACCGGCTTCTCGGTCACCATGATGAACGCCTTCATCATGGACATCCCGACCCGAAGGCTGGTAAATGATCCCGGCCCCAGGCCGACCACAAACCCGTCAATATTGTGAAGGACAATGCCCGCCTGCTCCAGGGCATGCTCAATGTCAAAGGTGATGGTCAAAGACAGGTCTTTCCTGGGACGGGCATTGTGGGCCACAAGCGCCTTATCCCCGTCGGTCACGGCGATGGACAGATGTCTGGTGGATGTATCAACAGCCAGTATCTTCATGAAAGTCTTCCGGAAACCCTGGTAAACCGCTCCTTCAGCGCCGTTCCCTCGAACGAAACCGCGACCGAGCGCTCATCACCGCCCGCATGCTTCAACTCCACATGCCAGTGGTCTTTCGGCATCAGATCCCCCAGCCGCTCTGACCATTCTATAACAGCAATCCCTTTGCCGTAAAAGAATTCTTCATATCCTAGATCGAACAGGTCAGCGGCCCCGATGCGGTAAAGATCAAAATGATAGACCGGACACTTGGCCTCGTAGATGTTCATGAGCACGAACGTCGGAGAATGAACCTTGTTAGGGTCGATCCCCAGGCCCTTGGCTATTCCCTTGGTGAAGGCAGTCTTCCCTGCACCAAGGTCGCCAAAAAGGCATACAATGTCGCCGGCCTTAAGAAATTTCGCGAACCGCGCGCCCAGGGCCAGGGTGTCTTCATAACAATGGGAGAA
This sequence comes from Candidatus Omnitrophota bacterium, assembly GCA_015233705.1. The sequence continues at coordinate 13,906 of JADFXE010000004.1, forward strand.
AAATTTCAGTGTCTTCATCAGAAATGGGCGAATGCCTTTTTCGTGAGCGCCACAATCTCACCGTCAACGCGCCTTAATGTTAACCCTTCGTGACGGTGAACAACCACGCCAACGGGATAAAAACGTTTCTGACGGATCAGAGCCTGCGCCTTGTTCCAGGGCAATGTGAACAACAGCTCGAAATCTTCCCCTTCGTAAAGCGCCTGCTCGAAAGTCGCACCACGGTTAACCGGGATCCTGGTCTCCTCCAGCACAGCACCAACCTTGCTCTGCTCAAGAATATGCCCCAGGTCGCCCACAAGTCCGTCGGAGATATCCATCATGGCCGAAGGCTGGAACTTCTTGACCAGAAAATGCGCCTCCTTCACGCAAGGCATGAACGTCAGATGCCGACCGGATTTGAACGACCCGCCCAGCGGTCCGGTCACAAAGATCACATCCCCGGGGTTAGCCCCCGAACGGAAGACCAGATCTTTCTTCCCGACCTCGCCGAGAAGCGCGACGTTAATGGTCAACGCCGGCGCCCGCACCGTGTCACCGCCGACAATGCTCACGCCAAACGTCCTGGCGCAGGCATGTATTCCCTTGTAAAGAGCCTCCAGATAGCCATACTCAATACCAGATCGGGCGACTCCGGAAGCGGGTTCCCTTCCGCCCGCAGGCCCGTCTTTTGCGGGGCGAGGCCGGAAGGGTGCCGCAGGAGGCAGGCCCCGATCTGGGCCAACAATAGGAACGCCAAGTGACACAACAGCAAAGGTCGGCGTGCCGCCCATGGCTGCGATATCGCTCACATTCACTGCCATGGCCTTCCAGCCGACATCCTGCGCCGGCATGGTGCGCAGAAAATGTACGCCTTCCACGCACATGTCCGTCGTAAAAAGCTGCCGGCGCTTCGCGTCCAGCTCCAGCACGGCCGCGTCATCGCCCATGCCCCTGACGACCTTTCGTGAAAGGTTCTGAAATGGCTTCAGCCGTTCAATCAGACCGAATTCGCCGAGTTGGGATAATGTCATGCTCGCTTCTTCCGTGTCATTACAATGAGACTGTTTAAAGTCTTCGCCAACAACTGAGCAAAGGCTATTCTATTATTCCTCCCAGGCAATATCTGCCGGACTGGCAGCATCCAGAGCCTCGTTTGGTGAAGAAGAGGAAGCCTCCGGCTCGCTGCGCTGCTGTCCGCCGCCATCCCTTTTCGGCAGAAAATGAATGTTGTTCGCCGTGATCCTGACGCGGCTCTGGGTCTTGCCGTCTTTCTCCCAGCGGTCTTGGCGCAGGCGCCCCTCGACAATGATGCCACTGCCCTTCTTGAGGTACCGCGCGCAATTCTCGGCCACCACACCCCAAACCTCGACGTCAAAATAGGACACTTCCGTAACCTTCTCGCCGCCCTTGGAGTAGACGCGGTTGTTGGCGATCGACAGATTACAGACCGCTTTTCCTGACGGCAGATTCTTCAATTCCGGATCGCGCGTCAAATTCCCCATAATGTTCACACTGTTCAAACTCATGATCTGTCCTTTCCTGTTAGTCTATGTTCGATTTATCGTATTCCTATTACCCACAATTCATGTCCACCTCATTTGGCCGGCGTCTGCACTTGATTCTGAATAACCTGATAATCGCTCCCGCTTCTTTTTTCCAGGGAGTCGATCAGCATCCTGGCCTGCTCCGAATCTGGATGCTTGCCGTAGAACTTCTTTAGATTCTGCAGCGCATCCTGATTGCGATTCAATTTCATATACGCCATCGCCAGCATCATGAACGCATCGTCAGACCCGAGATCAGCGGCCTTCTGCAGAAAAGGAATGCTTTTCTCCACCCCGCCCCCTGTCTGCTGCAAATATCCGCCGTCAAACAAATGTCCCTGCGGATGTTCCGGGTTCAGATTGAACAGCTGTCCGAAATACAGTTCGATCTTATCCCGACTTTCCTTCCAGTCTAAATTGTAAGCCATGGTATACGCCCAACCCAGACGCCATAAAATATCCTGGTTCTTGGGATCCGTCGCGATCTTTGCCTCGAGGGTCTTAATCAGATCTTTCAATTTATCCTCGATCTGCGCCCGCTCAGCGTCAGATGCGAATTTCGGAGGATAATTCCCGACATGAGAAAAGACCTCATCCAGGCCGGGATCAACGTCAGGCATGGACGCCGGGCGTGAAGCCTTCTTCCCGTCAGAAGAACTTTTGCCCTGCTCGCTGCCGGAGGCTGACGCTTCCCCTTTCTGCGCGCGCTCCAGGGCCTGAAGAAAATCATCCGGCGGATCCACTCCGAGTGCACGCAACTTGCCAATCATGTCCCAAACCCTGTCATACTTCTTGAGCTCATAAAAAGCTATCGCCATACTCTGAAAAAGCTCCGGGTCATTAAAACCCAACGCAGCTGCCTTATCGTAATCCTCCACGGCCCGTCCCAGATCCCCTTTGGCATGAAAAGAATTGCCCCGGTTCAGGTAAGCCTCGGGATAAGCGCCGGGGGCAAGCTCAATGACCCGCGCAAGGTCCGCGATCGCATGGTCATTATCAGCCTTCATGACATAACAACTGCCGCGCTGAAGATAGGCAAAAGCAAGGTCCGGTTCCTTGCGGATGAGCTCGCTATACTTTGCGATCGCACCGTCCCAATCCCCTAAAGCGATCAATCCCTCAGCCTTGACCGACGACACAAAATACGGATCCCCAGCCTCATCTTTTCCTGACGCACCAGCAGCGGGCGGATTATCCCCAGCCTTCTTGGCCGCACGAATAATATCTTCGGGAGGCGTCATTCCCAGAGAACGCATTTTCTCCATATCCTCCAGGGCCTTGCCATATTGCCTAAGATCAAAATAAACCGCTGCTCTTCGTTGGTAGCTTCCCGGATTTTCCGGGAACATCTCGATCGCCTTGGTCAATCCTGCCAAAGCCCGGGCCAGATCACCTTTCAATTGAAAGACCGCCGATTGGTTCCAATAGGCGGTTATCAAAGTTTTAGGGGCAAGCTTGATGGCTTTGGCCTGGTCTTCGCTCGCCTTATCAAGCTCGCCTTTGACCTGATAACAATACCCGCGGTTCACATAGGCCGGAGCGTAAGACTTATCATTCTGGATGATGGTCGATAACTTTGCGGCCGCCTCATCCCACTTTTTCTCATTCATCAACTGCTCGGCCTCGCCGTAAAGGGTGTCATTTTGACTCAAGTCCTCAGCCCTGGACGCAGGGGCAAAGACAATCGTCGCGGCCAGACAAAAGAGCACCGTTCTATTCAGCCGCATTGTTCACCCTTTCTTTGATTGCGAAGAAAGTACTTTCCTGATCTTGCCGATCGAAGGCTCACGGATCACGCCGTATTCGGTCACAATGCCGGTGATCAATTCCACCGGCGTCACGTCAAAAGCCGGATTAAAGACCTTGACGCTCTTGGGCGCTGTCGGGCGGCCGACAAAGTTACGCACCTCGTCCGCCGAGCGTTCCTCGATCGGGATCCCGTCGCCGGAGGCGATATTCATATCAAACGTGGTCTTGGGCGCGACAATGTAGAACGGCACGCCGTGATGTTTGGCCAGAACCGCCAGCATGTAGGTGCCGATCTTGTTGGCCGCGTCCCCGTTACTGGCGATACGGTCCGCTCCCGCGAAAATGCCGTCGATCTTTCTGTTCTTCATGACCGAGGCCGCCATGTTGTCGCAGATCAGCGTCACATCGATCTTGTTCTTCAAAAGCTCCCAGGTCGTCAGGCGCGCGCCCTGCAACAGCGGCCGCGTCTCCAGTGAAAAGACCTGAAACGACTTCCCCGCTTCTTTCGCAGCGTAGAAAACACCGAGCGCGGTGCCGTAATCCGCGGTCGCCAGACCTCCGGCGTTGCACACGGTCATGTAAGTCCCGCCGTTCCTGACCAGTTTCGCCCCGTGAGCACCCATGGCGCGGCAGACCGCCTTGTCCTCCTCAAAAATCGCCAGCGCCTCAGCCTCAAGGACCGCCTTAAGGACCGCAACCGGAAGTCCGCGATTCTTCAGGATCAATCCCCGCATCTGGTTGAGCGCGTTAAAAAGATTGACCGCCGTCGGACGCGACGTGCCAATGTAGTCGCAGAGCTTGAGGACAAAACTCGCGAACTGCGCCGGGTCCTGGCCCTTGAACTGCTTGATGCCCAAGAGCACGCCAAAGGCCGCGGCAATCCCCAGCGCCGGCGCCCCGCGGACCTGGAGCGTCTTGATCGCGATCCACAGCGTCTTGACGTCCCGGCAGTCAATATATTTCAACTGCCCCGGCAGAAGCGTCTGATCAATGATGCGGACGGACTTTCCTGTCCATTGGATCGTATCTACTGGCATGGCGTTCTCCTATTAAACAACTTTCTATAACCATTAATCATTGTTTAGAAATTCCTCATAAACCTTGGCCTCTGCCTACATTCCTCGTGCTAAAAGCCATGAAAGCAACAACGCAATAGCGCCTAGAACAACCAATAATATAACTGATTGCCTCAAGGACAACTTCCTTTCTTCACGATATGCCGGACGAATAAAGTCATTAACGACATTTACACGCTTAAATCTTTTAGCCTTCCAATCAAATTCTAATTTAGCGCTACACTTCAAGCAAGTCACCCTGGCGCCAGAGCCGTGTCTAAAATGAAAGACATCCTTCCCCAATTGACCATCCGCCTGATTACAACCACCAAGAAAGGCTTCTACGACCGAATCCAAAAAGAGCTGTGCATTACACTCAGGACAGAAGTACACTTTCTTATCCATTGCCACCCCCTACTGCTTGTTATTACTTCTTGTCATCATCCTCCGCGCTCTTCCCTGCGTTCACTTGATTTTTTAAAGACGATCCGCTTCTGCTTTAAATAATCAGAAATAATTAGAAAAGGAACGAGCAATCCTGCAAAACCAAAGAACCCCCAACGAAGATTAAAACTCCTCAACTTCTTAAGAAGAATTTTGGATTGATTTCTAGGTGCCATCATTTTAATTTCAATAACCCTAATAGAAAAGAACCAGACGTATAGCGTAACTGCAAGCGGAACGGCATCATTGGTCTTGATCTTTAAAACTGAACACTGTCGAAGCATTTCCTCCACAGCGCGATCAAATGGAGTCGGCGGCGATCGCCACCTATACTGAGGAGTCACAAAAAAACTTTTAACTTGAATATCCTGGACTGGATACTCTTGAAAGATTGCTTGCAATGCCTGATTAGCCAAATTTTGATATTCCTTATTGAAACGCACTCCACAATAAATAAGGCACACAAAACTGACCAGGAAAAAAATAGCGTTTGTGATTCGAATAACATGCGCTGACGGGCCGGCAAGTAAGAAAATCCTCGGGGTCAAAAATAAAGAAATACTAAAAATAAGCAAAGCCCCCCAGAAAAGAAATGATTTATATAACATGTATGGAAACCCCACGGGCTAAAGCCCGCAGTACCTTTTTTCGTTTAGCTATTCCACAACCTACCCGCGGGACGACATCCTGCGCCAAAAAACCATTCATCCACGCGTGATCTTCTGGCGAACGGACAAATTCCTCTTTTTCGTACGAATCCCTTTCTACTTGTCATGATCCCCGTTAATTACGTCTTATTTTCCGACTTTCTTGACCCTCTGCCCTTAACCTTGAGCAGCGGATCTTCTTCGGCCCGAAAGGGGAAGTCATATTTTCCCTTCAAGATACAGCCGACGCCGCCGGGAAAACACTTTGCCTTACGCTTGCTGCAGAAGTCATCGGGTGATCGTCTGTGTTTGCAATCCCACATGAATTCATGCTCTCTCTGTCATCCCCACCCGTTCCAACTGACAGCAAACTACTTGCCGGTCTTCTTCCTGGCAACCGGCTTCTTCTTCGCAGCAGGCTTCTTGGCCGCAGCCGGCTTCTTCTTTTCCTTGGCAGGAGGCGGCGGAACAGGAACTACCGCAGGAGCCGTTGCCACGGGAACAGGCAACGTCTCTTTAGGCTTGTTCTCTACGCTGACCTTGGAATGCGGACCAGATTTACGCCGGGAAAAACACTCCTTGCAATAGACCGGCCGGTCTCCGCTGGGCTTGAAAGGAAGCTCGCAGTCCTTCTTGCAGTCCGCGCAGGTCGCAGGAAATAGCTGCCTGGTTTTCTGCTGATCGTGCTGGCGACGGCTGTCCTGAACAGGGTCATGAGCATGAACCGGGCCATGGGCATGGACAGGCTGATAAAAAACAGGCTTCGGTGACGGCCGCACTTCGGCGGGCCGCGGCAAGGATTTGTTCAGCAGCGCATCCACCTTCCTGTCCAGCGCAGCCAGCTGCTCCTGGATCTTTGTCATTAATCCGGCGATATCCGGCTCATTCGGTGATGGTTTCTTCATGCGACTCCTTGTTGTAGATCCTTCTTTATTTCACAATATGAACATTAGCCTGGCCGCGCTGGGCTGTGCGCGCGAATTTCACTGCCGGCTTGCCGAACACCATGCAGTAACCGATAACATGATCCCTGGGGATCTCAAGGAACTCCTTTGTCTGCGGCAGGATGTCGTCAATCACCCATTTGGCCAGCCCGCTCCAGACCGTGCCGACGCCAACACTCGGCGCGAAAAGATCAAAATATGAAAGCGCGATAAAACAATCCGGCAAAGGCGCGATCGACTTTTTGGGTGCCGAGGCGATCAATAAATGCGGGGCCCCGCGAAAGATCACGTCGATTTTCTTCTGTCTCCACAATTGGGCGAAATAGCCGAACACTTCATACCCCGGCGGCAGCTTGTTCTCCTTGGCCAAAACAGAAAGCTCCTCGATGATGCGCTCCCGGAACTGGGCCAATTTTTCTTTCTTGTCGATGAGCGTGAACCTGACCTTGCGATCGTTCTTTGCCGACGGCGCATGCCAGGCCACATCCAAAAGACGCTTGATCAAGGCCGGATCAAGATCCTCATCCTGATAAGCCCGTATACTCCGCCGCCCCTTGATGAAAGTCTCAAAGGCGTCGGCATCCAGAAAAGGACGGTCCAACGGCCGACTTGCCTTGAGACCAAGGCCGAGAATGGAGATCGCGCCCGGCTGGCAGCCGGTGAAACAATGCTGGCAGCGAAAACATCCCGGCTCTTTCTCCGTCGTCACCAACGGATACCCGTCAACCAGGTCAATGACACTGGCCGGGCACATCTTCACGCACTGACCGCATTTAACGCATAATTTCTGATCAACTTTGAAGTTCAACATCCTGCCTCCGCTGGGCTACTCTTTACCGCTTCTGTCGACATTTTGTTTAGCTTGATGTCCTATTCTTTCGCCCCACTCCGCAAATCAAGACCCGGGCTTTACTTCCAATAACGCGGCAGTGATCTCTGCCTGACTATCAGGAAACTTCCTCCTGAACACCTCTTGCGCTTCTTTTACATTAGATTCGATAACCACCCGGATCGTTCCCTGGTCCGGACTTGACATGAGGAGCATCCCCAAAGGGGTTGAACTGCGAAAGAAAGCACCGGCTTCAGAACCAGACGCCTTGCCGTTCCAATTAAAAGTAATATCACCCAAATAATTAACAACCCCACCGCCCTTAAGTTGGCAGGTGATTTCTCCCTGGGCAATAAAATGGGAGAGCCCTGATCCGTGCACAATGCCGCTCATCCCGTTCATCCCGATTGGAAGCCTGGCAAAAATGTAACCGTCCTGGCCGACGATGTATTGATACTTCGGAAACCCACCGCCCCACTCGTTAAAAAGCACATTGGACCTGTTCGACATATCTTTACCATTATAGATAATATGGATCTTTGCAATAGCGATCGCTTCACTGGGAGCAATATTGTCAAGACGAGTAAGGCTGCTTATCGCGCAACCGGAAACCGACAATACGACAACGATCAAGCCCATCAAACAGCCCAGTTTATATTTCATCCTATTCTCCTGGTTAAATTAAACGGATTCTATTCTTTCGCCCCGGCGGCGCGCAGAAGGTCTGCCACGTCAGGATGGTTATTTTTTACGGCATACGCCAACGCCGTCTCGCCGCGTGCATTCCTGGCATGGACATTCGCGCCGCTCCCTAAAAGAAGCTTCACCGCCTTGGTATGGCCCCTGGCCGAGGCGCACATGAGCGCGTCCCACCCATCCTTGTCTTTCACATTCACACCCGTTTCCTTGCCGAACAGCCGCGCCATCATATCAACCTTGACCTGGGAAAGCTTATCCAGCAGCAGCTTCACAATCTCCTCATGGCCCTCCAAAGACGCATAGATCAAGGCCGTATCACCGATGATATTTTTAAAACCAACATCCGCACCATAATCGAGAAGCGCCTTCACCACATCGGCGTGTCCGCCTCGGGATGCCAGCATCAACACCGTTGTCGCCTCCCTGTTATTCTGAAGGTTCCCGTCTGCCTGATCTCCCGAAACAATAATCCCGTTGGTGACAGCATTGACGTCCGCCCCCTGGGAAAGAAGCAGCTTCACAATGTCGATATGCCCTTCATAAGAAGCGCCCATCAGCGCGCTGAACCCGGCCGCACTCCTAGCCTTAACATCCGCCCCCTTATCGAGCAACAATTTCACCAATTCCAAATTGCCGCCTGTGGACTCCAAAAGCACAGCCGGGCCGTCCTCGGTAAAGGTCCTGATCACGGAAGGCCGGCTTCCCGACGCGCGCATCAGGGCGGTCATGCCCACGTCGTCTTTGGCGTTCATATCCGCGCCCTTTTCGATCAACGCCTTCGCTATCTCCACAGGACCATCCTCAGATACGGCCATAAGAGGCGTCAGGCCATTCTTATCTTTTGCGTTCACGTCCGCGCCTGCCGCGATCAGGCGTTTCACAGTATCAATGCTTCCGTGTTTGGACGCCCATATCAAGCCAGTCTCGCCTTTCTCATTCCTGATGCTCACATCCGCGCCCTTCTCCATTAACAGCTTCACGACATCCGTTTGATAATTATCAGAAGCCCGAATCCACGCCGTCTTGCCATCCTTGTCTTTCGCATTAATATCTGCGCCGGCGTCCAGCAGCTGCTTGACGGTTTCCAAATAGCCGTTCCCTGCCGCATCCATGAGAGACTCGGTCACAGACGCCTTCGTTTCGTCGGCACAGGCAGGCTGTCTCACGGCAACGGCCGCCGCCATTCCGCCGATAAACGTGAGGAGCATAACAATACGTGATATTTTCATACGCGTTCCTTTCCAATTTCCGGATTCAGGAGGATCATTGACTCTTATAAAGCACATCACGGGCAGGCAACGGACTCAGGTTTTCGTGCCAGTCATCATAACTGCCGTGCGTCACAAACAGGTCCCCGGCGTCCTTGACCTCATCATAGCCCTGCAGGCTGCTGTCGAGCTCGATCACCTTGACCTCATGGCCGGAGAAAGGAATCCCGTTATCCGGGAAATCTTTTATGGTCCCGTCCTGGATCGGGAAATGTAGCGACTCAAAAACCGCCTTCTTTTCATTCCCGACCGACGGAACGCTCATCAGGCGTGCCGCATCAGATGATGTGTTGCGGACCTCCAGGGAGAATTTGATCTCAACCAGATCCTCCTTGGTCGAGACCTCCGTATTGTCGCCCATCGTGAGCTTCGTGCCCTTGGGAATACCAGACCACTCCATCTTGACGACCCTCGCCTTCAAGACCTGCGCCGGTTTAGGCGGGAACTGAAGCACGCGGTACCGCAGAAGATAGGAACGCTTCTCGCCATCCACCGTGACCTTGCCGACGACATTATTCGTGAACCACTGCGCTGTCGAAATCTTAAAATGCGAGGCAAGACAAAGAACGAGTGTAAGACAGGCAACCCCCAGGCTGAGCAGAAAATGCCCGTAACGGCGCATCGCGTGGCCCTTGGTGAACGCTCCGCGCGCAGCAAGAAGAACCAACCCAAAGCCCACGATCAAATACCCGAACCCGATCCACATTTCCTTCCAGTCGATGGCGTACACATCATCGGAATACGCCTGGGGAAGCCAATAAAGAATGCTGTCGAATATAAAGGCGATCGCGGTAAAGACCTGGAAACAACCGACGATCATGAGCACGACCATCAGGGCACGGTTACGCCACCAGGGCCGAACCCGAACGCCGCAATGAGGACAGATAACCGCCTTGCTGCTGATCTCTTTTTGACATTCTTTGCATGGGATCTGTGTCATATCATCATCCTTTCTACGGCGCATGCCAGCGCCAAGCATCCCGTGTTTTTCTCTTTCCCCCCGGCGGCGCGAAGAGGATCGGCCATATCCTTAAATGCTGACTTCGCCTCGTCAATACTCCAATCCCTTTTCAATGACTTCACTGTAATTCAGCCGTTTTGCGGTCACACTGTTTCCATCGCCTACTGTTACGTAGAAATCTCCGTTAGTTACCTTCTGGTCATCGTAGCTTGTGCTCAATACAACACTGCCGCTCTCGGTGCTCGGCCGATACATCCACACATGGGAAAAAACGCCCTTGGATGCCAGCTGCTGCGGAGCCTGGAAAGTCAGGCCTGATTTTGAAACCAATTCATACATAGCGGCGGCATTCCACATCGCGATATCGCAACGCACAAGAAAAGACGAGCCAAAGCCATCTTTGAAAACCACATCCACAATTCGTAACGTCCATCCAGTGACGTCCTTGGGGAACAGATCATGGTCCTTCATATATGAAATTATGGCTTCCTTACAATTTTTTACAAATTGCGTCTTAGCCGCCAAATTTTCCGGCTTTAACTTCATTCCCTGTTTCAATAACTTCGCCGTGACCATGTCCGCCAGCAGGCTCTCCTGATCCGCCGAGTAACCGGGGGAATTCGGCTGGGGATTGCAGACAAGAAATGCCATAAAATCAATGCTCGCGCCATGGGCAATAAGCCAGCGGGCCAGTTCAAAATTCTGATTATGTATCGCAAATGTCAACAGAGAATTACCGTCAGCATCCTTGGCGTCAACTGGCGCGCCCTTGCTGATCAGCTCCTGAACCATCTTCGAGTCATTTTTCGTCACCGCGGCTATCAGGGCTTCTGAAGCAGCATCTGTTCCGCTGCTGGCCTTCGGAGCAGGATTAGACCCCTTCACTTCGCTTGTGCTCGTATTCTCTTTCTTTTGTCCACCTTGTTCGTTGGGCCCACACCATCCTGGTGAACTGGCCGCTGCCATTGCCATGATCGTACATAGCGTGATCCGGGTTAATCCTTGAGTGATCTTCATGCCCTGCCTCCTTGCTTAGCCGCGATATAAGTTAACGGCGCGGGCACCAGCCCGCGTTTACTCCAATGATTTTGTATGTCCCTGCGTTACCTGTTCGAACGGATCTGAGCGTCATACATCGACTGATACTTATTTTTCCGATCCCCCTGGACCGGAACCCATTTCCCTGTATTC